>NZ_JBEZEK010000005.1:0-119969 GCF_040648835.1 Micromonospora sp. NPDC049081 | reverse complement strand
GTCCGCGCCCGCGCGGGATCGGCGCTGGCCCACGGCGGGGCACTCACCCCACCCGTCATCACCGCACTGACCACCCTCGCCACCACCGAGTCCGGGTTTATACGAACCACAGCCGTAAAAGCGCTGCGTCAGGCTCCACCTACCGGCGAGCTCCAAAGGCTTTTTCTGCGACTTTTGAGGCATGTTGAAGACGACATTCGGCGGCAGGCGAAAGGCGCACTGATCAATCTTTCGCGACGGCGTCCGGAACTCGTACCCGATGTCCTGTCATATCTGGTGAGAGCCTGCAGTGGTCCCACGTCAGGGAGGGTGTCAGAGTGGGACGAGGCATATGAGACCTTGCGCGCCTATACAGAGGTCGCCCCATCGATCGTCCAATGATGAACGGGTCGAAGGCCTCAACCCGCCCTCAGTAAGGAGATGTTCACATCGGGTCAGACCGGGCGCACCGAAACTGCCGACCATTCCTAGATCAACCAGCCGACCCAGCAGGAACAGACTGTCTCAGTTTGACTGACAACTACCGAGCGGCTCACAACGCCGAACATCGATGCTCGGCGCTCGGTCGATCAGGCCCGCTCGGGGAATTGAGCGGCGAATGCCCGCCAGGCCGCCGGGGCGAAGACGAGAGCAGGGCCGTTCGGGTCCTTGCTGTCTCGTACGCCGACCGCGTCGACCAGATTCCCGGCAACCTCGACGCATGCGCCGCCATTGGTGGACGAGCGGGAAGATTTACGCCACGTGGCTCCAGTCAGGTCCATGTCCTCGCTACTTCCATGAGAAGGTCCAGGGTCAGGCCCAGCGGCAACGCCTCGCCTCGGATAGCGTCCCACGACACACCGAGGTCGGCAATCAAGTCAGCCTGCCCAATGACCTGCGCCGCCAGTTGGTTGTCGACGTATCCGGTCCGGGAGCCGTCGGGCATGTCAGCAATGATGAATGCCCCGGCCAGGTCCGGATACATGCCGGCGGACATCGGGACGACGCGCAACTGGATATGTGGCTGTTCAGCGCAGGCGATGAGGTGGCCAAGCTGCTCTGCCATGACGGCAGGCCCACCGCACGCCCGTCGGAGGACAACCTCGTCCAGGACGACGAAGAGTTGGGGTGCGGGGTCACGGTCGAGGACGACCTGCCGTTCGAGCCGGGCCGCGACTCGCCGGTCAAGCTCCGAGGTCGGCACCCGGGCCGCCTGAAAGGTGGCACGGGCGTACCCCTCGGTCTGTAGGAGGCCGGGCACGAAGGCGTGCTCGTACCAACGCAGTGCGGTCGCCTCGCGCTCAATTTCGATCCACTCGCGCAGCCATACCGGGGCCGCATCGCTCTTGACCAACTCGTCCCAGAGAGTCGTGAAGTAACCCTCGGTTCCCAGCGCCTCGTCCACCGACGCCAGGTAGGGCAGGGTCGGCGGCTTCACCCCGGTCTCGATCGCGCTCACCTGGGAATCCGAGCAGAAGATCCGCTCGCCGAGCTGCGTCTGGGTGAGCCCGGCAGCCGCCCGACGTCGCCGTAGTTCACGCAGAAGGTACTCCGACGGAGAGATTCCCACGGCTTCCACACCCTTCCACGGCGATCCCCTGCATTCCTCGCCAGCTCGCAACAGACCATCGCGCTCCGCAATCACCTGATCACTAGTCCGAAGCCAAGGAGCAAAAGTCCAGGGTGGAGGACGGAACGGCGCGATCGGTGCGGAGAAGCCCGGCGGTCGCGTTCGTGGTCGGGCTGCCCCGACAGCAGTACCGAGGCAGCCCGACTCCACGCCGTCACAGGGAGAGTCATGTCCAAGAAGCCGGAGCCCGCTCCGAAGCCCCAACCCCAACCAACCCCGCCTCCGCCCCCACCACCGCCCGCGCCGCCGATCGTCCCCGGTCCGATCGGTCCGTTCATTCCGCCCTACCGGGGGCCGGGCCGGATCACGAACGTGGTGCTGACGGATCGGTGGAAGCCGGGCCGGAACCGGGGGCCGGGACGATGAAAGAACCGAGACTGAGGGCCGGCGACCTCATCCACCTGACCCGCGAGGTCAGCCCGCAGTTCATCCGGCCGATCACGGTACGGGTGATCCGTGAACTGCCCGACCGCCACACGTACGACGGCTGGACCTGGATCGAGGCGTACGAGCTGGGGCCGGACGGCCTGGCCCGACGACGGCGCGAGCTGTACGTCCGCCGCGCCGGGGTGCGTTGGCTCCCCTCCCCGCCTCCGGCAGCGCCTCGGCCACCCGCACCACGGGCGGCGGTGAAACGGACGACCCCGAAACCGAAAACCGGAGCGGCGAAGCCGACGGCAGGAAGGTCGGCGGCAAGGAAGCCGGCAGCTCACGGCTCGGTGGTGTCGACGTGACGCCGCTCGACGGGCTCGCCCATCGGCCGCTGCGCCCGATCTGGCTGTGCCGCCTCGACGCGAACCCGTGGCCGTGCGGGGAGGCGAAACTCGCCCTGCGCGCCGCGTTCGCCGACGATCGGCCGGCTCTGCTGGCCCCGCTGTCGGCGCTGCAACGGGAGGCGGAGGAGCACCTCACCCAGCTCGACAGCGGCCGGTCGAACAATCTCACCGACCGCTTCCTGTCCTGGGCACGGCCACCCGACCACTGAGCCCTTCGTGCGACCCGTCGGCAGGCGGTGCGGCACGATGGGGGCATGAGCGCACGGGTACGGGCACCAGAGTTGCGTGGTCGGGGCTGGTTGAACACCGGGGGGCGGGAGCTGAGGCTCGCCGACCTGCGGGGCAAGATCATTCTGCTCGACTTCTGGACCTTCTGCTGCATCAACTGTCTGCACGTGCTCGACGAGTTGCGCCCGCTTGAGGAGAAGTACGCCGACGTGCTGGTCGTCGTCGGGGTGCACTCGCCGAAGTTCGAGCACGAGAAGGATCCGGCCGCGCTGGCCGCCGCCGTCGAGCGGTACGGCGTGCACCACCCGGTGCTCGACGACCCCGAGCTGGACATGTGGCAGCAGTACGCGGCGAAGGCGTGGCCCACCCTGGCGGTGGTCGACCCGGAGGGTTACGTGGTCGCCACGATGGCCGGCGAGGGTCACGCCGAGGGGCTGATCCGGCTGGTCGACGACCTGATCGCCGCCCACGAGGCGAAGGGCACCCTGCACCGGGGCGACGGGCCGTACGTGCCGCCGACGCCACCGGAGACGACGCTGCGCTTCCCCGGCAAGGCCGTGCTGCTCGACGGCGGCAACCTGCTGGTTTCCGACTCGGCCCGGCACAGCCTGGTCGAGCTGGCCCCGGACGGCGAGACGCTGCTCCGGCGGATCGGCTCCGGCGAGCGGGGCCGGGTCGACGGGCCGGCCGCCTCGGCGGGCTTCGCCGAGCCGCAGGGGCTCTGCCTGCTGCCCGCGCACGTCGCCGAGGTCGCCGGCTACGACCTGCTGGTCGCCGACACGGTCAACCACCTGCTGCGCGGCGTACGCCTCGACACCGGCGAGGTGACCACGGTGGCCGGCACCGGCCGGCAGTGGCGCTCCACTGTCGACGACCACGCCCACGACGCGCTCTCCGTCGACCTCTCCTCCCCGTGGGACCTGGCCTGGTACGACGACAAGGTCATCGTGGCGATGGCCGGCATCCACCAGCTCTGGTGGTTCGACCCGATCAAGCGGACCGCCGGCATGTGGGCCGGCACCACGGTCGAGGCGCTGCGCGACGGCCCGCTGACCGAGGCGTGGCTGGCCCAGCCGTCCGGCCTGTCCGTCTCCGCCGACGGCACCCGGCTGTGGGTGGCCGACAGCGAGACCAGTGCCATCCGTTTCGTGCAGGACGGCGTGCTCGGCACCGCCGTCGGGCAGGGCCTGTTCGACTTCGGGCACGTGGACGGGCCGGCCGACCGGGCGTTGCTCCAGCATCCGCTGGGGGTGTGCGCGCTGCCCGATGGTTCGGTGCTGATCGCCGACACCTACAACGGCGCGGTACGCCGCTTCGACCCGGCGACCGGCCTGGTCGCCACGGTGGCCGACGGGCTGGCCGAGCCGAGTGACCTGGTGCTCACCGCCGACGGCGGGGTGCTGGTGGTGGAGTCGGCCGCGCACCGGTTGACCCGGCTCGCCCCGGGCGCGTTGACCGCCGCCGGGGCGGACACCGTGGACGGTCCTCGGCACCGGCTGGAACGCAAACCCACCGACGTAGCGGCCGGCGAGGTGACCCTCGACGTGATCTTCACGCCCGCCCCAGGGCAGAAGCTGGACGAGACGTACGGGCCGTCGACCCGGCTGGTCGTCTCGGCCTCGCCGCCGGAGCTGCTGGTCGAGGGGGCGGGCACCGGCACCGAGCTGTCCCGCCGGCTGGTGGTCGACCCGGCCGTACCCCAGGGGGTGCTCCAGGTGACCGCCCAGGCCGCCACCTGCGACGCCGACGTCGAGCATGCCGCCTGCCACCTGACCCGGCAGGACTGGGGCGTCCCGGTGCGGGTCGTCGACGACGGCGCGACCCGCGTCCCGCTGGTGCTGCGCTGCCTGGACACCTGAGCGCCCGCCGCCGCAGCAGCAGACCGCGACCGGCAACGGCCCGGCGGTGGGAACGGTCCTAACTGACCCACCCGCCGGGCCATCAGGCCGCCGGGCCACCGGGCCACCGGGGACGGTCAGGCGAACGGGGTCGGGGTGACCCCGGCGTCGATCAGCGCGGCCCGCACCAGGGCGGCCGACGCGACCGCGCCGGGGCTGTCCCCGTGCAGGCAGATCGACGCGACCGGGCACGGCACGACGGTCCCGTCGACCGCCACCACCGTCTGCTCGGTGGCCATCCGGACCGCCCGGACGGCCACCTCCTCCGGGTCGGTGACCAGCGCGCCCGGCGCGGTACGCGGCACCAGCGCCCCATTGGGCAGGTAACCCCGGTCGGCGAAGCCTTCGGGGACCGCCCGCAGGCCCGCGCCGACGGCGAGCTGGGCGAGGGTGGAGCCGGGCGCGCAGAGGATCGGCAGCTCGTGGTCGTACCCACTGACCGCCGCGACCAGGGCGGCGGCCTGCACCTCGTCGGTGGCCGCCGCGTGGTAGAGCGCGCCGTGCGGTTTGAGGTAGCGGACCCGGGTGCGGTGGGGTCGGCAGAACGCGTCGAGCGCCCCCAGCTGGTAGGTCACCTCGTCACGCAGCTCGTCGAAGTCGTACGCGATGTGCCGGCGGCCGAAGCCGGCCAGGTCCCGGTAGCCGACCTGCGCGCCGACGGCGACGCCGCGTTCGGCGGCGGCGGCGCAGACCCGCCGCATGGTCGACGGGTCGCCGCCGTGGAAGCCGCACGCCACGTTGGCGGAGGTGACCAGGTCGAGCAGCGCCTCGTCGTCGCCGAGCCGCCAGATGCCGAATCCCTCGCCGAGGTCAGCGTTGAGGTCCATGGAATCTCACCGTAGTCCCCGGTCGGGCCTGCGCGAGCCCGGTCACGTCGTCCACCACCCCGATCACCGGGTACCCGCCGGTGGTCGGATGGTCGGCCAGGAAGATCAACGGTTGGCCGTCGGCGGGCACCTGCACCGCGCCGAGCACCACGCCCTCACTCGGCAGCTCCCCGGCCACCGCGCGGGGCAGCGCCGCGCCGACAAGTCGCGCACCGACCCGGTCACTCACCGGACTCACCGTGTACGCCGTGCCGAGCAGCGACACCAGCGCGTCGGCCGTGAACCAGTCGGCGCGTGGGCCGGGGCGCAGGGTCAGCCACAGCTCGTCCGGCACCGGCCGGCCGACGGTGAAGTCCACCGGGGCGGGTGGCCCGGCCGGCGGGCCGAGCGGGAGCCGGTCGCCGTCGCCGACCGGGGGTGGGCCGAGGCCGGAGAGGGTGTCGGTGGACCGGCTGCCGAGCACCGGGTCGACGGCGATCCCCCCGTCGACCGCCAGCCAGTTGCGCAGCCCGTGCCGGGGCGACCCGATCCGCAGCACGGCCCCCGCCGGCACCGCCAACGGCCGGCCCACGTCGCCGGGGCGGCCGTCGACCCGGATCTCGACGTCGGCCCCCGTCACCGCGACCGTGCCGGCCCGGGTCAGCCGCAGCTCACCGCCGCCGAGTGTCAACTCCAGACCGGCGGCGTCCGCCGGGTTGCCGACCAGCCGGTTCGCCAGCGCCAACGCCGCCGGATCCAGCGCCCCCGACCGGGGTACGCCGAGATGCGCCCACCCGGGCCGCCCCAGATCCTGCACGGTGGTACGCGGTCCCGCCCGGCGCACCTCGATCACCCCACGGGTCGGCCCGGATGGTTGCTCCGCCCGGCGCACCCCGGTCGCCCCGCCCCCGGTCGGTCCGCCCTCGGCCGGCCCGGTCGGCTGCTCCGGCTGCTCCGCTCGACTCGTCCCGGTCATGCCGGCACCGGCCGGGACCGGGGACCGCCGGTCACCCGGTCACCAGCCGGACCCGGGTGCCGGGGGTGAGGGTGGCGGGTGGGTCGGCGGCCACGTCGAAGAGGGTGAGCGTGGTCCGCCCCACCAGCAGCCAGCCACCCGGCGAGGCGGTCGGGTAGATCCCCGCGTACGGGCCGGCCAGGGCCACCGAGCCGGCGGGCACCCGGGGGCGCGGGGTGGGCAGTCGGGGCACCGCGTACTGCGGGGGGAGGCCGGTCAGGTAGCCGAAGCCGGGGGCGAAGCCGCAGAACGCCACCCGGAACTCGGTGTCCCGCAGCCGTTGCACCACCTGGGGCACGGTCAGTCGCCAGTGCGCGGCGACCAGGGGCAGGTCTTCACCGTCGCACACGGTGGGAACGTCGACGGTGCCGGCGTCGGCTGTGGTGGTGACCGGGTCGGGGGTCCAGCCGGCGATCCGGGTGGCCGTCGACTCCGGGTCGGGCACCCCGTCGAGCAGGACGGTGCCGGCCGCCGGGACGATCTCGGCGGCGTCCAGCTCACCAGCGGCGCGGCGTCGCCACAACTCGGCCCGCCACCGTTCCACCTGGCCGGGGTCGTCACAGTCGAGCAGGAGGGCGTGCCGGCCCACGGGTCGGATGCGCATCCCGCCATACTCCCCGATCGATGTGCCGTCCAGGGTCGCTAGACTCGACAGGTCTGGTGACGGGTCGCACTACCTAGAAGTAACCTACGGTGCCGTAACCTGATTCCGTGACCACCTCCGCACCGCTTCGACTCAAGCCTGTCGACATCGGTAAGCCCCGGATGCGCGGCTGGCTGCACACCTACGCGTTCTTCGTCGCGCTCGTCTGCGGCACCGTGCTCTGCACCGTCGCGGCCACCCGTCCCGGCTGGGCGCCCCTGGTCAGCTGCCTGATCTACAGCGTCACCGTCTGCGGCCTCTTCGGCACCAGCGCCCTCTACCACCGCCGGGTGTGGTCGGAGCGCGGCTACCAGATCATGCGCCGGATGGACCACTCGATGATCTTCGTGTTCATCGCCGGCACGTACACACCGCTCTGTGCGCTGCTGCTCGACCGGCGGATGGCCACCCTCATGCTCGCCCTGGTCTGGGGTGGGGCGTTGGCCGGTGTGGCCGTCAAACTGATCTGGCCGCACGCCCCGCGCTGGGTCTCCGCCCCGCTCTACCTGGCCCTCGGCTGGGTGTCGGTGGCGATCCTGCCGCAGATCCTGCGCCAGGGCGGGGTCACCGTGCTGGTGCTGCTCGCCGCCGGTGGGGCGATGTACAGCATCGGCGCGGTCTTCTACGCGCTGCGGCGGCCCAACCCCTGGCCCACCGTCTTCGGCCACCACGAGTTCTTCCACGCCTGCACCCTGCTCGCCGCCCTCTGTCACCACATCGCGATCTACTTCGCCCTCTTCGCCTGATCACTAGTCTCCGGCCGGTCCGGGGGCGGTCGCGCCGGCCGCGCGCCAAGCCGGAGCCGGCCTGAGCAGGGAACAGTTCAGGGGCCCCGCGCCGTTGCGGGGCCCCTGAGATCATGTGGTGCGGTGCGGTCAGACCGGGTAACCCGGGCCGCGCGCCTCGCGGTACTCCTCGCGTACCACCTGGCCGCCCTGCGCCGGCACGACCCGGTCGGCGACGACCTGGTCCTGACGCACGGCGGTGGTCACCACCGCCCGGCGACGGCTGTTCCAGAAGAAGAGGGTGGTCAGCAGCCCGACGAGGCCGGCGAGCATCAGCACCCAGCCCACCACGTCGAGGTTGAGCCATCCCAGGTCGGCGTCGACGGCGAACGCGAAGATCGCACCCACCGCGATGAGGAAGATGCTGGCACCGATGCCCATGACGTCGCCTCCTTGGCTGTCAGCTGGCGTTACCCACCCGCCACGGCCATCGAGGGCATCGATGAGCGAGTGGCCCCACTGACATACCCAGGCGACACTCGCGTCAATCAGGCAAGCTGGGGGAATGACGGACGGCGAGGCCGAGACACGGACACTGGTGCTGCTGCGGCACGCCAAGGCCGAACAGCCCGGGAACGGCTCCGACGTCGACCGGCGACTGACCGCACGCGGGCACGCCGACGCCGCCGCCGCCGGGGCGTGGCTGGCCGGGCAGGGTCTCCTCCCCGACGTGGTGATCTGCTCGGCGGCCCGCCGGACCAGGCAGACCTGGCACGACGTGGCGCTGGGCATGACCGGGGTCCCGCCGGAGGGTGGCCCGGCGGGGACAGCACCGGTGGTGCGGTACGCCGCCGCCGCGTACGAGGCGCACCCGGACGACCTGCTCGACCTGGTGCGGATGGTCGAGCCGGAGGCCCACACGGTCCTGCTCGTCGCCCACAACCCGGGCATCTCGCTGCTGTCGGCGCTCCTCGACCCGGAAGGGGCCGACCGGGAAGGGCTGCGTACCACCGGTCTGGTGGTGCACCGGGCGGCAGCCCCGTGGGCGGAGTTGACACCGGGCGACACCCCGGTCGTCGACCGGCACACCGCCCGCGGCTGACCCGACCCACCCGCCGGGCAGCCCGGCTCTGATGACGTCGTCCCGCGGCGGCCGGTCAGCGGCCGGTGTCGTCCAGCGGGGCGGCCGGTCAGCGGCCGGTGTCGTCCAGCAGGACGGCCGGTCAGGACGGGGGTGCGGTGGGCGGGGGCGGATCGGGCGGCGGCGGCATCATCGCGGTCGGGTGGGAGAGCCGGTTCTCCTCCACGATGAGCGTGCGCGCCCGCTTGCGCCGGTCCTGCCAGAACCAGAGCGTGGTGAGCAGCACGGCCAGGCCGGCCAGGATGAAGACCCAGCCGACGGCGCGCAGGTTGATCCACCAGACGTCGGCCCGGATGGCGAACGTCATGATCGCGCCGAGCGCGATGAGAAAGATGCCGCTACCAATGCCCATGTGCGCTGCACTCCCCCGTGCGGTGGCCGTTGGGCGTGCCCTGACGTGGTCCGCGCGGGTTACCCGCCCAGCAGCCCTCCTACCGGGATCGCACCCGGCAAATCTGGCCCCCTCTCCCGACCGCTTCCCGCGCGCCTCAAGGTGACGCTGTCCCGATCCTCATCGTCGACGCAGAAGGGCCGATGTGGTGATGTCCGGACGTCCCGGACACCGCCACATCGGCCCCCTACGCGTCACCCGCCGAATCCGGCCGGCTCGACCCGGTCGGGACGGCGGTCAGGTCAGAAGGCTTCCTCCGGGATGTCCATGATGTCCAGGTCGGCGCCTTCGATGATCCGGCGGTCGGCGCCGATGCGGGGCAGCACCTCACGGGCGAAGAACCGGGCGGCGGCCACCTTGCCGGTGTAGAACGCCTGGTCGGTGGTGGAGACCTCACCGGCCAGCGCCTTCAGCGCCACGTCGGCCTGCTTCTGGAGCAGCCACCCGACGACCAGGTCGCCGAGGGCGAGCAGGAAGCGGCGGCTGCTCAGGCCGACCTTGTAGAGGCTGCGGGTGTCGCCGCCCTGAGCCTCACCGAGCCAACCGGTCAGCACGACGAGGATGTTCTGGATCTCGGCGAGCGCCCGACCGAGCGCCTGCCGCTCCTCCTTGAGCTGCCCGTTGCCGGCCTCGGTGCTGATGAACTCCTGGATCTCACCGGCGACCGAGGTGAGCGCCCGGCCGTTGTCCCGGACGATCTTCCGGAAGATCAGGTCGAGGCTCTGGATCGCGGTGGTGCCCTCGTACAGGGTGTCGATCTTGGCGTCCCGGACGTACTGCTCCAGCGGGTAGTCCTGGAGGAAGCCGGAACCACCGTAGGTCTGGAGCGACTCGTGACCGAGCAGCTCGTAGGCCCGCTCGGAGCCGACGCCCTTGACCAGCGGCAGGAGCAGGTCGTTGACCCGCCTGGCCACCTTGGTGGCCGGTTCGTCGCCGGCCGCCTCGGCGACCGCGATCTTGTCCTGCCAGGTGGCGGTGTAGCAGACCAGCGCCCGCAGCCCCTCGGCGTACGACTTCTGCATCAGCAGCGAACGGCGCACGTCCGGGTGGTGGGTGATGGTGACCCGGGGCGCGGCCTTGTCGGCCTGCTGGGTCAGGTCGGCGCCCTGCACCCGGTTCTTCGCGTACTCCAGGGCGTTGAGGTAGCCGGTGGACAGGGTGGCGATCGCCTTGGTGCCGACCATCATCCGGGCGTACTCGATGATCATGAACATCTGCCGGATGCCGTCGTGCTTCTCACCCAGCAGCCAACCCTTGGCCGGTACGCCGTGCTCGCCGAAGGTCAGCTCGCAGGTGTTGGAGACCTTGATGCCCATCTTGTGCTCGACGTTGGTGGCGTAGACGCCGTTGCGCTCGCCCAGCTCGCCGGTCTCGGCGTCGAAGTGGAACTTCGGCACGACGAACAGGGACAGCCCCTTGGTGCCCGGGCCGCCGACGCCCTCGACGCCGACCGGACGGGCCAGCACGTAGTGGACGATGTTGTCGCTCAGGTCGTGCTCGCCGGAGGTGATGAAGCGCTTCACGCCCTCGATGTGCCAGGAGCCGTCCGGCTGCTGGACGGCACGGGCCCGGCCGGCGCCGACGTCCGAACCGGCGTCCGGCTCGGTGAGCACCATGGTGGAGGCCCACTGCTGGTCGATGAAGAGCTTGGCCCACTTCTTCTGCTCGTCGGTGCCCTCGACCTCCAGCACGTGCGCGAAGGACGGGCCGGAGGCGTACATCCAGACGGGCGCGTTGGCGCCGAGCACCAGCTCGGCGAGCGACCACCAGAGCGCGCGCGGGGCGCTGCTGCCGCCGAGGGACTCGGGGAGGTCCAGCCGCCAGAACTCGGAGTCCATGAACGCCTGGTAGGACTTCTTGAACGACTCCGGCAGCGGCGCGGTGTGCGTCGCGGGGTCGAAGACCGGCGGGTTGCGGTCGCTGTCCTGGTAGCTGGCCGCGAGGTCCTCACGGGCCAGGCGGTCGACCTCGGAGAGGAAGCTGCGGGCGGTGTCGACGTCCAGGTCCGTGTACGGCTCCTGGCCGAACGTCCGGTCCGCCCCGAAGACCTCGAACAGGTTGAACTCAAGGTCCCGAAGGTTGCTCTTGTAGTGGGTCATGCTCGCTGGCCCCGCTTCCGGACAGGTGTTACCGATCAGTAACCCCCACTGTATTACTCACCGGTAGGCAGCGACAACCCGATCGTCGAAGTGACGGCGATCACAGCCCGGCGCGCGTCAGTTCTCCGCCGCGCCGACCTCCCACGACGGCACCGCCACCGTCACCCCGCTACGCGGCCCGGTGTACTCCATCAGCACCAGGGCGATGTCGTCGTCGAGCCGCCCGTGCACCCACTCGACCAGCGCGGTCTCCAGGGAGGCCAGACCGTCGCCGACCGTGCCGTGGCCGAGCAGCCGCCACGCCCGGTCGGCGGTCGGGAAGAACTCGCCGTCCCGGCGTGCCTCACCGAGACCGTCGGTGAACAGCAGCAGCCGGTCGCCCGGCTCCAGCCGCTCCACCCGGGGCCGGACCACCGGCATGAAACCCAGCGGCGGCGCGGGCGCAGGCGGCTCCAGCGGGATCACCGCGCCCCGACGCAGCAGCAACGGCGCCGGATGGCCGCAGTTGACGATGGTCAGCGTCCCGCCGCGCTCCTCGACCACGGCCGCGGTGACGAAGTCCTCGTCCCCCACGTTGCGGGCCACCGCCCGGTCCAGGTCCGCCACCACCGCCCGCAGGTCGGGCCGCTCATAGGCGACGTGCCGGTAGGAGCCGAGCACGATGCTGGCGAGCCGGACCGCGTCCAGCCCCTTGCCCCGCACGTCCCCGATGATCATCCGGACGCCGTACGGGGTGTCTATCGCCTCGTACAGGTCACCGCCGATCTCGGCGGTGGCCGTGGGGGAGATGTACCGGGCCGCCACCGCCAGGGTCCCGACCTGCGGGCCGAGCGGACGCAGCACGGCCTGCTGAGCCACCGAGGCCAGCCGGGACAGCTCGCCGATCCGCACCACCTGCCCCTGCCGGACCGCCGCCACACTGGCCGCCACCACGGTGGCGAAGGCGATCCCGACCAGGGACACCGCAGTGGTCAGCTTCATCGCCGGATCGGCCACCGCGAAACCGGCCCCGACCAGCAGCGCGAGGAAACCCACCCCGGCCACCGCCCGCCACGAGGCGAAACCGGCGGCCAGGATCGGCGCCACCGTCATCAGTGCGACGTAGTGCACCGCACGACCGTCGGCCGACTCGATCGCCGAGACGAGCGCGAGCAGCCCGACGGCCGCGCCGACGCCGGCGCGGGACCCGGGACTCAGTGGGCCTCGGCCCAACTGGAAGGCATGTTTACGTACGTGGGACAGCATGCCTGATGGAACCGGGCCGGAGAATGAACCTAGCCCCACGATTGAGGGTGTTCTACCCGGCCGTCCCGCTGCTGTCACCGTTCGCCGTCAGCCCAGCACCTCGTACCTGACCGTCAGTTCACCCAGGTCGACCGAGGCGATCGCGGCGAAGGCGGCCCGGGACAGGTCGATGCAGCGCCCGTCGACGAACGGGCCACGGTCGTTGATCCGCACGGTGACGGACTTGCCGTTGGCCGGGTTGGTCACCCGGACCTTGGTGTTGAACGGCAGGGTCTTGTGCGCGGCGGTCAGCGCGCTCGGGTCGAAGTTCTCCCCGTTGGCGGTCAACTGACCCTCGTCGTAGAAGGACGCGCCGCACGAGCCGCTGTCGACGACGTTGCTCTTCGGGGCCGCCTTCTTGGTGGTGGCGGACGGCTTGGGCGCGGGCGTGCGCGGCTTGCTCCGGGAGGCGGCCTGGGTCCGGGTCGCCTTCGGGCTGGCCGTGGCGGTGGGCGACGGGCTGGCGGTCGGGGAGACGGTGGGGCTGGCACTTGGGCTCGGGGTCGGCGCGGCGGTGGTGCCGACGACGCCGGGGGTGACCGGGTCCACGACCACGGGGGCCGGCGCGTCGTCGGCCGTCAGCTGCACCGCGCCGACGGTGCCGCCGACGGCGAGCGCGACACCGAGCGCGGCGGTGGCCGCGATGCCGGCGGGCGAGGAGAAGATCCGGGTACGGGAGTGCCTGCCAACCACCGGCTCGGTCCTTTCGTATGCCTTCATAGCGGCTCGGACGGTAACGACAGAAGCACTTCCGAAGTCAACGTGATCATGGTGGTATGCCCGGAATTACAGTGATACGTGTGACCGATCAGCCGACGGCCGGTGGGCCGCACGGGCCAGAATGCCACCGCTGGCATTCACCACCGAGGACGGGGCGCATGACCGCCGCGCCGCGTACCCGCGAGGATGGGGCCATGACCGCCGCGCTGCGCGCCCGCCTGGTCGAGCTGTACCGCTGGGTCGACCCGGGGCCGGGCAGCAGCCACCTGGTCAGCGACGTCTCCGGCTGGTGGCGGGACCCGCAGGTGCTGGCCGGGCTCGGACCGGCCCTGGTCGCACCGTTCCGCACCGACCGGCCGACCGTCGTCGTCGCCCCCGCGGTGACCGGGTTGATGCTCGGGCCGCTCGCCGCGACCGCCCTCGGTGTCGGCTTCGTCCCGGCCCACAAGCCCGGCGACGGCCGACTCCCCGCCGGCCCGCTGACCTGGGCGCAGAGCCCACCCGACTTCCGGGGCCGGCAGGTCGACCTGGCGGTACGCGACGACCGGCTCGGCGCGGACGACCGGGTGCTCATGGTCGACGACTGGGTCGCCACCGGAGCCCAGGTGCGGGCCGTCCGGGACCTCTGCGCCGCCCGGGGCGCACACTGGGTCGGCGTCGCCGCCGTGGTCGTCGACCTGCCCGACCCGGTCGCCGCCGAACTGGGCGCACGCGGGCTACTCACCCCCGCTGACCTGCCCTGACCCACGCTCCGGTGTCAGCCCGGCCAGGTGAACCGCACGAACTCCTCGACCGCCGTGCAGACCCGCCCCAGCACCTCGGCCGAACGGGCCAACGGGCCGGGCACCAGCAACCCGTGGTCGGCGTCCGGCACCTCCAGCACGTGCGGGGTGAGCCGCCGCGCCACCGCGCCGTCCCACGCCCCGTCGGCCGTACCGCCGACCAGCAGGAACGGCGCGGACGCCCGGCCCAGGGCCGCGACCACCTCGGGCCGGTGCAACAGCGGCGTCAACCAGATCGCGGCCAGCCCCCGGTCGGCGGCGAGCGGGGCGGCCAGGGTGCCGAGCGACTTGGCGACCAGCAGATCAGTCGGCGTTGCCAGGGTCAGGGCGACCTGTCCGGCGACCCAGTCCACCGCCACCGCCGGGGGTGCGCCGTCCATCCCGATCCCCTCCGGCGGCTGCCAGCTGATCTCGTGCACGTCGAAGCCCGCCCGGCGCAGGCCCTCACCCGGGTAGGCGAACAGCGGGTAATGGGTGTCGTAGCCCCGCCCGGGGACGAACACCGCGCGTCGGTCCACCATGGTCCCCTCCCGTCGTCGACCCACCGTAGCGACGGCGACGCCGGCCGTGGGGGCGTCGAAACCGGCAGTGCGGCGCGTCGAAGCCGGGCGTGGGGGCGTCGAAACCGGGCGACGGGACAGCGGCACCCCGGTAGCCTCGGCCGCATGTGGCCACGGATCGGCGGACTCCGCACGCTCGCCCTCGGCACCCCCGGCGAGCTGCGCACCACCCTCAACACGTTGGTGCTGGCCGGGGTCAAGACGGCCACCGCCGGTCTGCTCACCGAGTACGCCGCCGAGACCGAGGAGTTGGAGCACGTCGGCGAGCGGCTGGCCCTGGTCGACGACCGGGACACCCTCGTCGGAGTGGTCGAGGTGACCGGGATCGAGGTCGTCCCCTTCGCCCGGGTCCCCTGGGACTTCGCCCGCTCCGAGGGGGAGGGCGACCGCTCGATCGAGGACTGGCGGGCGGGGCACGCCGGCTTCTGGGCCCGGGCCGGCACCCCGGTCACCGACGACACCGAGATCGTCTGCATCCGGTTCCGGCTGGTCTCGGCCGGCGACGGCGGGACACGCACCGGCGACCTGGGCACCTGACCCAGCCCCGGGCCGCACCCCGTCAGTGTGTGCGGCCCCCGCCAGTGCGTGCTGCGGCGACCGGTCAGGGCGTGCGGCGACCGGTCAGGGCGTGCGCAGCTCCGGCAGCAGGCGGGTGGCGACGTCCGCCAGCACCGCCTCGTCCCCCGCGTACCAGCTGCTGGCCCGGGGCCAGTGCGTGATCACGTCGGTGAAGCCGAGCGCCGCCGCCCGCGCGACCTGCTCGGCGAAAAAGTCCGCGCTGCTCAGCGAGAAGACCGGTGCCGAGTCCAGGGAGAGGTACCGGGGCAGACTGGCCGGTTCGCGGCCGGCCTCGTCGAGGGTACGGTCCATCCGGGCGCACAGCGTCGCCACCCCGTCCCACCAGGCCGTCAGGTCCTCCTCGCCGGTGCCGGTGGTGACCCAGCCCTGACCGAACCGGGCGACCAACCGCATCGACCGGGGCCCGTTGGCGGCCACCACGAACGGCACCCGGGGTTGCTGCACGCAGCCGGGGTTGTTGCGGGCGTCCACGGCGGAGAACCAGTCACCCCGCCAGGTGGTGCCGTCCTCCCGCAGGATCAGGTCCAGCAGCTCGGTGAACTCGCCGAACCGGTCCACCCGCGGCCGGGGCGGCAGCGTCTCCCCGCCCAGCACCGCCGAGTCGAAGCCGATCCCACCCGCGCCGAGACCCAGCAGCAGCCGCCCGCCGCAGATGTCGTCGAGGGTGGTGACCTGCCGGGCGAACGCCGCCGGATGCCGGAAGTTGGGCGAGGCGACCAGGGCGCCGAGCAGGATCCGTTCGGTCACCGTGGCAGCGGCGGTCAGCGTCGACATCGAGTCGAACCACGGGCCGTCGACCAGATCCCGCCAACCCAGGTGGTCGTACGTCCAGGCGTGGTCGAAGCCCCACGCGTCCACCTGCTGCCAGCGCCGACGCGCCTCCGGCCACCGCTGGTCGGGAAGGATCACGATGCCAATCCGCATGATCACCAGGGTACGTCCCGACGCCGCCCCCGCCGTTCCCGTGCCGGGTGCCCGCGCCCACGTGGGTCAGTCAGGCCGGGTCTGCTCCTCGGTCTCCGACCACGGGGTCGCCTGCAGCGCGATCGGCCGGTAGGCCAGCGCGCGGTCGACGATCTCGGTGGCCGTCAGCTCCGGGGTGGTCGTGAAGATCAGATCGGAGACGTCCGGACAGACGAGGTCGCGTGCGAGTCTGCCCAGCCAGTCGTTCAGCTCGCCGTCGTCGGCATAGTCGAGCCGCATGATCCGCTCGACGAGGGCGACGGCCTCGTCCCGGGTCAGCTTCGCCGGCACGGCGACCTCCTCGGAGCAGGGTCGATGGCACCCCACATGATCCTCGACGGGGAGGTGTCGAGGTTTGCCGCCCTGGCTGTCATCCAGGTCGACCCGGGAGCGCGCGGGTCAGGTGGTCCTGGCGCGTCCTTTCGAGCTGATGTCGTCAACGAATCAGGCGGTGAGTGGGGCGTGACAGGTGTGCAGGAGGGTGTGATGGACGGCAGGCGACCGGCGGGGCGGCAGGCGGGGCGGCGGGCGGCGGGCGGGGCGGCGGGCGGCGGGCGGCGGGCGGCGGGCGGCGGGCGGCGGGCGGCGGGCGGCGGGCGGCGGGCGGCGGGCGGCGGAGTGTGCTGACGTCGACACCGCTTCGGCCGTCGGTGTGAATCGTTCACGTCATCAGGTCTAAAGGACGCGCACGTGTATCCGCTGCCCTCGCCATGCCGATCCAGAGGGCTTCAGGTCGCCGGGTCGCCGCCTGGGCGACGTCACTTCACGGAGGTGTTCTCAACGTGTCAATCACGCCAGAACGGATCGTCGGCCAGCGAAAGGGCTTCCGCGCGTTCGTCCTGCACGTGGATCTCTTGTCGGGACCGGTGGGGACCGGGGTTGTATGTCTCGTCGCAACCGCCAAGTCACCAACGCGGGCGGCACCTGGAGCCGCTACCCCAGCCCAAGGTCATGACTTGTTACCGCGACAACCCCGCTGTCGGCCGCGCCGGTGCTCAGCTGGCTTTCGAGCCAGGTGAGCAGCGTCGTGCTGTACTGCCCGCTGATGCTCCCGCTATCGGCGCGGTGCGCCTTGGTTGGCCACTGAACATCGAAGGCCCTGACTCGGATTCGCATCCTGGTCAGGGCCTTCGTGGTGGAGCGGGTGACGGGAATCGAACCCGCACTGTCAGCTTGGGAAGCTGATGTTCTGCCATTGAACTACACCCGCAAGCGGCACCACTGTACCTGAGGTGACCATGCCCGCGCACCCTGGCACCCCCGCGCGCCGTCGACCACCACCCGTCACGGACCAACTACCAGCTGCTGAAATAAAACGGTCAGATGTTTCACAGAAGCAGCTTAGGGACGTTCTCAAACGTGTCGATCAGTTGTAACGTCACCCCCACGTTCACGACCTCGGCGCGACATACCCCCTGTCGCGCCGCCAGAAAGAGGTGGGCCCATGGGACTACGTCCCAACCTGCTGACCCGGCGTGCCGCCGGTGTCGCATCGACGACCTTCGCGCTGCTGCTGAGCACCGCTGCGGTGGGCGTCGTGCCTGCGGCTTCCGCGTACTCCGCAGCCCCCGATAACGCCCCCTGCGCGGAGCCGGCCGACGTCCACGAGGACGTCCACTCCGACGCGCGCGTTCGCGGCGGCAGCAAGGCCGCGCACAAGCGGCACGACCCGAACCAGCTGACCGCCACGCAGGTCAAGGAGCGGGAGGCGGACTTCGCTGCCGCCCTGCGCAACAGCGCCCTGCGGTCGAAGTCCAGCATCCGCACCGGTTCGAGCGAGGGCACGACGGTGGCGCTGGCCCCGATCACCGTCCCGGTCGTCGTCCACGTGATCCAGCGGGACAGCACCCGGGCCGGGGGCAACATCCCCGACTCGCTGATCAACTCGCAGATCACCGTGCTCAACCAGGCGTACAGCGGTGCGACCGGCGGCGCGGCCACCGGCTTCACCTTCCAGCTCCAGAAGATCAACCGGGTCACCAACGCGTCGTGGTACCCGATCGTGCAGGGTTCCTCGGCCGAGCGGGCGATGAAGACCCAGCTGCGTACCGGCGGCAAGAACACCCTCAACTTCTACCTGGGTGAGCTGAGTGACGACCTGCTCGGCTGGGCGACCTTCCCCAAGCGCACCCTGGACGTGATGGACGGCGTCGTGGTGCTCGGCGAGTCGCTGCCGGGTGGCGCCGCCACCAACTACAACCTGGGTGACACCGGCACCCACGAGGTCGGCCACTGGCTGAACCTCTACCACACCTTCCAGGGTGGTTGCTCGGGCTCGGGCGACGGCGTCTCGGACACCCCGGCCGAGCGTGAGCCGGCCTTCGAGTGCCCGACCGGTCGGGACACCTGCACCGCGTCCGGCAAGGACCCGATCACCAACTTCATGGACTACACCTACGACTCGTGCATGTACCAGTTCACCGCTGGTCAGGCGAGCCGCATGGTGAACGCGTGGACCGCCTACCGCGCGTCGGCCTGACCGACACACCGCAGGCACCGGTGCCGGCTCCGTCCTTCCCGGACGGGGCCGGCACCGTCGTCTTCCGGGTCAGGCGGCGGTACGCCGGGTGTCGAACCCGTGCCGACCACGCCGGGCCGGCCGCTGATCGGGCAGGTCGGCGACACCCGGCCGACCCGCTGTCGGGTCCAGCCAGACCTGCACGGCGGGACGCCCGCCGTCGGGGCGCAACTGGCCGCCGTGGTCACGCCGGGTCAGCATGGCGACGTCCACGCTGAACTCGAAGAGCCGCCAGTCGACCTGGGGAGCGGCCCGACCGATCGCAGCCACCAGCGCCACCCGGGCCGGATCGGCCACCGGCTCGGCCCGACCGGCGAGATACGCCTCGTCGTCGCTCTCCTCCGACGGGAACGAGTGGAGCGCGTAGCGGCCGTCACGTTCGAGGTCGCGTCGCTTGGGTGAGTCGACGACGAAGCAGAAGAGCCCGCCGTCGGTGACCAGCGGGCAGACCGGGTGCACCCGGGGACCACCGTCGGCGCGGACGGTGGCCAGGTAGCCGAAACCCGGCCCGTACTGCTGGAGGAGAAGGCGGATCCCGTCGGCGAGTCGGGGCTCGTCGGCGGCGAATGCGGACCAGGATGCCATGCCGTCATCCTATCGAACAGGCGTTCGAAAATCAGTCCGACACGCAGGTGGAAGGGCCCGGCATCCGCCCCGCAGCCACCGCCGAGGACGACCGCGGGCGGCCCGGTGGGTCGGGGCGGCCGACGCGCCGACGAGGCCGGCGGGACGGCCCGGTGGGCAGGGCGGACTGGCGTGCTCGATAGGGTGGCCCGATGCTGCTCTCCGACCGGGACCTGGTCTCCGAGATCAAGGCCGGCACGCTGGCGCTGGAGCCGTTCGAGCCGAGTCTGGTGCAGCCGTCCAGCATCGACGTGCGCCTCGACAAGCTGTTCCGGGTCTTCAACAACCACCTCTACACCCACATCGACCCGGCCGTGCAGCAGGACGATCTGACGTCGATGGTCGAGGTGCCGGCGGGCGAACCGTTCGTGCTGCACCCGGGCGAGTTCGTGCTCGCCTCCACGCTCGAGGTCATCTCGCTCGGCGACCAGCTCGCCGGCCGGTTGGAGGGCAAGTCGAGCCTGGGCCGGCTGGGCCTGCTCACCCACTCGACCGCCGGCTTCATCGATCCGGGCTTCTCCGGCCACGTCACGCTGGAGCTGTCGAACGTGGCGAACCTGCCGATCACCCTGTGGCCGGGCATGAAGATCGGCCAGCTCTGCATCTTCCGGCTCTCCTCGCCGGCCGAGCACCCCTACGGCTCGGAGGTGTACGGGTCGCGTTACCAGGGCCAGCGCGGGCCGACGCAGAGCCGCTCCTGGCAGAACTGGCGCATCTGGCCCACCCGCTGACCGACACCCCACCGGGCCGGGCCGCAACCCACCGGCGCGGGCCGCACCCCGAGGACGCGGGCCGCAACCCACGGACGCGGGCCGCACCCCACCGGCGCAGCCGCACCCGAGGATGCGGACCACACCTCGGCGGCACCGGCCACAACCCACCAGCCCGGCCGCACCCCAAGGGCGTGGACCACAGCCTGGCGGTGCGGGCCGCATCCCGGGGGACGGGCCACCGCTGGAGCACGGTCGTACCGGAGTGCGGCACACCGCGTCCGGGCCCCCCGGATCCGGGGGGCCCGGACGCGTGGCTCAGCCGGGTCGGCCGTAGCTGTTGACCGGCCCGTCGTCGACCCGCTTCATCGTGATCGGCTTGCCGGCCTGGGAGGCGTGTACGACCCAGCCGTCCCCGACGTACATCCCGACGTGGTGCAGGTCGGCGTAGTAGAAGACCAGGTCGCCGGGGCGCAGGTCGGCCCGGCTGACCCGGTCGGTGACCTGGCGCTGCTGCCGGGCGTTGTGCGGCAGCGACACCCCGGCCTTCGCCCAGGCGGCCATGGTCAGCCCGGAGCAGTCGTAGTTGTTGGGGCCGGCCGCGCCCCACACGTACAGCTTGCCGATCTGGGCGCAGGCGAACTTGACGGCCGTGCCGGACGGGCCGCCGGGGTAGCCGGCCGGGCAGGGTGCCGGGCGCAGTGATCCCCCGCCGCCGTTGCCGTAGACCTTCAGCCGCAGCTTCTGCAACTTGTCGATCTCGGTGTTGATCTGCTTCTTCTTCGCCGCCAACTGGGCCTCGGTACGGGTCAGCTGGGCGACCATCTCGTCCAACGGCGCCTTGGTCGCGGCGAGTTCGTCGCGCAGTGCCGCGACGGTCCGCACCTCGCGCTGCTGGCGGCTGGCGAACCGGTCCAGCAACCCCAGCTGCTCGACCACCTGGCTGGGGCTGTGGCTGCCGAGCAGCGCATTGACGGTGGACATGTTCTCGCCCTTGTACGCCTGGACGGCGAGGCCGCTGACCTGGTTCATCGCCTGGTCCACCCGCCGTTGCAGCGGGGCGATCCGCTTGCCCAGTTCGTCGGCCTGCCGGCGCTTGGCGGCCAGGTCGGTGCGGGTGGCGTTGTGCTGCTCGATGATCGGTTCGAGCTTGTTCCAGTCCTGGTCGATCTGTCGTTCGATCTCGGCGACCGAGGGGTCGGCGTGGGCTGCCGTGGCGCCACCGGTCAGGGCGACCGCGACGGCGGCCAGGGTGGCGAGGGTGGTGGTGAAGCGGGACCAACGTGGGCGCGGCACCGTCGTCTCGCGGGCGACCTGGGTCGACCGGCGTGACGGTGGGCGCGGGGCATCGTGTGCCACCGGGCTCCGGGCTCCTTCTTCCTCGACCGCCTACCGGGTTAGCTGACGGGTTCGGGCGGGAAGGGAGCGCCCTACCGCAGTGGTTGCGGATTCACCCCGGCGTACCTGGGTCCCCGGCTCGCCCGGAGGCGACTCGGCGGTGCCGGCCGACGCCACCCCGGGTGGGGCGGACCTGGTGCCGACCGACGATTGACCAGAGTAGAGATGGTCGTTATCGATCCGCAACCCGCCGGGCCGGCACAGTCCGTGACCGGAAGACGGGCCAACCCCCGGCCCAGCGGGCCGGGGGTTGGCGTCTGCGCTGGTCAGGGTCGGCGGAAGCCGGCCACCGGCATGTAGTTGATGCTGGTCACCTGGACCGGCTTACCGGTCCGGGGTGCGTGCACCATCATGTCGTTGCCCAGATAGAGGCCGACGTGGTGCAGGTCGCTGAAGAAGAACACCAGGTCGCCGGGGCGGGCCTCGGAGCGTGGGATGGCCTTGCCCTCGTTCCACTGGGCACCGGTGAAGTGGGTCAGCGAGATGCCGGCCGCCTTGTAGGCGAACTGGGTGAGCCCGGAGCAGTCGAACGAGTTCGGCCCGGTGGCGCCCCAGACGTACGGGTCACCGACCTGCGCGCAGGCGGTGGCGATCGCGGTCCGGGCGGCGGAGCTGAGCACCCCGTTGATCGTGGGGCAGCCGTTCACCTTGACGGTGGTCTTCGGCATGGCCGCCTGGAGCCGCTTGATCTCGGCGTTGATCTTGGTCTTCTTGGCCGCGAGGTCCTTCTCCTGCTGCACCTCGGCGGCGATCAGGGTGTCGAGCTTCTGCTTCTCGGCGTCGTACTTGCGACGCACCACGAGCACCGCCTCGACCTCCCGCCGCTGCTCGGCGGCGAGTCGGTCCAGAATGGTCAGCTGCGCGGCGAGGGTGCCCGGCCGACTGGTGGTGAGCAGCGCGCTCAACTCCTGCGACGGCCCGGACTTGTAGTAGCGGGAGGCGAGGTCACCCACCCGGCCGAGGGCCAGTTCGCTCTGCAGGGCCAACGGCTCGATCTTCTTCTGCAGGTCGGCCGACTTCTTGCGGTTGACCTTCAGCTGCGCCCGGACCTTGTTGTAGTTCTCGATGGTGGGTTCGAGCTGCTCCCACTGCTTGTCGAGAGCCGCCTCGATCTCCTCGGGCGACGGCGCGGCGTGGGCCGGCACAGCGAGCATCCCGGCACCGACGGCGACCGCCGCGACCACGGTGAGCAGGCGGCGGGCGACCCGCCGAAGGACTGCCGG
Organism: Micromonospora sp. NPDC049081; assembly: GCF_040648835.1. Lineage (NCBI taxonomy): Bacteria > Bacillati > Actinomycetota > Actinomycetes > Micromonosporales > Micromonosporaceae > Micromonospora > Micromonospora sp. NPDC049081. The sequence goes on along the minus strand of NZ_JBEZEK010000005.1, from coordinate 97,277 downwards.
CCGGGCGGGCGGCTGGCCCTGGACGTGACGTTGAGGGGGCATGGTTGCCACCGGCGTCGACTCCTTTGCAACCGACCGCCGGGCGCCTCGCTAAGGGGAAGAAGGAGGCAGACGACCCACAGCGGCCGGTGCAACATTAGGGGGAGTCCCGGTGGGGAATCAAGGCGGGTGGGCCCTCCATCACATCAGTGCAATCGCTTGCACACAAAGGGTGTTCGCTCAATTTCCAACGATTGCTGTCAATACATCGTCGAGCGTGACCACACCCAGGGGGCGGCGACCGTCGCTCACCAGCACCATGTGCCGCCGCTCGCGTCGCATCGCCAGCAGCAGATCGGCCAGCGTACGGTCCGGTGGCACCACGGCCAGCGGTCGGTAGACCTCGGCCGGCACCGGCGCCCGACGGGACGCCCCGGCGTACCCCAGGACGTCCTTGACGTGCACGAAGCCCAGCACCCGGCGGGTGGAACGCTGCACCACCGGGAAGCGGGACCGGCCGGTGGTGGTCGCCAGCACCTCCAGAGAGGCCGGTGAGACGTCCTCGGCCACCGTGGTCACCGTGGACCACGGCTGCAGGGCGTCCGCCGCCGTCCGGGCGTGCAACGCCAACGCGCCGGTGATCCGGGCGTGCTCCTCGGCGTCGAGCAGCCCCTCGGTACGGGCCTGGGCCACCAACCCGGCCAGCTCCTCGGCGGTGAAGACCGTCTTGACCGCGTCCGCGGCCTCCACCGCCCACAGTCGCAGTACCTGCCGGGACGCCCATTTCATCGCCACCAGCAACGGCTTGGTGGCCAGGCAGAACGCCAACATCGCCGGCCCCAGCCAGAGCGCCGACGGCTCCGGCCCGGCCAGGGTGATGTTCTTCGGCACCATCTCCCCGACCACCGTGTGCAGGAAGACCACCACACCCAGGGCGATCAGGAAGGAGACCGGGTGCACCGCGCCCGCCGGCAGCAGCACCGCGTGGAACACCGGCTCCAGCAGGTGGGCCAGGGCCGGCTCGGCGATCGCGCCCAACCCGAGCGAGCAGACGGTGATGCCGAGCTGCGCCCCGGCGATCATCAGCGGGATCTGGTTCATCGCCGACAACGCCCACCGGGCCCGCTTCGAGGTCACGGCCAACGGCTCCACCACCGTGTGCCGGGACGCGATCAACGCGAACTCGCTGCCCACGAAGAACGCGTTGCCGAGCAGCAGCAGCACCGCGACCAGCAGCTCAGTCATCGACGTGCGGCTCCTCGGGGCGGACCACCCGGACCTGTTCGATGCGGTGCCGCTCCACCTCGACGACGGTGAACTCGTAACCGTCCGCCCCGGTCGTCTCGCCGGGCATCGGAATGTGCCCCAACCGGGCCATCAGGAACCCCGCCAGCGTCTCGTACGGGCCCTCGGGGAGCCGGAACCCGGTCTGCTCGTACAGTTCGTCCTCCCGCAGCACCCCGTCGACCAGGACGGTCCGTTCCCCACCCGGCACGGTCAGCCCGGTGTCGTGGGCGTCGTCCACCGTGGCCGGGTCGAACTCGTCGGCGATCTCCCCGACCAGCTCCTCGACCAGGTCCTCGACGGTCACCACCCCGTCGGTGCCGCCGTACTCGTCGACCACGATCGCCAGGTCGGCCCCGGCGGCCTTCAACGCCGCCAGCACGCCGTCGAGGTCGAGGCTCTCCGGCACGTACACCGGCTCGCGGGCGACCGAGGCGACGGTGGTGCCGGCCCGCGCGGCCAGCGGCACCCCGAGCGCGTCCGGTACGGCCGCGACCCCGGTGACCAGGTCGAGGGTCTCCTCGTAGACCGGGAACCGGGTCCGACCGGTCCGGCGGGACAGGTCGAGCAGCTCGGCGACGGTGGCGGTGGCCCGCAGCGCGATCACGTCCACCCGGGGGGTCATCGCCTCGGCGGCCCGCTTGTCGCCGAAGCGGATGGTGCGCCGCAGCAGCATGGCGGTGTCCGGTGGCAGCGCCCCGGCGCGGGCCGAGATGGCCGCGAGCAGGCCCAGTTCCTCCGGGGAGCGGGCGCTGGCCAACTCTTCCTGCGGCTCCACCCCGAGCTGGCGGACCAGCCGGTTGGCCGAGTTGTTCAGCCCTCTGATCAGCCAGCCGAAGGCCCGCGAGAAGGCCCGCATCGGCCCGGCGGTGGCCAGCGCCGCCGGCATCGGCCGGGCCAGCGCCAGGTTCTTCGGCACCAGCTCGCCGAAGAGCATCGAGAGGAGGGTGGCCAACGCCAGGGCGAGCAGCGGACCGAACCGGTCCGCACCGCCCAGCGGGGCCAGCAGCGGGTCGAACAGCCGGGCGAGGGCCGGTTCGGCCAGGTAGCCGGTGAGCAGCGCGGTGAGGGTGATGCCGAGCTGCGCCCCGGAGAGCTGGAAGGAGAGTTCGCGCAGCGCCCGGCGGACGGTGGCGGCGGTGGTGTCGCCGGCCTCGGCCCGCCGGTCGATCTCCGCCCGATCCACGGTGACCAGGGCGAACTCGGCCGCGACGAAGAACGCGTTGCCGGCGGTCAGCAGCACGAAGCCGACCAGGGGCAACAGCGTACCGAGCAGCAGAGAGTCGATGGGCGTGATTGTTTCACGACCGCGTCCCGCAGTCACCGGGGCGTGGCTCACCGTCACCGGCGTCGTCGGGTCGGCCCAGCGGCGGGACTCGCGCCACCGGGTTAGCGTGGACGGCATGGCACCACTCACCCTCGCCGACGAACTGGTCCTGCTCGCCTACGACGACACCGGGGTGAACCGGCTCGGCCGGCCGCACCTCGACTACGGGCTGTCCGGGGCGGTCCTGCTCGAACTGGCCCTCGCCGCCCGGGTCGAGGTGGCCGACGACCGGCTGGTGGTGACCGACCCGACTCCGGTCGGCCGGCCGGTGCTCGACGACGCCCTCGCCCGGGTGGCCGCCGACGGCAAGCGTCGCCGACCCAAGGACTGGATCAGCCGGCTGGCCAAGGGGCTGCCCGACCGGGTGCTGTCGGGTCTGGTCGACTCGGGGGTGCTGCGCCGGGATTCCGACCGGGTGCTGCTGGTCTTTCCGCGTACCCGCTATCCGTCGCCGACCGGCGCGGAGCCGGCGGCGGAGACGGCGGCCCGGCAGCGGATGCTCGACGCGCTGCTCGCCGACGGCCCGGTGGAGGCCCGGACGGCCGCGCTGCTCGGCCTGACCCGCGCGGTGGGGCTGGACCGCAAGCTCTTCCGGGAGCTGCCCAAGGAGCGGCTCAAGGCCCGCACCACGGAGATCGCCGACGGGGACTGGGCGTCCGCGGCTACGAAGAAGGCGATCGAGGAGACCCAGGCCGCGATCATGATGGCGACCACGGTGACCACCACGGCCGCGATCATCACCACGACGACGTCCTGACCAGCACGACGTCCTGACGACCGCTGCGGCGGCGGCACCGGTGGGTGCCGCCGCCGTCGTGCGTCCGCCCCGGCGGGGGTACGACCTCAGCCGGCGGTCGGCGCGGTCTCCTTCTCGCCCGGCGCGGTGTCCGGCTTGACCGAGCGCAGCAGCACGCTGGCCACGTCGACCACCTCGACCTGCTCGCCGGCGCCCTTGCCGTTCACCCCGTCGTTGAGCATCGTCGAGCAGAACGGGCAGCCGACGGCGACCGTGCGCGCCCCGGTGGACATGGCCTCCTCGACCCGGTCCACGTTGATCCGCTTGCCGATCTTCTCCTCCATCCACATCCGGGCGCCGCCGGCGCCGCAGCAGAAGGAGCGCTCGCTGTTGCGGGGCATCTCGATCAGGGTGCCGTCGGCGCTGCCACCGCCGTTGACGGCGCTGCCGAGCACCTCCCGGGGGGCCGCGAAGACCCGGTTGTGCCGGCCCAGGTAGCAGGGGTCGTGGTAGGTGACGCCGCCGTCGACCGGCTGCACCGGGGTGAGCTTGCCGGTGCTGACCAGGTGGGCCAGGAGCTGGGTGTGGTGGACCACCTCGAACTCGCCACCGAGCTGGCCGTACTCGTTGCCGAGGGTGTTGAAGCAGTGCGGGCAGGTGGCGACGATCTTGCGCTTGGTCTTGTCCCGGCCCTCGAACGCCTCGTTGAGGGTCTCGACGTTCTGCTGGGCGAGCATCTGGAAGACGAACTCGTTGCCGATCCGCCGGGCCGGGTCACCGGAGCAGGTCTCGCCCTCGCCGAGGATGGCGAAGGAGACGCCCGCCTCGTTGAGCAGGGTGGCGACCGCCCGGGTGGTCTTCTTGGCCCGGTCCTCGAACGCCCCGGCGCAGCCGACCCAGAACAGGTACTCGAAGTCGTCGACCTCGCCGACCCGGGGCACCGGGAAGCTCAGGCCCTTGGTCCAGTCCTCGCGGGTGTTCTGCGGGGCACCCCACGGGTTGCCCTTGTTCTCCAGGTTGCGCAGCATGACGCCGGCCTCGGACGGGAAGCTCGACTCGATCAGCACCTGGTAGCGCCGCATGTCGACGATGTGGTCGACGTGCTCGATGTCCACCGGGCACTGCTCGACGCAGGCCCCGCAGGTGGTGCAGGACCACAGCACGTCCGGGTCGATCACACCGCCGGCCTCGGCGTCACCGATCAACGGCTTGTCGGCCTCGGCGAGGGTGAGCACGTCGAGGTGGGCGAGCTGCGCCGCGGTGGCCTTCTCCTCACCGGTCAGGTCCTTGCCGCCCCCGGCCAGCAGGTAGGGCGCCTTGGCGTACGCGTGGTCGCGGAGGCTGAGCACGAGCAGCTTGGGCGACAGCGGCTTGCCGGTGTTCCAGGCCGGGCACTGCGACTGGCAGCGCCCGCACTCGGTGCAGGTGCTGAAGTCGAGCAGCCCCTTCCAGGTGAACTGCTCGACCTGGGCGACGCCGAACTGGTCCTTCTCGGGGTCGGCCTCCTCGAAGTCGAGCGGCTTGCCCTGGCTCGTCATCGGCCGCAGCGGGCCGAGCCCGGAGCCGGCCGGCCGGGCCGGCTCGCGCTTGAAGAAGATGTTGAAGAACGCCAGGAAACGGTGCCAGGCGACGCCCATCGTCACGTTCAGCGCGATGACGATCAGCCAGGTCATCGAGATGACGATCTTGATGAGGGCGGCGATGCTCACGCCGGCCGGCCAGGCGGGCAGCAGCGCGCCGACGGCGTGGCTGACCGGGGTGGCCCAGAGCGGGTACTCGAAGTGGTCGGTGGCGACCTTGAAGCCCCGGATCACGAACCCCATGACCAGCACGGCGAGGACGACCGCCTCGACGAAGTAGCCCTGCCACATGGTGGAGCCGGTGAACCGGGAGCGCCCACCCGGCCGGGTCGGCCGGTTGCGGACCCGGATCGCGATCAGCACTCCGATGCCGACCGTGCCGAGCACCGCGATCACCTCGGTGACCAGGCCGTAAACGGCGAGGCCACCGATCAGCGGCAGCCCGCCGGTCGACGAGACGACCTCGAAGTACGCCTCCAGCACGAGCAGTGACAGCACGATGAAGCCGACCATCACGAACCAGTGCGCGGCCCCCACCACGCCCCACCTGAGCATCCGGGTGTGGCCGGCCGTCTCGACCAGCATGGTCTTCGCCCGGGTGCCCTTGTCGGTGAACCGCTCCGGCGCGGGTTGCCCCAGCCGGATGACGGCCACCATCTTCCGCACCGCACGCACCGCGAGCCACACCGCCACCGCGGTGATGGCGGCGGCGAGGACCGTGGTGACGATCTGGACGCTGCCCATCGAGTTGGCCTCCCGGTCTGCTGCCTGGCGAGCGGCGCGGCGGCCGGGACCGGTTCAGGAGGTGCCCGGCCTACCGCCGCCGCACCCCCGACCGGACCGGTCGACGACCTCGCTCCGCTCGGTCATGCGGTGCAGCCTACGCGAAAGTTACCCGACGGTAACGTGAATCTTCTCGCACCAGGCCACGCCGCCCTGCGGACACCATAGGGGGCCCGACGCCGAAGCGCCGGGCTGGGGGCGTACGCGATGACCTGGGTCGTGTCGTGGAGGGCGCCGCAGCGCCGGGCTCAACGCCAGCGGGAGAGCAGCACCAGGGAACCCACCATCGCGCCGAAACCGACCGCGAGGTTCCAGTAACCCCACGAGGCGACCGGATACTCCTGCTCGGAGAGGTAGTAGACCACCAGCCAGCCGATGCCGCCGACGATCAACGCGACAGCGGTCGCCGGCAGCCACACCGGGCTAGGCTTGCGCGTCGCCGCCGTCGTCGTCGGACGGACGTCCGTCGGCGGGGTGTACACCTTCTTCTTACGGACCTGAGACTTGGGCACGACGCTCTCCAGAGGGGTGACGACCTCGTCCGGCCTGACAACCGGGCGCGGGGGCGACGGTCCATGGCCAATAATGTTCGACAGCTAGCGTAGTCCGGAAGGCCGGTTCAGGCCATGAATGGGGTCGATCCGGTGCCCACGGTGACCGGATTCGGTCGGGTCGACGCGCCGTGGACGACCCGATCCGCACCGTGACGGGCGTCACCAGACGACGGGAGAGGAACGGACGGTGGAGTACACATCCGGTGCGGCGTCCTGGCAGAAGGCCATGCGCCGGGCGGTCGCCGCCTTCCTGCCCCGCCGCCCCCGGCAGCGCCGACCGGGCTGGTCGATCGGCGTGCCACTGATCGCCGCCGCCGCCGGACTGCTCTTCACCACCACGGCGACCACGGCAGGCGGCACCGCCCTGCGGGAGGACCGCCGGCCCCAGCTCACCCAGCTGATCGAGGACCGCCGGGAGCAGGTGGCCGCCAGCGAGCTGCGCGCCGCCCGGCTGCGCGCCGACGTGGAGGGCGAGACCGAGACGCTGGCCGACACCGACGCACCGATCAAGGAGCAGCGGGACCGCGCCCAGGGCCTCCAACAGGCGGCCGGCTTCACCGCGCTCACCGGCTCCGGGGTGACGGTCGAGTTGAACGACGCCCCCCGCCGCAACGACGGCACCCTGCCCAAGGGCGCCACCAACGACGACCTCGTCGTCCACCAGGGTGACGTGCAGGCCGTGGTCAACGCGCTCTGGGCCGGAGGCGCGGAGGCCATGTCCATCATGAACGTCCGCGTGCTCTCCACCAGCGCGGTACGCTGCGTCGGTAACACCCTGCTGCTGCACGGCCGGGTGTACTCGCCACCATTCAAGATCGTAGCAATCGGCGATCCCGCTGCCCTCCAGCAGGCCCTCGCCGGCTCGCAGGGAGTCGGGTTGTTCAAGCAGGCGGTCGACCACTACCAGCTCGGCTACTCCGAGCACGTCGGCTCCGTCACCGTGCCCGCGTTCGAGGACTCCACGGCGCTGCGATCGGCGACGGTGCCGCGATGACCCGGCAGGGCGGGGGCCCGCACGGCGGCGACCAGCACGACGAGCCGACCGCGTTCCTCCCCAGGGTCGACCGGTCCACGCCGCCCGCCGCCACCCGCACCGAGCCGGCCCGCCCGGAACCCACCGGCCCCTGGCCCGCCCCCGTGCTCCCGGCACGCCAACCGCCACCCGCCTGGCCGGGCGCCCCCGCCCCCGGCACGGGCCACGGTCGGGGCGTACCCGGGAACGGGCCGGTGGAGCACGGCCGGCCGGGACCGGACCACCCGGCGGACCCGGCGGCCACGGCGCTGCTGCCGGTGGTGCCGGCCCGACCGAACAACCCGGCGCTGGACTCCACCGCCCTGATGGGTGCGGTGCCGCCCGCCCCCGAACACCCCGGCTCCGGCGAGCCCGCCCCGCCACCACCCCCGCCCCGGCGGGGTGAGCGGGTCGTGCAGCTGCGCCCGGAACAGACCGGGGAGGGCTACAAGAGCGTCTACTCGGAGCTGACCCGGCCCAGCTTCGGCTCACGGCTGCGCACCGGGGTACGGGTCAGCGGCGAAGTACTGATCACCTTCGGACTGGTGGTGCTCCTGTTCGCCGGGTACGAGATCTGGGGCAAGTCCGCCCTCGTCGACGCCCACCAGAGCAAACTCAACAAGCAACTGGAACAGGCGTGGGGCCCGACCGGCGACCCGACGGTCAGCCCGAGCACCCCGGCCAAGCAGGTCGCCCCCGCCGAGGGCAAGCCCATCGCCGGGCTCTACATCCCCAGCCTCGACAAGAACTGGGTGGTCGTCGAGGGCGTCACCCAGGAGGACATCCGGTACGCCCCCGGCCACTACCCGAAGAGCGCGCTCCCCGGCGAGGTGGGCAACTTCTCCGTGGCCGGGCACCGCAACCGGGCCACCTTCTGGCGGCTGGACGAGCTGAAGACCGGAGACGCGATCCTGCTGGAGGGCAAGCAGGACTGGTACGTCTACAAGGTCTACCAGACCCGGATCGTCCGCCCCGACCAGGTCGAGGTGGTCGCTCCGGTGCCGGGCGAGCCGAACGCGAAGGCCACCCGCAAACTGCTCACCCTGACCACCTGCAACCCCAAGTTCGACAACTACCAGCGGCTGATCGTCCACGCCGAGCTCGACCGCGCGCAGCCCAAGTCCGCGGGCCCACCGCCGGAACTGCGAGGCTGACCACGGTGTACTCGTTCATCTGGCGCAAGCTGCCCTTCGGGCTGCCCGGCAAGCTCATCGGATCGGTGCTGCTCGCCACCGCGACGGTGGCGCTGCTCTGGTATGTGATCTTCCCCTGGGCCGAGCCGCTGCTGCCCTTCGACGACGTCCAGGTGACCCAGGACTCCGGCAACCCGGGCGGCGACTCCGCCGTCGATCCCGACGCGCCGGCCGGCGACGGGCACGACCTGCCGTACGACACCGACCGCAACAACACCCCACCCGCCCCCTCTCCGGACCAGTGAGCCCATGCGTGTCCTCGTGATCGACAACTACGACTCCTTCGTGTTCAACCTCGTGCAGTACCTGGGCCAGCTCGGGGTGGAGTGCGAGGTCCGACGCAACGACGAGATCGACGTCGCCGAGGTCGGCCGGGTCGGCGCGGCGGGCGTCCTGCTCTCGCCGGGGCCGGGCAGCCCGGACCGCGCCGGCATCTGCCTCGACGTCATCCGCCGGTACGCCGGGGAGCTGCCGATCTTCGGCGTCTGCCTCGGCCACCAGGCGATCGGTGAGGCGTTCGGCGGGACCGTCACCCGGGCACCGGAGCTGCTGCACGGCAAGACCTCCGAGGTGCGGCACCACTCCGTCGGGGTGCTGGCCGGCCTGCCGGACCCGTTCACCGCCACCCGCTACCACTCGCTGGCGGTGCTCCCCGAGACGCTCCCCGACGAGCTGGAGGTCACCGGCTGGACGGAGTCCGGTGTGGTGATGGCGATGCGGCACCGGACCCTGCCGATCGAGGGGGTGCAGTTCCACCCGGAGTCGGTGCTCACCGAGGGCGGCCACCTGATGCTGGCGAACTGGGTCGCCGCCTGCGGGCACCCGGAGGCCCTGGAACGCGCCCCGGAGTTGGCCGCCGAGGTCGACGCCCGCCGCCGGGCCGCCTTCGCCACCAACTGACACGGCCGACGCCGCCCGAGCGCCGGGGCACGCGCCGACCGGTGCCGGTGGGTCACCGCCGAAAGAGCCAGGCCCGGTCCAACCGGACCGGGCCTGAACGTCATCGCAGGGTACGGGTCACTGGTCCTCGACCCGGAACGGCGGGGTGGGCAGCGGGAACCCGCCCCCGGTGCCGTCACCGGGCGGTGTGGTGGTCGGCACCGGCGTGGTCGGGGTCGGCGGGGTCGGCGGCTCGGTCACCTCCGGCACGCTCACCACGATGGTGACCGTGCTCCCCTTCGTCTTCTTGGTGCCGGCCTTCGGGTTCTGGCTCTGCACCTTGCCGGCCTCGTCCGCCGGCACCTCCGAGCCGAGCTCGGGGTTGGCCCTGAAACCGGCGTTCTCGATGGCCCGGATGGCTTCCGCCTGGCTGAGGTCCTTGACGTTCGGCACCTCACGGACGTTGCCCCGGGAGACGGTCAGGGTCACCTTGGTGCCCTCCGGCACCTTCTCCCCCTCGGGCGGGGACACGTCGAGGACGATGTCCTCGTTCTCCTCGCTGTCCTTGTCCACGACGTTCACGACGAACTTCGCGTCCCTCAGGCGGGCCTGCGCGCTGTCGACCTTGCTGCCCTTGAGGCCGGTCGGGATGCTGACCTCGGGCTTGCCGCCGCAGATGTTCACCGTCACCTGACGGTTCTCGGCCAGCGGGGTGCCGGCCGGCGGGTCCTGCCGGGCGACCGTACCCACCTTGCAGGTGCTGTCGAAGACCTGGTCACCGGTCGCCGGCACCAGGCCGGCGTTGCGGATCTCGGTGAAGGCGGCGTCCTGCGTCTTGCCCGCCAGGTTGGGCACCGGGCTCGTCTTGGTCTCGTCGCCGTTCATCAGCAGGGCCGCGACCAGGGCGATCACCGCCAGCACGCCGACCGCCGCGAACGCCGCGATCACCCAGGCGGAACTCTTGCGCCGCTGCGGGTCACCGACCCGGGCCGGGATGTGCCGGGTCTGCTGACCGACCACCTGCGTCGGGTAACCGGCCGCAGCCGCCGCCATCGGGGTGGTCTCGTCCTGGCTCATCACCGGGGTCGCCATCACCGGCCGGCCGGCGGCGGCACGGAGCAGGTCGGCCCGCATCTCACCGGCGCTCTGGTAGCGGTTGAGCGGGTTCTTGGACAGCGCCTTCAGCACGATCGCGTCGATCGCCGGGGTCACGTCCGGGTTGATGTCGCTGGGCGTCGGCGGGGCCTCCCGCACGTGCTGGTACGCCACGCTGACCGGGCTGTCGCCGACGAACGGCGGATGACCGCAGACCAGCTCGAACAGCACGCAGCCGGCGGCGTACACGTCGGAGCGGGCGTCGACGGCCTCGCCGCGCGCCTGCTCCGGGGAGAGGTACTGGGCCGTGCCGATCACCGCGCTGGTCTGGGTCATCGTGGTGGCGCCGCTGGCCAACGCACGGGCGATGCCGAAGTCCATCACCTTGACCTGACCGGTCTGGGTCAGCATCACATTGCCGGGCTTGATGTCCCGGTGGATGATCCCGTGCCGGTGGCTGAACTCCAGGGCCGCGCACATGTCGGCGCAGATCTCCAACGCCCGGCGCGGCTGGAGCCGCCCCTCGACGCCGAGGACCTCCTTGAGGGTCCGCCCGTTCACGAACTCCATCACGATGAACGGGAGGGTCTCGCCGGTCGGGGCGGTCTCCTCGCCGGTGTCGTAGACGGCGACGATCGCCGGGTGGTTCAGCGAGGCGGCGTTCTGCGCCTCGCGGCGGAACCGCATCTGGAAGGTGGCGTCCCTGGCCAGGTCTGTCCGGAGCATCTTGATCGCGACGTCCCGACCGAGCCGGAGGTCCCGGCCACGGTGCACCTCGGCCATGCCGCCGTAACCGAGCAGCTCGCCGACCTGGTACCTGCCACCGAGCAGGCGGGCCTGGGCTGTCATCGCGTTCGTCGTCCTTCGCTCGTCGTCGTCTCGCCGGCACCCGGTTCGAGCCGTACCACCCGACGGTACGACGTCCCGGCCGGATCGTCGCGTCCGAAGGCACTCAGCGCGCCGGACGTCATCTGGGGCGCGCTGGGATCACCGGCGCTGGTCCGCTGTCGCGCCGCGTAGGCGAGCACCCCGGAACAGACCAGCACCAGTACCGCCAGCAGAATCGCCAGGGTCACCATGCCGGACCGGGAACGCTGTGGCGGGGCCGGGGGTGGGAGCGGCTGCCGGGCGTACCCCATGGGTCGGTCGGCACGCAGCGGGGCCGACGGGACTGCCGCCGCGCCCCGGGGCTGCTGCGGGTAGGGCCGGGTCATCGGGGTGGCCTGAACCGGCGGGCGCTGCTGCGCCACCGGTGGCTGCGGGTGCCGGGCTGCTACCGGCGGCCTGGCCTGACCGCTGACGGGTGGCCGGGACTGCCCACCGACCGGCGGACGGGCCTGCCCGCTGACCGGCGGACGGTGCTGGTGGGCCAGCGCCGCCGGCTGCTGCCGGGGTACGGCGGGCACCTGGGCACGGGCCATCGGGCCGGCGGGGGAGGCCGGCGCCGCCCCGGAGACCGGGCCACCCGAGACCGGACCACCGGAGACCGGGCCACCGGATACCGGGCCGGGATGTCCACCCCCCGCGCGGGCCTGCTGGGAGAGGACCTGCTTGGCCTGCCGGGCAACGGCGGCCAGGGCGGCGGCGCTCGGCCAGCGGTGGCCGGGCTCCTTGGCCATGGCCCGCTCCACGATCGCCTTGACCTGCGGCGGGATGTCCCCGGGCAGGGCCCGGGGAGTGTCCCGGACGTGCCGCATGGCGATTTCGAGGGGGTTGTCGCCCTCGAAGGGTCGCCGACCGGCCAGGCACTGGTAGGCCACGACACCGAGGGCGTACACGTCGGAGGCGGGGGTCGCCACCGCGCCGGTGGCCTGCTCGGGGGAGATGTACGAGGCGGTGCCGAGCACCGATCCGGCGGCGGTGAGCTGACCGACCAGCTCGGACCGGGCGATGCCGAAGTCGGTCAGCACCAGCGTCCCGTTGGGCCGGACGAGCAGGTTGCCCGGCTTGACGTCCCGGTGCACGATGCCCTTCTCGTGGGCGGCGTGCAACGCGTCGGCGGCCTGGGCGAGCAGCGCCATCGTCCGGGCCGGGGTGAGCCGGCCGACCCGGCTGAGCGTCGCCGACAGGGCGTCGCCCTCGACGTACTCCATCACCAGGAAGGCGATCTCCTGGTCGCTGCCGAAGTCGTAGACGTCGACCACGCCGGGGTGGTTGATGGTGGCCATGGTGCGCGCCTCGCCCCGGAACCGTTCGGCGAAGCCGGGCTCGTCGAGCAGCGCCGGGAGCAGGCTCTTCACCGCGACCGTACGGCCCAGCACCTGGTCGGTGCCGCGCCACACGTCGCCCATGCCGCCGCTGGCGATCCGCTCGTCGAGACGGTAGCGGTTGCCGAGCTGCACCCCGGGGCTGAGCATGTCAGCGGCCCCCCGCATCGGCGATGGCCGCCTGCATGATCTTGCCGCCGATCCGGGCCGCCTCGGCGCTGCCGCCGCTGCCGGCCTGCTCCAGCTCCACGCAGACCGCGGAGACGGCGTTGCCGTTCTTGTCCAGGGCGAAGCCGATGAACCAGCCGTGGTCGGGCCGGTCCGGGGCGGACTGCGCGGTGCCGGTCTTGCCACCGACGGTGTAGCCGTCGATGGCCGCCGAGCTGCCGGTGCCGTTCTTGACCACGCTGACCATCATGTCCCGCAGGTCGTCGGCGACCTGGCCGCTGACCGGCTGGCGCAGCTCCCGGGGCTGGGCGTTGTAGTAGCTGGTGGTGCGGTCCGGCCCGAGGAGCTGCTTGACCAGGTAGGGACGCATCTGCCGGCCCTTGTTGGCGACCGAACCGGCGATCAGCGCCCCCTGGAGCGGGGTCATCCGGACGTTGTTCTGGCCGATCGAGGACTGCGCCAGGGCGGCGGGGTCGGTGCCGCCGTCGGGGTTCTGCATGTCGCCGGTCCGGCTGGCCGCCACCGGCAGGCCCCCCTCGCCGAGCTGCCCGACGGTGAGGTCGCCCTGCTCGAAGCCGAACTGCCGGGCCTTCTCCTTCACCGTGTCCGCGCCGAGCTTCACGCCGAGCTGGGCGAAGCCGGTGTTGCACGACTCGGTGACCGCGTCCATCAGGGTGACCTGCGCCTCCGGGCAGATCGACGCGGCGGCGTTACGGATCTCCGTGCCCGACGTCGGCGGGGTCCAGCTCGGCCCGGCCGGGATCTCGGTGTCCTTGCCGACCCCGTTCTCCAGGGCGGCGGCGGCGATCACGATCTTGAAGGTGGAGCCGGGCGGCAGGACCTCCGACAGCGCCCGGTTCTTCAGCGGGCCGTCCGGGTCCTGCTCGTACTTGTTGTAGGCCGCGGAGGCGACGTTGGTGTCGTGGTCGACCAGCGGGTTCGGGTCGAAGCTGGGCATCGAGACCAGCGCCTGCACCGCACCGGTACGCGGGTCGATGGCGATGGCCGCGCCCTTCTTCACCCCGTTGCGGTTGTTGCGCAGCTGCTCGTAGGCAGTGTCCTGGGCCCGCTTCGAGATGCTCAGCAGCACGTTGCCGCCGCCGCTCTCGTCGCCGGTGAACATGTCCTTGATCCGGTTGCCGAGCAGGGCGTCGCTGGTGCCGGCGAGGAAGTCGTTCTCCAGCCGTTCGATGCCGGTGTCACCCAGGTTGACCGGCTTGTAGCCGAGCACGTGGGCGTACTTCGTCCCCGCCGGGTAGCTGCGCTGGAACTTCAGCTTGCCGCCGGTCTCCTTGCTGGTGGCCACGGCGGTGCCGCCGGCCTCGATGTTGCCCCGCCGGCGCTCGTACTCGGCCACCTGGACCCGGCCGTTGTAATCGCTGTTGCGGTATTCGTCCGCCTTGTAGGCCTGGATCCAGTTCAGGTTGGCGAAGAGCAGACCGAACAGGACCATGACGACGACGCCGACGCGGCGCAGGGGCGCGTTCACGGGCGGATCACCTCCGTGGGAGCACCGTGCAGCTGTTCCGGCGGGCCGCCACCCGGCCGGGCCGCCGGGCCACCACCCTGGGCCACCGGCCGCCGGGCGGCGTCGGAGATACGCAGCAGCACCGCGATGAGCAGCCAGTTCGCCATCAGCGACGAGCCACCTGCGGACAGGAACGGGGTGGTCTGACCGGTCAGCGGAATGAGCTTGCTGATCCCGCCGACGATCACGAAGACCTGGAGCCCCAGGGTGAAGGCGAGACCACCGGCGACCAGCTTGCCGAACGAGTCCCGCACCGCCAGCCCGGCCCGCAGCCCCCGCTCGACGACGAGCAGGTAGACCACCAGCAGCGCGGTCAACCCGAACAGGCCGATCTCCTCACCGATGCCGGCGAAGATGAAGTCGTTCTGCACCTCGGGGATCTCCAGCGGCTCCCCGGCGCCCGGCCCGGACCCGAACAGGCCACCGCTGCCCAGGCCGAGCAGCCCCTGCACCAGCTGGTAACCCCGGTCGTACGGCTCAGCGAACGGGTCGAGCCAGATCTCCGCGCGGGTGTAGAAGTTGGCGAACGGCCCACCCACCGTGCCACCGAGCACGTACGCGAGGTAGGCGCCGCCGAAGAAGAGGACGAGACCGATCAGCAGCCAACTGACCCGTTCGGTGGCGATGTAGAGCGTCACCACGAACATGCCGAAGTAGAGCAGCGACGTGCCGAGGTCCTTCTCGAAGACCAGGACCAGCAGGCTGATCAGCCAGACCCCGACCACCGGGCCGAGATCCCGGCCACGCGGGAAGTCGATGCCGAGGACGCGGCGGCTGGCCAGCGACAGCACCTCACGCTTGCGGACCAGGTAGTAGGCGAAGAAGACAAGCAGTGCCAGCTTGGCGAACTCACCGGGCTGGATGCTGAACCCACCGACCCGGATCCACAGCTTCGCGCCGTTGATCTCGGAGAACCGGCCGGGCAGCACCGCCGGGATCATCACCAGCACGATGCCGGCCAACCCCAGCGTGTACGCGTACCGGGAGACCGCCCGGTGGTCGCGCATCACCACCAGCAGCCCGGCGGCCAGGACCACCGCGGCCAGCGTCCAGGCCAGCTGGCGGCCACCGGTGCCGGCGAAGATGGCCAGCGTCTCCCGGTCGGCGGGCGCGGCCTTGCCCAGGTCGAGGCGACGCAGGAAGCCCACCCCGATGCCGTTGAGCAGGGCCACCGCCGGCAGCAGGGCCGGATCGGCGAACGGTGCCAACCACCTGATCACCAGGTGCATACCGAAGAAGACCAGCCCCAGTGCGGCGGCCGGCATCCAGAAGTCGCGGGTGACGGTGTCGAGCAAATTAGCCTCGACGATCGCCCCGTACGCGGCCACCAGCACCATCGCCAGCGCCAGCAGGGACAGTTCGGCGTTACGCCGGGACCGCGCCATACGTACGCCGGGCCGCTCGCCCGTCGTGGCGGGCGAGACTACCGGCTGGGCCGCTGCGGTCAAGAAGGTGTCCCTCGGATCTCAGCCGGCGGTCACTCGGGCGACCGGCAGCCCGCCGGGTCTCCGGCCGGCGGAACCGCGTCGGAGGCCGAGGCGTCGGGTGTGGTGGACGGCGTGGGGGTGAAGGTGGTCCCCGTGCTGCCGGTCGCGCCAGGGCTGGGCGTACCGGGACCGGGCGTCACCGGCGGGTTCGCCGGCACCGGGGAGCCGGTGACGAGGGAGGGAACCGGCGGGCAGACCGGCTTCAGGTTCGGGTTGCCCGGGTCCTCGCTGGTCAGCTCGGCCAACCGGCGCAGCGCGTCCGGCCGGCTCTTGGCCTGAATGCCCTGCTTGACCTGCTCCTGGGCGGCCAGGGTCAGGTCGTCGAGCTTGGCCTGGCTGGTCGAGTTCACGCTGGACAGGTCGAGGCCGGCGACCTGGCCGGGGACCCCCCGGAAGACCGCGAGCTGCCCGTTGTCGGTCGCCCCGACGTAATACTGCCGCTGGGTGTAGCTCCAGCCGGCGAAGAGGCCACCACCGAGGATGACCAGCAGGGCCGCCAGCATCGCCACGGTACGCAGCGGCCGGCGGGGGCGCTCCGGGTCGTCGTCCCGGTTGGCGGCGGGTTCCTCCGGTGCGGGCGGGCGCGGGGCGGACAGCGCCGACGCGCGGGCCGCCGGGGTGGAGTCGTCGGCCGCGGTGGCCATCCCCCGGTCCCGGGCGGCGGCCCCGCCGACGATCGGGCTCGCCTCGACGATGTCCTGGTCGGTGGCGTCCGCGATGATCACGGTGATGTTGTCCGGTCCGCCGCCGCGCAGGGCGAGCTGCACCAGCCGCTCGACGCACTGCTGCGGGTCGGTGTACTCCCGGAGGCTGTCACCGATGGTCTCCGCGCTCACCACGCCGGAGAGGCCGTCGCTGCAGATCAGGTAGCGGTCCCCGGGCAGCACCTGCCGGACGCTGTATTCCGGGTCGATGTCCCGGCCGTCGAGGGCGCGGGTGAGCAGCGAGCGCTGGGGGTGGCTGCTCGCCTCCTCCGCGCTGATCCGTCCCTCGTCGACGAGCATCTGGACGTAGGTGTCGTCCTTGGTGATCTGGGCGAACTCGCCGTTGCGCAGGAGGTAGGCACGCGAGTCGCCGATGTGGACCATGCCGAGCTTGCTGCCCGAGAAGAGGGTCGCGGTGAGCGTGGTGCCCATCCCCTCCAGCTGCGGGTTGGCGTCCACGGTGTCGCGGAGCTGCTGGTTGGCGGTGCCCACGGCCGATCGCAGCGCGTCGACGAGCGCGTCCCCCGGGACGTCCTCGTCGAGCGGCGCCATGGCACCGATGACGATGTTGCTGGCGACGTCACCGGCGGCCATGCCGCCCATGCCGTCGGCGACGGCGAGGAGCCGCGGCCCGGCGTAGACGGAGTCCTGGTTTCCGTCTCGGATCAGACCGCGGTCGCTGTGGGCCGCATAGCGCAGGGTCAGAGTCATGGCCGTAATTCGAGAGAGGTGCGGCCGATACGGATCGGCACGCCGAGGGGGACGGGGGTCGGTCCGGTGACCTTAGCGCGATCGAGGTACGTGCCGTTAGTCGAGCCGAGATCCTCGACGAACCACTGACCGTCCCGGGGCACCAGCCGGGCGTGCCGCGCGGAGGCGTAGTCGTCGGTGATGACGAGGGTGGAGTCCTCGGCCCGACCGATGGTGATCTGCGCTTCGCCGAGGGTGATCCGGGTGCCGGCGAGCTGGCCGGCGGTGACCACCAACTGGTGGGCCGCCCGGCCCCGCTTCGCCTTCGCCGGTTTCGCCGCCTGCTGCTGGGTCGAGGCGCCGACCCCCCGCGGCGCGGCCACCAGCCGGCCCGACCGGGCACCGGCGAACAGATCCCGACGGATGACACCCACCACCGTGAACACGAAGATCCACAGCAGGATGAGGAACCCGAACCGGGCGACGGTGATGACGAGTTCCGGCAAGGCGGGTCAGCCGTCCACGCGGAAGGTCAGCGTCGTGGTGCCGAGCTGGATCATGTCGCCCGGGTTGAGGGCGACCGCCGAGACCCGCTGGCCGTTGACCATGGTCCCGTTGGTGGACCCGAGGTCGGTCAGCACCACCTGGCCGCCGTCGAAGTCCAGCCGGGCGTGCCGCCGGGAGATCCCGACGTCGGGCAGGCGCAGGTTGGCCTGGTCGCCCCGGCCGATCACGGTCGAGCCCATCTGCAACGGATAGGTGCGGCCGTCGCCCGAGACCAGCCGGACGTTGCGCGCGCCGCCACCGCCATGGCCGGGCGGCGGACCGTAGCCGCCGCCCTGGTCGTACGCCGGGTAGGCCGGCGGGCCGGGGTCGTAGCCGCCCGGGGAGGACACCGGGGCGACCTCGCCGCCGGTGTAGACCTCGGCGGTGACCCGGAACATGCCGGTGTCCAGCCCCTCGCCCCGCTCGACCTCGACGATCACGTCGCCGTAGACCGTCCACGCCTGCTCACCGATGAACTCCGCCTGCGACTGGGCCAGCTCCTGGGCCAACGCAGCGGCGTACGGCGCCAACCGACTGTGGTCGTACGGGGAGAGATCGATCACGTAGCGGTTGGGCACCAGGGTGCGGCCACCAGCGAGGATGGCCTTGTGCGCCTCGGCCTCCCGCTGCATGGCGTTGAGGATCTCCACGGGGTGGACCACCCCTTTGAAGACCTTGGCGAAGGCCCCTTCGACCAGGCCTTCCAGACGCTTCTCGAAGCGTTGCAGCACGCTCACCGGCTCCTCCTCGGGTCCCGAGGACATGATGGTATCTGGACGGCGCGCGTGCAGCTCGCGCGCCGCTCGGCCACCGCGCGGCGGCCCGTTCGGAGCGGCCCCCAGGCCCGTGCTACTCTTTCGTCCGCCACGAAGGGTGACCGCTCGCAGGAACGGTAACCGGTCGAGGCGAGACCGCAGGACCGGGTAGGATGTTCCGGGCCCGCCGGAGACGGCGGGGTCGACGCACCACCGCGTTCGACGGTCGTGCCACGGGGATGTGGCGGAATGGCAGACGCGCACGGTTCAGGTCCGTGTGTCCGAAAGGACGTGGGGGTTCAACTCCCCCCATCCCCACCATCAGACGAGGGCTCCGCAGTCGCGGGGCCCTCACTTCGTATCGGGGCGTACCGGACGTCAGGCTATGCTCCGGTGGTTTTTCCAGCCTCCTACCTTTGACCAGGGGTGTCGTGTGAGTGTCGCGTTGGTGACCGGGTCGGGCGGTCTGATCGGTTCCGAGGCGGTCCGGCACTTCGCCGGGCTCGGTCTGGACGTGGTCGGCATCGACAACGACATGCGGCAGGAGTTCTTCGGCGCCGAGGCCTCGACCGCGTGGAACGTCCGGCGGCTGACCGACGAGCTGGGGTCGGCGTACGCGCACCACAGCATCGACATCCGCGACCGGGACACCCTCGGCAAGCTCTTCGCCCGGTACGGCCGGGACATCGCCGTGGTGATCCACACCGCCGCCCAGCCGTCGCACGACTGGGCGGTACGGGACCCGTTCACCGACTTCGACGTCAACGCCGGTGGCACCCTCAACGTCCTGCAGAACGTGCGGGAGCACTGCATCGAGGCGCCGGTGATCCACTGCTCGACCAACAAGGTCTACGGGGACCGCCCCAACAGCCTGCCGCTGGTGGAGCAGGAGACCCGCTGGGAGATCGAGTCGGGCCACCCGTACGAGCAGGGCATCCGCGAGGACATGTCGATCGACGCCTGCCTGCACTCGGTCTTCGGGGCCTCCAAGGTCGCCGCCGACGTGATGGTGCAGGAGTACGGCCGCTACTTCGACATGCGCACGGCCTGCTTCCGGGGCGGCACGCTGACCGGCCCGGCGCACTCCGCGACCGAGCTGCACGGCTTCCTCGGGTACGTGATGCGGGCCAACATGGAGCACCGCACCTACAAGATCTTCGGCTACCAGGGCAAACAGGTCCGCGACGCCATCCACAGCTCCGACGTGGTGTCGGCGTTCGAGGCGTTCTTCCGTGAGCCGCGCTCGGCGGCGGTCTACAACCTCGGTGGCGGTCGGCACTCCAACACCTCCAACCGGGAGGCGTTCGCCCTGGCCGAGCAGATCACCGGCCAGGAGATGATCACCGAGTACGTCGACGCGAACCGGATCGGCGACCACAAGTGGTGGATCGGCTCGAACGAGGCGTTCCAGGCCGACTACCCGGGCTGGAAGCAGGTCTACGACGTACCCATGATCATGCGGGAGATCTACCAGGCCAACGTCGACAAGTGGGTGCCGGGAGCATGACCGCACAGGGCAAGCGCAACGTCCTCGGCGTCCTGGTCGACGCCACCGACTACACCTCGGCCACCGAGCAGGTCGTCGCGGCGGCCCGGGACCGCCGGCCGCTGGCGCTGACCGCGCTGGCCGTGCACGGGGTGATGACCGGGGTGCTCGACCCGGCGCACAACGCCCGGCTCAACTCCTTCGACGTGGTCACCCCGGACGGCCAGCCGGTGCGCTGGGCGCTCAACCTGCTGCACCACGCCGGCCTGGCCGACCGGGTCTACGGCCCGACGCTGACCCTGCACGTGCTGCGCCGCTTCGCCGACGAGGGCCTGCCGGTCTACCTGTACGGCTCGACCGAGGAGACCCTGGCGAAGCTGATCCCGGCGCTGGAGCGGATGTTCCCGGCCCTGAAGATCGCCGGGGTGGAGCCGTCGAAGTTCCGCGCGGTGCAGCCCGGCGAGGACGTGGAGATCGCCGACCGGATCCGGGCCAGTGGTGCCCGGTTGGTGCTGGTCGGCCTGGGCTGCCCCCGCCAGGAGGTCTTCACGTACGCGATGCGGCCCCTGCTGGACATGCCGCTGATGGCCGTCGGCGCGGCCTTCGACTACCACGCCGGCCTGCTCCGGCAGCCGCCGCCGTGGATGCAGCGGGCCGGCCTGGAGTGGTTCTGGCGGCTCGGCCTGGAGCCGAAGCGGCTCTGGCGGCGGTACGTCATCCTCAACCCCGCCTACCTGACCCGCCTCGCCGGCCAGAAGACCGGCCTGTGGAAGGCCCGGCCACCGGCCCCGGCCACCGAACGGCCGGCCACCTTCGCGGTCTGAGGGTCCACTGCGGATCCCGGCCGGCCGACTGACCGGTCCACCCCTACGGGGGCGCGTCCGGGTGGAACAGGGGCCCGCCCCGGATTCACCGCCCGCCGTTGTGGGCAAGGCTGTGTCCATGGATGGGCATCTCATCGTGTTGCTGTCGATCGCCGCCGTCTGGCTCGCCGCCGGCGTCGTGGCGGACGGCCTCCCCCGGCTGGATCGGGCCCGCACGCTGCGACGGCGTACCGGATGGCTGCTCGCCCTCTCCGTGGCCGGGCTCGCACTGACCGCGACGGTGCTGGTCGCCGGCACGGTCAGCGGTGGGGACACCCCGGTCGACCGGGCCGCCGGGCAGCTTCCACTGGTGGCGGTGCCGGCGCTCGCGGTGGCGGTCTGCACGGTGCGCCGGGTCCGCAGGTTGCGGGCGGGCGCGGGCGCGTTCGCCGCCGCGCCGGAGACCCCCGCGCCGTACGGTCTACGGGCCGCCGCCGGGCACCCGCTGGTCGGTCTACCCGTGCAGGTGACCGCGCTGGCCACCGTGCCGGGGCTGCTCACCGCCGCCGGGCTGGACCTGGGTGCCGGCAACGGGGTCACCGGGGTCGCGCTCACCGTCGGCGGGTTGGCCGTCCTCGCCATCGGGGTACGCCACGGCCTGCGGCACAACCGGCTCACGGAGCGGACGCTGCCGGGCACCGGACCCGCGCTGGTCGGCCTGCCCGCCTCACCGGCTGCGGCCGGCTCCCTGCACGTATAGCAGTTCCAGGATCGCCCGGGTCGCCTCGAACCACCGGTCCAGCCAGCCGGGCGGCGGTACGCTCCCCTTGGGCGGCAACTCCAGCAGCAGGCCACGCAGCAGCGGGTGGTCGATCATCGACTCGGGTGCTTCCGTGTACCAGGTGTCCTTGGGAAACGACGGCTCGGCGAGCGGGTTCGGGTCGAGCGACGTCATCGGTGGCCCGGCCTGCTCGGGTGCGAGGACACCGTCGCCATCGAAGTCGGTGTCGCCGGCGCCCACCTCGGTGAGCATCGTGTCGCGGCGGGCGCTGCGGTACTTGCCGCCGAAGCGCTCGACCCGGCCCGGGCCGTGGGTGAGGTTTTCTGAACCGATCGTCGTCATGTGCTCTCGCCTGCCTCGCTTGGTTGCCGCCGCGTGTGGCGGGTCATCGACCAGCGCCGTACCGAGGTTCAACGATGCGGGGGCGCAAGTGGCGACGGGCCGGCCGGGGAGTGTCCCCCGACCGACCCGCGGTCAACGCCACGCTGCGTTGGTCAGTGTTGGCCGAACGCGCCGTTCCGAGCGTCGGCGACGAAGGCGTTCCATTCCCCGGGGGCGAATACGAGGGCGGGACCTGTCTTGTCCTTCGAGTCCCGCACCCCGACCGCCCCGATCACGTAAGCTACCTCGACGCAGTTGTCACAGTTCGGCCCACTTTTTGAGCTCTTGAACCAGGTCGCCTGCGTCAGGTCCTCGGGGAACCTCTTGGTCGCCATTTCCACAACGGCTCCTCTGCCAGTTCTGCGATGTGTGCGATGGACTCCTCCGGTCGCCTGGCCGCTGCCCGAATCTGATCGAAGATGAAGTTGTACTTCTGTAGCTCGTCGCTCTTCTCCAGGAAGAGCCCACCCGTGGCGTTCTCCGCGTACACGACATCCGGATCAACCGAGTCGGGGAAACCGAGAATCGTGAAGGTCCCGTCCATGCCGGCGTGCGCTCCCACCTCGAAAGGCAGGATCTGCAGCGTCACGTTCGGCAGTTCGGCCACCTCCACCAGCCGTCTGAGCTGACCACGCATCACCGCGTCGCCGCCCACCGGCCGACTCAACACCGCCTCATCGAGCACCACCCACAGATCGACCGGATCGTCCTGGGTCAACAACGACTGACGGCCCAATCGGACACGCACCCGTTGTTGCACCTGATCGGGAGAGATGTCCGGACGGGCCGCCTGGATCATCGCACTGGCGTACTCCTCGGTCTCCAGCAGACCGGGCACGACCTGCTGTTCGTACGCCCGGATGGAACCGGCCGCCGCCTCCAGGCCGACGTACGCCCCGACGAGCACCGTGCTGTAGGGGTGCCACCAGCCCTTCTGCCGCGCCTCGCGGGCGATCTGCACCAGCTCTTCGCTCTCCGCGCCCACCACCCCGTAGATGCGGAGCATGTCCCGGACGTCACGCGGGGTCGCCGAGGTGTGACCGGTCTCGATCCGGGAGACCTTGGAGGCGGAGCACTCCAACTGCTCGGCGACCGCCTCTATGGTGATCCCGGCACCGTCGCGCAGCCGGCGCAGCTCGGCCCCGAGCCGGCGACGCCGGATGGTCGGGCTCCGCCGTTCGCTCATCGGGTCGCCCCGGGTCCTGTTGACGGGGAAAGCTGGTGCCTCGGGCCCACCCGGTTACCTCCGGTCGATCGCGCCCG
Source organism: Micromonospora sp. NPDC049081 (assembly GCF_040648835.1). Classification (NCBI taxonomy): domain Bacteria; kingdom Bacillati; phylum Actinomycetota; class Actinomycetes; order Micromonosporales; family Micromonosporaceae; genus Micromonospora; species Micromonospora sp. NPDC049081. The sequence continues at coordinate 74,056 of NZ_JBEZEK010000005.1, read as the reverse complement.
CGTCCATTACCGCCAAGGGCGCGACCGTGGGCGGCGGGCATCGTTCGCGGCAGGGGTGGAGCCCGGTCGCCGACCGGCCGCGGCGGGCGGAACCGGCGTCCAGTGTGCCGCCCCGGAGTCGGCGTGATCAAGCGCCCGGTTCACGTGTCGCACTCACGTATCGGCAAAAGTCGACGTGCAACTTGCATCCAGCACGACGCTGATGCAGTCTGTCCGTATGGTTCGAGTAACTCATCGCTTTCGACCGATCTCACCGAGTGATCATCACCGGGGGAGCGGGCGGGCCGGCGGGCGCCCCGGACCAGTTGTGTCATCGAGACCTGCCTCGGGTTGATGACCCCACCGCTGCACGCCCGGAGGCTGCGGCGGTGGGAGCGGTAACACCCGTGAGCAGCCGGGTGATGGTCGGGTGGCGATCCACCACCAGCGGGTACGGCCCGACCAGCACCACACCGAGCACCGGCCCGCGAGGCACAACCCCGTCGCCGGACCCGCACCTCGTCCCCGTTCCGCACCGGCCGGCCCGCGACGCCGGCCATACCCTCCCAGGAGCCCATGTGCTTCCCCGCTCCGGTGACGTTCTGCACGTGACGCGTGCCGCCAGCGTGCAGTTCCTCAGGCCGATCACCTTCCGGGTGATCCGGGTGCTCGACTGGCCGACGTACGACGGTTGGCTCTGGCTTGACGGCTACCAGCTGAACGCGTCGGGAGACGCCGTCAGCCGCCGGTCGATCTTTGTCCAGCAGGCCGGGCTGACCCAGCTCCGGGCGGCGACCGTGCCCCGTCAGCACCCCGCCCGTTCGCGCCGGCCGGTCAACCGCGCACCGATCGCGGTGGGCTGACTCCCCGATTACCAGGTCGGAGGGCGTACCGCCGCCATAGACTCGGTACGCCCACCCCGGCGAACGTCTCCACCCCGCGCGTTCCGGCCCCTGAACCTGGGATGGCCATGGTCAATCTGCCCGCCGCGCGGCGGCACCACAGGTCCCGTATCCGATATGCCTTCGGACTGCTCGCCCTGATCGGCGCGGTCATCACCGTCGCGGTGGTGACCCACTACCCGGCCACATCGGCCACCCGGCTCGCCGAGCCGGTACCGGCGCCCGAGATCACCGTGGTCGGGCGGGGCGACCTCCCGGCCGGCGACCCCGCCGCGCCCACCGACCCCGGCTCCGCCGCAGCGGCCGACGCAGGTTCGGGCGCAGCGGCCGACGCCGCCGCCCGTGAACCTGGCGACCCTGGCCCCGGCGGACCGGCCGACGCCGCCGCCGGACCCACGGCCGACCCGAACGGCGCGCAGTCGGGGGCGGGCGGCGGCACGTCCACGCTCACCGAGCCCCGACGTCCCTCGGACGACCCGCAGACCGTCGCCCAGTCGCTCTTCTACTCCGGTCTGCTCGGGCTGGCCATCTCCCTGGCCGGTCTGGGTCTGGTGGGCACCCGACGCCGGATGTGGTGAGCCCCGACGGGCCCGGTGGGCACCAGACGGCAGGGTGGCGCGGCGACGGACGTCGACCCGGGCCGGCGGCGGAACCGTCACCCGGTGGGGCTGGCCGTCGGCGTGGCGGTGCCGGCCCCGGTCGGCGACGCCGTCGGCTCGGCGGCCACCACCAGGGTCACCTCGTCCCCCGGCGACACCAGTTCACCCTGCCCCGGGTCGGTGGACAGGACGGTGCCGGCCGGCCGGTCCGACTCCCGCGTCTGTACCCGGGAGGACAGGCCGAGTCGACCCAGCAGGTTCTCCGCGGTCTCCTGGGAGAGCCCGACCAGGGGTGGCACGGCGATGGCGGCGGGGCCGGTCGTCGGCGGGGTGGTCGGCGGAGTCGTCGGCGCTGCGGTGGTCGGCGCGCTCGTCGTCGGGGCACGGGTCGGGGCGGTCGTGGTCGGGGCGGTCGGCGGTGGGGTCGGTGTCTCGTCCGACGGGGATTCCGCCGCCCGCAGGGCCAGCCAGATCCCTGCTCCGACGAGCCCGAGCAGCAGCAACCCGAGGACGCCCAGCAGGATCGGCGTCCACCAGCGCCGGCCGCGCTGATCCTCGCCGTACCACTCGGCCGGCTCCCGGGGCTCGTCCGGACGCGGCGGTGGCACCCCGGCCCGCCCGGACCACACCGGCGAACCGGCCGGCCCGCCACCGACCGGCGGCAACGGACGGGTCGCGTCCGCCGGCTCCTGCCGGGCGGTGGCGTCGGGCGGCCCACCGGCCCCCGGTCGTGCCGGGGGCAGGGGACGGGTCGCGTCGTCGGCGGGTGGCTCCTGGCGGTCGTCGCTCATCGCACGTCCTCTCGCCACCTGGCGGGCGGTAGGCCCCGGATCCGGGGTCGGTCTCCCCGGCCGGCCAGACGGTCGTGGCCCTCGGCCCCCAACGTAACGGTCCGGGGCACCATCCACCGGGATGGACGCGACGACCCGCCCCCTACCCCGTCGGCGTCGCCTCGGCCGTCGGCGTCGGACCGTCACCGCAGGAGATCGCCACCGCGTCGTTCCAGTGCGCGGTCGCGTCGGCCGCCGGCACCTGGGCGGTGACCTCGCCCCGGTTCCCGGTCGGATACCGGGGGAACAGGCCGACGTCACCCAGCTCGTCGGCCGCGTCCGAACAGTCCTCGCCGACCAGGTCCGGCACCTCGACCTCGGGGGCCGGCCCGCTGACCTCGACCCGCACCGTGGTGCCCGGCCGGACCGAGGTGTCCTGGGCGGGCACGGTACGGACCACCGTCCGCCCGGAGCCGGTGCCGAAGACCAGCCGCCAGCCGAGCTTGCGGTCGTGCAGTTCGTCGCGCGCCTTCTCGAAATCGAGACCGACCAGCCGGGGCACGGTCAGGCCACCCTTGGTTGCGGCGGGCGGCGGGGGCGTCGTGGCCCGCGCGGTGGTCGGCGGGACGGTGGTCGGTGCGGCGGACGGGCTCGCCGGTCCGGGGCCCGCCGCCGGGTTGGCCCCCGTGTCGGGGGTACCGGGGTCGGCCAGCACCCACCCGACGGTGCCACCGACGGCGGCCAGCAGCACCGTCGCCAGGGTGCCGCCGAGCAGCAGCCTGCCCCGGCCGGGCCGGTCGCGTTCCGTAGTGTCCTGTTCGGTGTACTCGTCGTCCATGCCGCTCCCGCCTCGTCCCCGAGACGGTACCGGCCGCTGCCCACCGGTCACCGGCCGTGCTCCGCCGCTCGTCCGACTCGCCGCCCCGACCAGGGGACGCTACAGTCCCGGCATGGCGGGACGGAGCTGGGGAGGATCGGTGCTCACGGCGGTGGGCGTCGCCGCCGGCGTGGGTGCCGCGCAACTGGGCTTCGGCTACGGCCTGGGCATCATCAACTGGGCACCGGTCGACGTCGGGGCCACCGAGCCGTCCTGGTTCGCCAGTCTCGCCTGGGCGACCTGGATCGCCGCCGTCTCCACCGTCGGCGGGGCGGTCTGCGCCCAGCGGCTGCACGAACGCGGTACGGACGTCGAGACCGGCGGCGCCCTGCACCGGGTCACCCTCGCGGTGGCGGGCGCGGTCGGCGCGTTGATCACCGTGCTGCTGGTCGCGGTGCCGTCCCGGGCCGCCTCCGTGCCGGACACCTTCTCGCCGCAGACCGTCGCGGCCGGATACGCCGGGGTCGGCGTACTCATCGGGCTGGTGGTGGCGGTGTGGACGCTGCACTCCCGGGCCGCGGCGACGAACGTGACCGCCACCGTCGGCTGGCTCTGGTTGCTGGCCGTGGTCTCCGTCGTCGACGGGGTGCTCGCCGGACGGGGGCTGACCAGCGCCCAACTCGGCATCTGGCAGATCGCCCAGGACAGCCCCCGCTTCTGGTTGCGGGACCACCTCTACTGGCCGGGAGCTTTGCTCGCCCTCGGCTCGGCGCTGCTGATCGGCGCGTTGGCCGCCCGGCGGGCCGCCCGTAGGGCGGAGTTGCGACTCGGTGCGGTGGTCTCCGGTGCCGCCGGCCCGCTGCTCGTCGCCGTCGCCTACTTCCTCGCCGTCCCCCGGCTGGCCACGATCTCGCCGGCCCAGGTCTCGGCCCACCTCGTCGCGCCGTACGCGGTCATCGTCGGGGCGGCCGGGTCGGTGCTGGTGGCCTCACTCGCCCAGCGGGCCGAGCGGCGTGCCGCCGCGCGGACGGCATCCGTACCGCACCCCCGCACCGGCGAGCTGGACGACCGGCCGGCCGACACCCATCCGGTCCCATCGTCCGATCCGGACGCCCGCGCCGACGTGGACGCCCCTACGGACCTGGGCGTCCCTGCGGACCTGCACGCGCGGGCCAACCAGGACGCCCGCACCGACGTGGGCGCTCGGGCCAACCCGGACGCCCGTGTCGACCCGGACACCCGTGCTGATCCCACGGCCGCCCCGGCGGACCCCCCGGCCACCCCGACCGACGCCCCGGGTGGGGAGCCGACGCCCTCGGCGGTGGGACGGGCCCGGCCGGTCCGCCGGGGTCGGGCCGCCCCGACGGCTCCGCCGGCCGGTGGGTCTCCGACCGGCGGGTTGCCGGCCAGTGGGTCTCCGGAGCAGGACCCCGGGTCGCCGGCCAGCCTGCCGGCGGACCCACCCGCCGTGCCCCGGCCCCGCCCCGGACGCCGCACCCCCTGACCTTCCCGGATGCCGGCCCTCTCCGGGCCACGTCTCGCCCGGCCCTCTCCGGGCCGCGTCTCGCCCGGCCCTCCGACTCGTCGGGGCACCGCCCTCCCGCGTCGGCGGCACACACCCATCCGGCGTCGCGACACACCGTCATGCGAAGCGGGTATGACACTGCGGCATGAATATGCCAGCCAGGCATACGCCCTTCGCGATAAACGGTCTCCGCCGACCCGCCGTCGCCGACCTGGGCAACGCTGCGTCGAGGGCAGGGCGGAAGGGGCAGGGCGGAAGGGGCAGGGCGGAAGGGGTGGGGCAGGGCGGAAAAGGGCAGGCGGGATGAAGGGGATCAGTCGACCGGCCAGGTGTGCACCGGCTCGTTACTGCGTTGCAGCTCGGCGTACCGGTTGGCCATGTGGTGCAGCGCCGCGTCCCGGTCCAGGTTGCGGTGCCGTTGCGCGGCCCACACCGTCTCGGTCTGCCAGACCGCGCCGTTGCGGCCGGTACGGCAGCGCTGCTCGATGATGCCGAGCAGGCGGTCCCGCTCGGTGGGGGCGACACCGAACCGGTCCAACCCGACGGCCGCCTTCGGCAGCAGGGTGTCGAGGACCAGCTTGGTGACCGGCACCTCGCCGAGCCGGGGCCAGTGCAGCACCGCGTCCATGCCCCGTCGGGCGGCGGCGTGGAAGTTCTCCTCGGCGGAGCTGAAGGTGAGCTGGCTCCAGATCGGCCGGTCCGACTCGGCCAGCCCGCGCGCCAACCCGAAGTAGAAGGCGGCGTTGGCCAGCATGTCGACCACGGTCGGGCCGGCCGGCAGGACCCGGTTCTCCACCCGCAGGTGCGGACGGCCGTTCATGATGTCGTACACCGGGCGGTTCCAGCGGTAGACGGTGCCGTTGTGCAACCGCAGCTCGGACAGCTGCGGGACGCCGCCACCGTGCAGCACCTCGACCGGGTCCTCGTCGGCGCAGATCGGCAGCAGTGGGGGGAAGTACCTGACGTTCTCCTCGAACAGGTCGAAGATCGAGGTGATCCAGCGTTCACCGAACCACACCCGGGGGCGTACCCCCTGGGCCTTCAGCTCGTCCGGGCGGGTGTCGGTGGCCTGCTGGAACAGCGCGATCCGGGTTTCGGCCCACAGTTGCCGGCCGTAGAGGAACGGCGAGTTCGCGCCCACCGCGACCTGGACACCGGCGATGGCCTGGGAGGCGTTCCAGTAGTCGGCGAAGCTGTCCGGGGCCACCTGGAGGTGGAACTGGAGGCTGGTGCAGGCGGCCTCGGGGACGATCGAGTCGGTGTGCGTCCGGAGCTGCTCCACCCCCCGGATGTCCAGCTCGATGTCCTCGCCCCGGGCACCGACGATCTGGTCGTTGAGCACCCGGTAGCGCTCGTTGGTGGAGAGGTTGTCGGCCACCAGGTGCTGCTCGGTCAGGGTGGGCAGGATGCCGACCATGACGATCCGGGCGTCCGACTTGGCCGCCCGCTCGTCGGCCCGGTCCAGGCTGCTGCGCAGGTCGGTCTCGTAGTTGGCGAACCCGGCCCCCTCGATCAGCCGGGGTGCCGCGTTCAGCTCCAGGTTGAACTGTCCCAGCTCGGTCTGGAAGAGCGGGTCGGCGATCGCGGCGAGGATCTCGTCGTTGCGCATCGCCGGTTCGGCGTCCGGGTCCATCAGGTTGAGCTCGATCTCCAGGCCGGTCATCGGCCGGTCGGCGTCGAAGCCGAAATCGTCGAGCATCAACGCGAAGACGTCCAGGCACCGCCGTACCTTCTGCCGGTAGCGGATCCGGTCCTCCCGGGAGAAGGCGCCCTGCTCGACGTCCCTACCCATTGTTTCCTCCCGGCGTGAGACGCCCGGGACGGTGAGCGTCCCGGTGCGCAGTGTGAACCACAACGGTAAGAGCGCCCACGCGCCGGGGCCAGTGCCCACCGGGTATGCGCTTGCCGCCTTCTCTACCCCGCCGCCGTCGCCCCGGCACCGGGAAGCGCCGTCGCCGGTCAGTGACAATCCACACCCGTACGCGTCGGGCCCCCGCTCGTGGAGAGCGGGGGCCCGGGGACGGGGTGGCTCAGGCCTGCCGGATGGCCTCGCCCTCGATCTCGATCTTGATCTTCTTGCCGACCAGCACGCCACCGGTCTCCAGGGCGACGTTCCAGGTCAGGCCGAATTCCTCACGGTCGATCTCGGTGCTGGCGGTGAAGCCGAACACGTCGGTGCCGAACGGGGTGCGGCCGACGCCCTCGAACTCGACCTCCAGCTCGACCTGACGGGTGACACCCTTGATGGTCAGGTCACCGAGCAGGACGAACTCGTTGCCGTCGTGCGACTTCACGGCGGTGCTGCGGTACTCCAGCGTCGGGAACTGCTCGACGTCGAGGAACTCGGGGCTGCGCAGGTGGCCGTCCCGGTCCGCCTGGGCGGTGTTGATGCTGGCCGCCTGGATGGTGGCGGTGACCGCGGACTGCAACGGGTCCTCGGCGACGGTGATGGTGGCGGTCGCGTCGGCGAACTCGCCGCGTACCTTGCTGACCATCATGTGCCGGGCGACGAAGCCCACCCGCTTGTGCGCGGCGTCCAGCAGGTAGGTGCCGGCGGCGGGAATGGTCAGGCCGTCCCAGTCGCGGGTAACCGACTCGGTGCTGGTCATGTAACTGCCCTCCGGGGAAGATTGTTTAGTAGCCCAACGACTGCCTGAGCAACTATAGCCACAGCAATATTCCCCGTGTCAAGCACTGTTAGGATGGTCTGGTGAACGAAAACGTGTTCGACGACCCCCGGATCACCGCCGTCGGCCTCCTGGTCGAGGCGCACGCCGGGCTCACCGCCCGGTTCACCGCGCAGTACGAGGAGCACGACCTCTCCGCAGTCGAGTTCGAGGTGCTGATGCGCCTGGCCCGCTCGCCGGGCAACCAGCTGCGGATGACCGACCTCGCCGCCCAGACCTCCCTGTCCACCAGCGGCGTCACCCGGGTGGTGGACCGGATGGAACGCGACGGGCTGCTCCGCCGTCGCGCCTGCCCGTCCGACCGGCGCAGCTCGTACGCGGTGGTCACGCCGGCCGGCATGCAGCGGCTGGACGAGACCCTGCCGGGTCACCTGCGGATCATCGAGCAGTGGTTCACCGGCCAGCTCGAACCCGAGACCCTGGCCGCGATGCTGGACGGGCTGCGCCGGGTACGCGACGCCGTCCACCCGGGGGCGACGGCCGGCAGCACCGACCAGGCACCCACCGACGAGCCGGCGTCCGCCTGCTGACCCGCCCACAGGGACCCGGGCGACCCACCGGCAGAAAAAGCGGCAGAACCCGGTCGACCCACCGGACGCACACTCGCCGATCCCCACAAATCGGATGTCCCGGCTGGCTAGCCTTCATCGCGCGGGGGGAGCACCGGGGGGTGCCGGCGCGAGCGATTGAGCGAGGGGTTTGACCAGGGGGCTTGTTCGCTCGCGCCACCCCCGCACCTCGACCGACGGGCTTCCGCGCCTCGGCCGACGGGCTGTCCACACCTCGGCCGACGGGCTTTCCTGCGCCTCGGCCGACGGGCGTTCCCGCACCTAGGCCAGCAGGTTCTCCTCCTCCGGTAGCAGCCGGATGCCGCTGCGCCGGCACACCTGCGCCAACCGCTGCCGCACCTCGGCGGAACCGGTGCTCGCGGCCAGCCCGACCAGCGCCTCGATCACGTCCCGTCGGTCCTGACCGAGCTCCCCGGCGGCGACCGCCACCGCGAACCACTCCGCAGCCAGCTCCCGGTCCCCCCGGTGCAGCGCCATCGTGCCCTCGATCAACGCGCACACCCCCTCCTCCGCCCGGACCGGCCCACCCCCGGCCGGACGACCCACCACCGTCCCCGCTTCCGCCGCCGTCCGGGTCCCGGACGGGCCCGGACGACCGTCGCAGCGCAGCTCGGCCAGGACCTCGGCCGCCTCGTCCACCCGGCCCGACCGGGCCAGCGCCAGGCCCACCGTGCCGAGCACCCGCCGTCGGTGCCCCGGGTCCCCCACCCCGACCAACGCGGCGACCACCCGCCGACCCTGCTCCACCGCGTCGCCGTGCCGGCCCTCCAACCGGGCCACCTCGGCCAGGTCGGCGCGGGCCAGCAGGCGCAGCCGGGGCTCCCCGCACTGGGCCGCCAGCCGGTCCACCGCGGCAAGTCGGCGTCGGGCGGCCGGCAGGTCACCGAGGCGGATCTCGTGCCAGGTCAGCTGGTGCTGGGCGACGGCCATGTCCCGGGTCCGGCCGTGCCGGGTGGCCAGGGTCAGCACCGCGTGCGCCTGTTCGGCCGCCTCGTCGTAGCCCCCGGTGGCGACCAGCAGGGTGCCGAGCACGATCCGTGCCGTCAGTTCACCGGCCACGTCGGCCCGGCCGGCGAGCACCACGAGCGCGGCGCGGGCGGCGGGCAGTTCCTGTGCCGCAGCGCCGTGCTCGGCGGCGAGCCGGGCCACCCCGAGCAGCGCCCACGCCCGCAGGACCGGATCGGCATCGGCGGTACGCGGGTCCGCGAGCAGCCGCCGCAGCCACTGCCGACCGCTGACGTCCCGCCCCCGCATCCGCCACCAGCGGGTCAGTCGGGCCGCCAACCGCAGCGCGGTGACCGGGTCGTCCCCGGCGGCGTGCGCCAGGGCCGCGCCGATGTCCCCGGTCGCCTCGTCGAGCCGGCGGGCGGCCGCGGGCTGTCGCGCGCCGACCAGATCCGGCGCGGTACGGGTCACCAGCCGGGTGATCACCACCGCGTGCCGGCGTCGTACGGCGGTCAACTCCCCCCGGCCGGCGGCCTGCTCGACGGCGTACTCGCGGACCGCGTCGAGCAGGCGGAACCGCAGCGACCCGGTACCCCGGACGCTGAGCAGGCCCAACTCGACCAGCCGGTCGAGCAGGGGCACCGGATCGACCACCGTCGCCGGATCCGGGTCGACGTCGTCGGCGAGCAGCTCCTCGGCCAGCTCCACCGACCACCGGTTGGCGAAGACCGAGAGTCGACGCAGGGCGGCCTGTTCGCCGTCGTCGAGCAGCCGGTAGCTGGTGGCCACCGCCTCCCGCAGGGTCACCGCCACCGTCGTGCGGGCCGGTTCGCCGGTACGACCCGACGGCGCGGCCTCCCAACCCCGCCCGCCGAGTTCCGGGCCGGCCAGGTCGAGCACCCGGTCGCCGTACCGGTCGAGCAGTTCGGGCAGGTCGAGGATCCGCCCACGGGCCGCCATCAGCTCGATCGCCAACGGCAGGCCGTCGAGCCGGCGTACCAGCGCGGTGAGGGCGGGCAGCTCGTCGGGGCCGGGCGGTTCGGGGCGGACCCGGGTCAGTCGGGTGGTGAACAGGGCCGCCGCCGGCCAGCGGGCCAGCTCGTCCGGGTCGACCACGTCGGCCGGGGGCACCTCCAGCGGGGCCACCGGGCGGACGAGTTCACCGGGGATGCCGACCGGGTGTCGTCCGGTCACCACCACCCGCAGGGTGGGTACCGCCGCGACGAGCAGGTGCAGCACCTCGGCCACCGGGTCGGGGGCCCGCTCGACCGCGTCGACCAGCAGCAGCGCCGGGCAGCCCCGGAGCCGGGCGGCCAACTCGGCGAGCCGGGCCGCGCCGAGCACCGCGCAGGCCGCGGAGAGCACGTCGTTGCCGTCGGAGCCGGTGCCGACCAGCACGCCGGCCACCCCGCCGGGGTGGGCGTGCGCCACCGCGTGCGCCACGGCCAGGGCGAGCGCGGTCTTGCCCACCCCGGCCAGGCCGACCAGGCTCAGCACCGGGGGCCAGCCGTCGCCGGTGAGCAGCCCGGTCAGCTCGGTCAGCTCCCGTTCCCGGCCGATCAGCTCGACCGCCGGGGGGAGCGCCATCGGCGTACCCGGCAGGTCGAGGTCCCGCAGGACGGTGCCGACGACAGGTCGGTGCGGCGGGCCGCCGCCACCCGGGTCGGTCGGGGCGGGGAGGGCCTGGCCACGGGCGCTGGCCAGGAAGCCGGCCCGGGCCTGGCCGGTCAGGCCGAGCGCCCCGGCGATCAGCTCGGTGGTGGTGCGTTGCGGCCGGTGCGACCGGCCGCGTTCCAGGTCACGGACCGTCCGCACGCCAACCCCGGCCCGCTGCGCCAGGTCGACCTGGGTGAGACCGGCGGCCAGGCGGTGGGACCGCACCAGCTCCCCGATCGGGGTACGACCACCCACGCCGGGCGAGTGATCATGATCCGGGGTCATGGGCAGGAAGGGTACGGTCGGGATACGACGCCGGGCAGCCCTTCGTCGGCCTACTGACGAAGGGCTGCGGATACCCGACAAACCGCTGTCGCCGCGCGGTGCCCCACCCGCCCGGGCGGGACGGTCACATGCCCAGGTCGCGGGCGATGATCATCCGCTGCACCTCGGAGGTGCCCTCCCCGATCTCCAGGATCTTGGAGTCCCGCCAGAACCGGGCCACCGGGTACTCGTTCATGAAGCCGTAGCCGCCGTGGATCTGGGTGGCCTCCCGGGCGTTGTCCACCGCGACGGTGCTGGCGTGCAGCTTGGCGATCGCCGCCTGCCGCTTGAACGGTTCACCGGCGAGCATCCGCGCGGCGGCGTCGTAGTAGGCCAGCCGGGCGGTGTGCGCCCTCAGCTCCATGTCGGCGATCTTGAACTGGATGGCCTGGTAGTTGCCGATCGGCTGGCCGAACGCCTGGCGCTCCTTCGCGTACTTCACCGACTCGTCGACGCAGCCCTGGGCGAGGCCGACGGCCAGGGCGGCGATGGCGATCCGCCCCTCGTCGAGGATCCGCAGGAACTGGGCGAAGCCCCGACCCCGCGCGCCGAGCAGGTTCCCGGCCGGCACCCGGCAGTCGTCGAAGGTCAGCTCGTGGGTGTCCGAGGCGTTCCACCCCACCTTCGAGTACCCGGGCGCGACGGTGAAGCCGGGGGTCCCCGACGGCACGATGATGGTGGACAGCTCCTTCGAGCCGTCCGGGTTGGTGCCGGTGACCGCGGTGACGGTGACCAGGGCGGTGATGTCGGTGCCCGAGTTGGTGATGAACGCCTTCGACCCGTTGATCACCCACTCGTCGCCGTCCAGGACGGCCCGTGTCTGGGTGCCGCCCGCGTCCGAGCCGGTGCCCGGCTCGGTGAGCCCGAATCCCGCGAGGGCCTCGCCGCTGAGCAGCCTCGGCAGCCACCGGGCCTTCTGCTCGTCGGTGCCGAACCGGTGGATCGGCATCGCGCCGAGGGAGACCGCCGCCTCCAGGGTGATCGCCACGCTGGAGTCGACCCGGGCCAACTCCTCCAGGGCCAGGCAGAGCGCGAAGTAGTCGCCGCCCATGCCGCCGTGCTCCTCGGGGAAGGGCAGGCCGAACAGCCCCATCTTGCCCATCTGCCGGACGATCTCGTAAGGGAAGGTGTGCCGCTCGTAGTGTTCGGCGATCACCGGGGCGACGGCGTCGCGGGCGAAGTCCCGCACGCTCTCCCGCAGCGCCTCGTGCTCCTCGCTGAGCCGGAAGTCCATCGGTTCCTCCTGTGCGGGTGCCTCCCCCGGACGCTCGTGACGCCGGGGACGGCGGATCGGCTGGACGACCGGTCGGTCCCGGTCGACGGCGGTGGCGGTGGCCCGGCGGTCAGTGACCGGGCGGTCCGGTGCCGACCGGTGTGGTCGGGGCGGCGGTTCGTGTTGCGGACGGCGGGTCAGGCGGGTCACCGGCGGCGGTCGGTCAGACCGGGGTGACACCGTGCCGGCGGCGGGAGAAGTGCCGGTCCTTGCTGCGGGCGGCGGTGAACCGGCGGACCAGTTCGGCGCGCAGCTCGTGCGGTTCGACGATCGTGTCGATCACCAGCTCACTGGCGAGGCGTACCACGTCGATGTCCCGCTCGTACTCGGCCCGCTTGGCGGCGACGAACGCGGCCCGCTCGGCCTCGTCGGGGATCGCGGCGATCTTGTTGGCGTAGACGGCGTTGACGGCCGCCTCGGCACCCATCACCGCGATCTTCGCGGTGGGCAGGGCGATCGTCGCGTCCGGCTCGAAGCCGGGGCCGGCCATCGCGTACAGGCCCGCGCCGTACGCCTTGCGCACCACCACACAGATCTTGGGTACGGTCGCCTCGGAGATCGCGGTGATCATCTTGGCCCCGTGCCGGATGATGCCCTGCTTCTCCACCGCGCTGCCGACCATGAACCCGGGCACGTCGCTCAGGAACAGCAGCGGCACGTTGAACGCGTCGCAGAGCTGCACGAACCGGGTCGCCTTGTCGGCCGAGTCGACGAAGAGCACCCCGCCCTTGAACATCGAGTTGTTGCCGACCACGCCGACGACCTCGCCGTTGAGCCGGCCGAACCCGATGGTCAGCTCCCTGGCCCAGAGTGCCTGGATCTCGAAGAACGAGCCGTCGTCGAGCAGGCCCTTGACGTACCGGCGCATGTCGAACGCCTGCCGCTCGCTGGCCGGCACCAGCGCGGCCAGGTCGGCCTTGGCGGGCGCGGCGACGGCCGGCGCGGCCGGCGGTTGCTGCTGCCAGTTCGACGGCAGGTAGGACAGGTAGTCCCGCACCACGTCGAGCGCGTCGGCCTCGGTCCTGCACAGGAAGTGCCCGACGCCGGACTCGGCGCAGTGCACCCGGGCCCCACCCATCGCCTCCAGGGTGGTCTTCTCCCCGGTGACCATCTCGACCATCCGGTCGGAGCCGAGGTACATGCTGGCGTTGCCCTCGACCATGGCCACCACGTCGCAGAACGCCGGGATGTACGCCCCACCGGCGGCGCTCGGCCCGAACAACGCGCAGACCTGCGGGATCGCCCCGGAGGCGCGGACCTGGTTCCAGAAGATCTTGCCGGCGCCGCGGGGGCCGGGGAAGAGGTCGACCTGGTCGGTGATCCGGGCGCCGGCCGAGTCGACCAGGTAGACCATCGGCACGCCTGTCGAGTAGGCCCGCTCGATGATCCGGATGATCTTCTCGACGGTGCGCGCGCCCCAACTGCCGGCCTTGACCGTGGAGTCGTTGGCCATCAGGCAGACCGGCCGGCCGTCGATGGTGGCGGTGCCGGTGACCACGCCGTCGGCGGGCAGCCCCTCGGCCAGTGCGTTGGCATAGAGGCCGTCCTCGACGAACGAGCCCTCGTCGACCAGGATGGCGACCCGCTCCCGGGCGAAGAGCTTGCCCTTGCCGGCGTTCGCCGCATGGTATTTGTCGGCCCCGCCGGAGCGGGCGCGCTTGCGCAGCTGCTCCAGTGCCGCACCGTCGAGCGTCACGCCGACCCCCTCGCCCGCGCCCCGTGGACGCGCCCGACCGCCACCCGCGCCGTCGGCGTCGTGGACGCGCCGACCAGCCTGAACGATCGTTAGGCTAGCGCATCCGGGCCTCACCCGACCACCCGACCGACTTCCGCTCTGGATATTGATACTCAACTATCGATGTGGCTACGCTCCAGACACCCCCTCCGGATTGGAGTGAGTCATGAACTCACGCATCAAGCGCCTCGCCGTCGCCGCCCTGGCGACGGCGACGGCGACCCTCGGCCTCACGGTCGCCAACCCCGCGCCCGCCTCCGCCGCGATGACCATCTGTTACAACACCAGCCAGGCGCCCAGCTACGCGGGCATCGCCAACCAGGCCGCGTCGATCTGGAACAACGCCACCAACAACCTGACGCTCACCGCGAACTGCGGCACCAACCTGCGGATCTACCAGATCACCGGCGGCGGCTCGTACGCCCAGCGCACCAGCCTCGGCAACGGCCGGGTCTACATCGACACCCAGCAGGCCGCCCAGTACAGCCCGCTGCGGATCATGACCCACGAGATCGGGCACATCCTCGGCCTGCCCGACAACTACAACGGCAACTGCGCGATCCTGATGTCGGGCGGCAGCGCCGGCACGAGCTGCACCAACCCGTACCCGAGCACCACCGAGGCGAACCGGGTCAGCAGCCTGTTCGCCGGCACCCTCAGCGCCAACGACCGCCGCAGCAGCACCGGCAGCCAGGTCTTCAAGGACAGCTGGCCGGGCCTGCTCACCGTGGGCTGACCCAGCGGACGATCCGACGGAGGGGCCGGCACCACGCCGGCCCCTCCCCGTCGCGGTCAGGGCCGGGCGGTCAACCGGGTACGCGGGCCGGCCCGCAGCACCCCCGACGGCAACCGCTTGCCGAGCAGCTCCTCGGCCAACTCCGCCACCCCGATCAGGGCGTCCAGGTCGATGCCGGTGTCGATGCCCATGTCGTGCAGCATGTGCACCGCCTCCTCGGTGGCCAGGTTCCCGCTCGCCCCCGGCGCGTACGGGCAGCCGCCAAGGCCGCCGACGCTGGCGTCGAACTCGGTGATCCCCAACTCCAGGGCGGTCAGCAGGTTCGCCAGCGCGGTACCCCGGGTGTTGTGGAAGTGCAGCAGCACCGGCACGTCAGGCTCCCGGTCGCGGACGGCGGTGACCAGCTCGCGGACCCGCCGGGGCGTACCCATGCCGGTGGTGTCGCCGAACGCGACCCGGTCGGCGCCGTCGCGGACCACCCGCTCGACGATCCCCGCGACCCGCCCCGGATCGACGTCCCCCTCATACGGGCAGCCGAAGCTGGTCGCCACGATCACCTCGGCCCGCGCGCCCGCCGAGTGCAGCAGGTCGATCAGCTCGGCGATGTCGTCGAGCGACTCGTCGGTGGAGCGGTTGACGTTGCGCCGATTGTGCGTGTCGCTGGCCGAGACCACCACCTCGATCTCGGTGAAACCGGCGGCCAGGGCCCGCTCGGCACCCCGGGTGTTGGGCACCAGCGCCGAGTAACGCACCCCGTCGACCTTCCCGGCCTGCCGCCACACCTCGTCGGCGTCGGCCATCTGCGGGATCGCCCTGGGGTGCACGAACGACACCGCCTCGATCCGGCGGACCCCGGTGCCGGAGAGCGCGTCGAGCAGCCGCACCTTGGCCCCGGTGGGGATCGGCTCCTCGTTCTGGAGCCCGTCGCGCGGCCCGACCTCCCGGATCGACACCGCCGCTGGCATCTGACTCATGGTCACCTCGCTGTGACATCGGGTCGCCGGGGGGTCGTCCCGGGCCGCCGCCCCTCGTGGGAACGACGACCGGCGACGCCGGACGACCGGTGGTCCCTCCAGGGAACACCACGCCTGCCGCCGCCGCCATGTCGCCCCGGGTGTCGGGGGCCGGAACCGACCCCCGACACCCGGGAGATCAGCGCTGCGCCGGGCCTTCCACCAGCTCGGCGGTGCTGCGCAACACCGCCGCGACGGCACCCGCCCAGCCGACGGCGTCCTCGCGGCCCAACACCAGCGCCATCGCCACCGCCCCCTCCGCGAACAACGCCGCCGACCGCAGGCACCGGCCCACCCGACGACGGTCCAGGCACGGTGGCGCGCCCCTGGTCGATCTTCCGCTTCCCATGTCTCCACCTCTGACGACGCAGTACCCGCCGATGGAACCCATCGGTCGAGGTGTGCCCGGCCGGCCGCCCAACCGTCGGCGGCCGCCCCCGCACGCCAGGCACAACGACCGGTCGGGCCGTCCAGCACGCTCCACTTTGGCCGGGCAGCACGGGTGCCACCCGGCCAAAGTGGAGCGTGGCCGGGCGCTCTCGGGGCAACGGAACCGGGGCCATGACAGCAGCGTCCTACCCGGACAACCACCCGGCCAGAAACCGACCACGGGCATTGATGGAGGCGGTCATCATGGCTGGGTACGGGTACGAACCAACCCCCGATCCGGCAGCTCTGCGAAAGGTCCGCGCATGACCTCCGACACCAGCACGCCGACCCCGCCGACGGGACGGCATCAGCGGCACTGCCTCGTCCCGCGCGAGCAGTTGGCCGCCGACTACGAGGCCCGGTACCGCTCGAAGGCGGTGTCCGAGTACGCGCTGGCCGTCCGCGACCTCGTCGAGCTGTCCCCGGAGATCGGCGCGGTCGACACCTGGAGCCGACTGGCCGCCCGGATCTGCCACAAGCGGTCCGGCCGCACCTGGGCCACCTGGCGCAAGCGGCTGTCCCGGCATTTCACCACGGAGACGAAGGGGCCGCCGTGGCAGACCGTCGAACTGGTGGTCAGGCACACCGTCGCCGACGCGGACCGGGTGGCGACCCTGAGTCGACTCGAAGGGCTCTACGAGGCGGCCCGGGGTGAACCGCCGACGAAGCGGCGACGGGCCTCCGACGACCCGGCCCACCCCGAGGGTGTCGACCTGCGGGCCACGCCCGACGGGGCAGACTCCACCGCAGGCGACGCTCACCAGATCATCGCCCAACTCAAGGCGGAGAACGCCTCACTGCGGCGCACGCTGGCCGCATGGGAGGCCCAGAACAAACTGCTGCGCGCCACCGTCGAGGCAGCCCGGACGCGACGCCCGCCCTTCGGACCGCTCGACGGCGGCGGCCACCCGGGGGACGTACCGCGACCACGGGAGACCACCCTGTTGGAGGGGCTGGCCCGCAAGGACCGCAACCCCGGGCACTTCCCGGCCGGCCCGACCCCGACCAACGACGCCCCGGCCGGTCGGCACCGCCCACCCCGGATCGACACGGTGTCGTTGCCGCCCCGGCTCGACGTCGTCGGCCCGCCGCCGCACCGGCCGACGCCCCGGCCGCACCCGCCGGGCGGGATCCGGCGGGCCTGACCACGCCGGGCGGGTCAGGCCCCTCCGGTCAGCGCATCCGGCCGACGATGCCGGTGTCGTAGTCGCCGGAGACGAACTCCTCGTTGGTCAGCAGCTCGGTGAAGAAGGGCAGGTTGTTCTTCGGGCCGGCCAGCGCGAAGTCGGCCACCGCCGTCCGGGCCCGCTCGATCGCCTCGGCCCGGTCCGCCCCGGTGACGACGAGCTTGGCCAGCAGGCTGTCGTAGAACGGAGTGACCGTGTTGCCGGCGGCATAGCCGGAGTCGACGCGTACCCCCTCACCGGTCGGCTCCACCCAGGTGCCGATGACGCCGGGTCCGGGCAGGAACCGCTTCGGGTCCTCCGCGTTGATCCGCAGCTCGATCGCGTGCCCGCGCGGGGTCAGCGCGTCCGGGTCGAAGGTCGGTGGCAGGCCGGCCGCCACCCGCAGCTGCTCCTCGACCAGGTCGACGCCGTAGACCAGTTCGGTCACCGGGTGCTCCACCTGGAGCCGGGTGTTCATCTCCAGGAAGAAGAACTCCTGCGTGCCCGGGTCGAGCAGGCACTCGACGGTGCCCGCGTTGCGGTAGCCGACCGCCTCGCCGGCCCGCACGGCGGCGGCCAGGAACCGCGCCCGCAGCTCCGGTGACACCGCCGGGGAGGGGGACTCCTCGACCAGCTTCTGGTTGCGCCGCTGCACCGAGCATTCCCGCTCGCCGAGCGCCACCACCCGGCCGTCGGCCAGGCCGAGGATCTGCACCTCGACGTGGCGTACCCGGGGGAAGTAGCGCTCGATGAGCACCGAGCCGTCGCCGAACATCCGCTCGGCGAACGCGCGGACCTTGTCGTACTCGGTGCGCAGCGCGGCCTCGTCGGCGGCCACCTGCATGCCCATCCCGCCGCCACCGGCGGCGGCCTTGACCATCACCGGGTAGCCGATCTCCGTGGCGGCGGCGACCGCCGCGTCGAGGTCGGTGGCCGGTTCGGTGGTGCCGGGCGCGACCGGCACCCCGGCCGCCGCCATCAGGTTCCGCGCGTTGATCTTGTCACCCATCGCGGTGATCGCGTCCGCGCCGGGCCCGACCCAGATCAACCCACGGGCCTGCACGGTACGGGCGAAGTCGGCGTTCTCCGACAGGAAGCCGTAGCCGGGGTGGATCGCCTGCGCGCCGGTGGACTCGGCGGCGGCGAGGATCGCCTCCACGTTGCGGTAGCTCTGGGCCGGGTTCGCCGGTCCCACGCACACCGCCTCGTCGGCCTCGACCACGAACGGCAGGTCGGCGTCGGCCTCCGAGTGCACCGCGATCGCACGGATGCCGAGCCGCTTCGCGGTACGGATGATCCGGCGGGCGATCTCGCCCCGGTTGGCGACCAACAGCGACTCGATCATGTTTCCTCCAGCGTCCAGGGTGGGGACGGTTGCTCAACGTCCAGGGGTGCGGACGGATGCCAGGAAACCACGGTCGGGCCGTCGGCCACGACCCGGGCAGGAGTGTCGGGGGTGGCCCGGGCAGGAGAGGGGTGCTCCGGTCAGGAGTCGGTCTCGGCCAGCAGGGCGGCCAGCGCGGCGGCCCGCAGCAGCGCCGCCCGACGCCGCCGGTCCACCTCACCGCCGAGGAACGGGGTGGAGTTCATCAGGCCGAACGCGGCGTGTGCCAGCACCCGCGCCTCACCGTCGGGCAGCCCGGGGTGCAGTGCGGTCAGCACGGTCACCCACTCCTCCACGTACAACCGTTGGAGCTTGCGGATGCGGCGGCGCGGCTCGTCCGGGAGGCGGTCCAGCTCGTGCAGGTGCAGGGCGATCACGGCCGGGTTGGCCAGCGCGAAGTCGACGTGGAAGTCGATCAGCGACTCCAGCGCACCGCGCGGGTCGCCGGGACGACCGGCGGCCCGGTCCCGGCCGCCGTCGAGCAGCCCCTCGCTGACCGGGATCAGCGCGGCGGCCAGCATCGCCTCCTTGCCGGCGAAGTGGTGGTAGAGGGCCGGGCCGGTCACCCCGGCCGCCGCACCGATGTCGTCCATGGAGACCCCGTGGTAGCCCCGGGCGGCGAAGAGCCCGACCGCGATCTCCAGGATCTCGTCGCGCCTCGACCGGCGCCGGCCCGCGCTGCCTGCGCTGCCCCTAGCCTGCTGCCCCACAGTCACCTGGCAAGCGTAGACCTCAGGCCGGACACCGGGGCCCCTCGGTTACCCGCGGGTTCACCAGGCGGACAGTGGCCGGTCGACGGGCAGCGCCGGAGATCGCCGGACGGCGTGCCCCGCCGGCCCTAGCCTGGGAAGGGAGGGAGGGCGCGGTGACGACACGACAGCCGGACCGGTCGCTGCTGCTCGCCGGTGGCCTGCTGGTCGGCGCGGGCCTCTTCGACGTGCTGTCCGGGATCGGCGACGTCGACAGTGGCGACGTCTACGTCTCGCTGCACGCCGACGGACTGGTCTTCTACGACCTCACCAACTGGGCCTGGCTGCACGTGGCGAGCGGGGTGCTGCTGGTGGCCACCGGTCTGGTCACCGCGTTCGGCCGACGCCGCTGGGGGACGGCGGCCCTGGTGGTCGGCGCGGCGGTCGTCGTCGTCCACGTGCTGTTCGCGCCGTACCACCCGATCGAGGCGTTGATCGTGGTGGGGCTGGTCCTGGCCGCCCTCCGGCTGGTCGTCCGGCACCGGCGCGGCAACCGGGACGACGCGCGGGTCAGGACGGCTGACAGACCTTCCCGGTGAAGGACGGGTCCGGCTGCCGGACGTCGTTCCAGGCCGGGTTGATCCGGATCGCCAGCGGGGGCGCCTGCCAGCCCGCGCCGAGCTGCTGGAGCAGTGGGTACTCCCGACGCATCCGGCTCTCCGGCACCCCGGCGAGGAAGTGGATCAGACGGTCCTGGACCAGTGACCGGCCCAGCAGTCCGCCGTGCACCCCGGGCATCTGGAACACCGGGATGCCGGTGTAGTCGCCCGGCGGCGCCTCGGTGGCCGTGGTGGTCGGCAGGAAGGCCAGCATCCGCACGCCCGGCACCGGGCACATCAGCTGGTTACGGTAGAAGGGCGCGTTGTCCAAGAGGGACCTGATGAACGGATCGTCCGGGCCGGCCTCGGAAACCCCGAACAGCGCGACCGCCCCGAGCAGGGCACGCAACTGCGAGCCGGTGACCACTCCCCACCCGTGGGCCGCCCCGGCGGGCGGGTAGTAGGCACGACCGGCGTTGATCAACGGGCTGAACATGACCAGGGTGTCCACCGCCGCGTGCGGGCGCTGCGCGAGATAGGTGCGGCCCAGCAACGCACCCTCGCTCTCCCCGATCAGGGCCACCGGGCGGCCGGTACGCCGGTGCAACCGGTCCACCTGCGTCTCCAGCAGGACGGCACCGCTCTCCAGCGACCGGTTGGTGTCCACCGGCCGGTACGGCAGCGGCCGGCCGTCCCCGCCCAGCCCCCGGTAGGAGAACCGTTCCACGTTCGCATCGACGGGCGGGGTCCCGTCGTAGGCGGAGCCGTGGCCGGCGAGGACGATCACCGCGTGCCGTACGTCGGCCGGGAGCCGCTGCCCGAGGACCACCTGCTCGACCGTCACCCCGGCCGGGACGACCTGCACCAGCAACGGGATCGCCAGCGGGACGGCGAGGGCCAGCGCGACGGCGATCGGGGTGACCGGCACCCGTGCCCAGCGCACCCGGGGGGCCAGCACGGCGACGTGCACGGTGCGTTCCCAGAGCAGCCCGTTGGCCGCCCCGGCGAGCAGGGCGACCGGCACCGTCCACCAGCCGGGGACGCTCCAGCACAGCGCGCTGGCCACGGTGATCACCACGAAGTTCAGCAGTGACCAGCCCACCAGCGAGATCGACGGCAGGCCGCGCCACCACGGCCCGACCACGGCGGCCCGTTGCAGGAACGGTGCCAGCAGGAACATCGGCAGCAGCGAGGCGAGCAGCACCCAGGAGAGCGCGACCACCGAGGCCGCCACCGAGATCAGCGCCCACGGGGCGACCAGCACGGTGACCACCGCGGACAGCCCGAGGTTGCGCCCGAACAGCCAGCGCAGGCCGGGCCGGTCCACCTCGGTGGGCCAGGCGAGCGCGACCAGCCCGGTGGTGAGCAGTCCGCGGAACCCGATCAGCAGCAGCAGCCCGACCAGGAACTCGGCCCACGAGTCGTGGTAGACGTACAGCCAGCGCAGGTCGTGGTAGGTGTCGTACGGCCAGACGGCGGTGACCTGGGCGGACAGCCCCTCGGCGGCGATGAACCCGAGGCGGACCAGCAGCACCGCCTCGACCGCCGGGGGCACGGCGGTCAGGGCGCACAGCGCCAGCAGGCGGGATCGCGGTCTGCGCACACCCTCTCCTCACCAGGTAACCGGGGCTCCCCTAGCAGGTTCCCCTGCCCGACGACCGCGTGTCGGGTCTACCGCCGAACTACCGCCGACCGGCGTGCCGCCCGTCCCCCCGGTGGAAGGTCGTCGCGCGCTGCTGGAGGCCGGCGAGCCGCAGCGCGATCCGGCGGCGCACCGGCGGCATCCCCGACACCGCGCGCAGCGCCAGGTCCCGCAGCGGCCGGCCGGCGGGCGGCAGGGTGGCCAGCCGGGTCAGCCGGGCGGCGAAGCCGACGACCTCCTCGGCGAGCGGTCGACGGCTGGCGGCGTAGGCGTCCAGCAGGGTGTCGGGGTGGCCGGCGAGGACGTCGCCGAGGGCGGCACCGAGGGCCACCGCGTCGCAGATGCCGAGGTTCATCCCCTGCCCACCGGCCGGGCTGTGCACGTGCGCGGCGTCCCCGGCGAGCAGTACCCGGCCGCGCCGGTAGCGGTCGGCGATCCGGTGGTGGACGCGGAACCGGGAACTCCAGAGCACGTCGGTCAGCCGGTCCGGCCGCCGGGTCGGGCCGCGCTCGTCGAGCAGCGCCTGGAGCCGGGCGGCGTCCGGGTCGCGGGGCGCGTCGGCGACGGCGGCGACCAGCCGGACCACGCCGTCAGGCAGGGGTGCCCACACCAGCGGACCCGGCCGGGCGAGGAAGAGCGCGACCTCGTCGCGGGGGAGCACGCTGCTCACCCGGACGTCGGCGAGCAGGAACGACTCGCCCACGTCGGCCGGCCCACCGAAGCCGATGCCGGCCAGGTCACGGACGGTGCTGTGCATGCCGTCCGCGCCGACCACCCAGCGGGCCCGCACGCTCGTCCCGTCGGCGAAGCCGGCGACCGCCCCGTCGCCGTCGTGGTCCAGGTCGGTGAGCTGGTACGGCCGGTGCACCTGCCCGCCGAGGGCGGCCAGCCGTTCGGTGAGCACCGCCTCGGTCACCGACTGGGAGACCAGCAGCGCGTACGGGTACGTCGACGGCAGGTCCCCGAAGCCGAGGGTGAGCAGCACCCGGTCGCGGTCCCGCACGGTGAAGCGCGCCGCCCGCAGTCCCCGGGCCACCAGCGGCGCGGTGACGCCGATCCGGTCCAACACCTCAAGCGTGTACGCGTGCACGACGGCGGCCCGGGAGGTGACCGGCGGCGCGGACGCCCGGTCGACCACGGTCACCTCGACGCCCTGTCGGGCGAGGGTGGCCGCGACGGTCAGTCCGGTCGGGCCGGCTCCCACCACCAGGACGTCGGTCTGCGCGGGCAGCATCTCCCACCTCCGTTGCCAACAACCGTTTGCCAACACTTGTTGGCAACGGTAGGCCGGGTGGACAGCGGAGGTCAACGCCTGTTGGCATAGAGTCGGGGACATGACCGCCCGCCGATCGGACGCCACCCGGGCCGCGATCCTGACCGCAGCCCGGCAGCGGTTCGCCGCCGACGGGTACGAACGGGCCACCATCCGGGCCATCGCCGCCGACGCCAGGATCGACCCGTCCATGGTGATGCGCTACTACGGCAGCAAGGAAGGGTTGTTCGCGGCGGCTGCCGAGTTCGACCTGCGGCTGCCGGACCTCACCGACCAGCCCACCGACCAGCTCGGTGAGGTGCTGGTCCGGCACTTCCTCGACCGCTGGGAGGGCGACGGGACGCTGGTCGCGCTGCTGCGTACCGCCGCCACCAACCAGGGTGCGGCCGACCGGATGCGGGCGGTCTTCACCGACCAGCTCGGCGCGGCGGTGGCCGCCGTCGTACCCGATCCGGCGGAGGCGCCCCGGCGGGCCGGTCTGGTCGCCAGCCAGATGCTCGGCCTGGCGCTGACCCGGTACGTGCTGCGCCTGCCCCCGGTCGTCGACATGCCGCCGGCCGACCTGGTCACCTGGCTGGCCCCCACCGTCCACCGCTACCTCCGCGCCCCCACCTGACCTCCGGCCCGCCGACGGGCGTGACGCAACGGGGCGGATGTCGCGGTGTCCCGGGACCGGAACACCGCAATCCACCCCGTTGCGACCGAAGCCGGGCGCGACCGAAGCCGGCGGGTGGGCCGGTCAGCCGGCCAGGCCGCCGGGCTGGTCGCCCCGGACCACGGGGGCCCGGACCAGGTTGCCCCACTCGGTCCACGAACCGTCGTAGTTGCGCACCTGCGGGAAGCCCAGCAGGTGGTGCAGCACGAACCAGGTGTGGCTGGACCGTTCACCGATCCGGCAGTACGCCACCACATCGTCGGCCGGGCTCAACCCGAGCTGGTCGGTGTAGATGGCCCGCAGCTCGTCGGCCGACTTGAAGGTGCCGTCGTCGTTCGCGGCGGACTTCCACGGCTTGCTCACCGCACCCGGGATGTGCCCGCCGCGCAACGCGCCCTCCTGCGGGTAGTCCGGCATGTGCAGCATCTCGCCGGTGTACTCGCCCGGCGAACGGACGTCGACCAGCGGCCGCCCAGCGGCCACGTGCGCCATCACCTGCTCCCGGTACGCCCGGACCGGCGCGTCGTCGCGCTGCGGCACCGGATAGTCGGCACGCGGCCGGGCCACCTTGTCCCGGGTCAGCTCGCGCCCCTCGGCGATCCACTTCTGCCGGCCACCGTCGAGCAGCCGGACGTCGGCATGACCGAACAGGGTGAACACCCACAGCGCGTACGCGGCCCACCAGTTGAAGTTGTCGCCGTAGAAGACGATCGTGTCGCCCCGGCCGATGCCCTTGGCCGCACACAGCTCGGCGAAGCTCTCCGCGTCCAGGTAGTCCCGGGTGACCTGGTCGTTCAGCTCGGTGTGCCAGTCGACCTTGACGGCACCAGGGAGGTGACCGGTGTCATAGAGGAGCACGTCCTCGTCGGATTCGACCACGACGAGACCCTCGTCGCCGAGGTGTTCGGCCAACCATTCGGTGGTGACCAGCCGCTGCGGGTCGGCGTACGACTGGAGGCGGGGATGCGGATCACTCGGCACAGACATGAGCCCCAAGTTACGCCGGAAACCGGGGCGTCGACCGCCCGTTGGACCCGGAAGGACGTCGGCGGGGTCAGGCGCGGCGGTGGACCAGGCGGCCGGCGACGACGGTGGCGAGGCAGCGGCCGTCGTCGGCGAAGACGGCCAGATCGGCCCGGCCGCCGACAGCGAGAGCGGGGGGTCGTACCGCGTCGAGGACGGCGACGTCGTTGCGGGCCGCCGCCGCGCGTACCGCCGGGTCGGTGAGGTGCGCGGCGAGCAGCGCGCCGACGCCCGATTGCAGCAGCGCGTGCACCCGCTCGCGCGGGCTGGCCGCCGGTGGCAGCGGTCCGTCGTGCACCAGCGCCGGCCCGAGGGTCCCGGGCCACCGCCGCATCCGCACCATCGGGTACGCCTGGGTCAGCTCCTCCACCGGCCCGATCGCCTCGATCCGGGCACCGTCGACCAGCACCGCCCAGCCCGGCAGCAGCCCCCCGTCACCCGGCAACGGCTGGTCACACGGCCCGCCGGGGACGGGTACCGACCGGCCCGACGGCGCGTCGTCACCCGACGTCGCCCGGTCCGACGGGGCCCGGTCCGACGGGGCATCGTCGTCACCCGGCACCGGGCGGCCAGGTGGTGGCTCGTCGTCGTGGGTGAGGCGCAGCAGGGGGGCGGTGTGCAGGGTGCGCACGGTCAGTCGGCCAGCGGGCCGAGGACCGGGCGCTTCGCGGTGACCGTGTCGCCGGAGGACCGGCCGGTGAGCCGACGGGTGACCCACGGGGCCAGGTGCCGGCCGACCCAGCTCAGGTCGGCGGCGCGGGCGGCGAGCCACGGGGTCGCGGCCGGGCGTTCCGGCACCATCAGCCACTCCTCGTCGCAGCCCACCCCGAGCGTGGTCAGCACCTGGCCGGCGACCCGCCGGTGCCCGGCGGCGGACAGGTGCAGCCGGTCGGGGCTCCAGAGGGTCGGGTTGAGCCGGAACGTGTCGTCGGCGAACAGGTCGATCAGGATCGCGCCGTGCCGCTCGGCGATCTCGCCGATGAGCCGGTTGACCAGCGCGATCCGGGGTGAGACGAGGCGCTGGCCGGGCAGCCGGGCGAGCACGTCGGCGAACCGGAAGAGGATCACGTCGGCGCCACCTGACCGCAGCCGGCCCACCACGGCGTCGAACCGGGTCGCCAACGCGTCCGGGTCGAAGGTGCGGCGCAGCACGTCGTTGCCGCCGGCCGCGAAGCTGACCAGGTCGGGTTTCATGGCGAGCGCGGCGGGCACCTGCTCGGCGACGACACTCGGGAAGAGCCGACCCCGGATGGCCAGGTTCGCGTAGCCGAAGTCCGGCCCGGCCTCGGCGGCCAGTCGGGTCGCCACCAGGTCCGCCCAGCCCCGGTAGGTGCCGTCCGGGTAGGCGTCGTCCATGCCCTCGGTGAAGCTGTCCCCGACCGCCACGAAGCTCCGCCAGCGCACGCCGCCCCCTCATGCTTTCGTTGACTGCGGCGACCAGTCTGTCACCGGCCGGCCTTCGCCTGCCGCCGCCCACCGCCCCAACGTGGCGCAGGTCATCGACCGCAGCCCCGCCGCTCCTCCCCGGTCCGCTCCTCCCCGGTCCGCTCCTCCCCGGTCCGCTCAGCCCGGCCCGCTCAGCCCGGCCCGCTCAGCCCGGCCCGCTCAGCCCGGCGGGGGCGGGGTGGCCGGTCGCCGGCGGTAGGGGGCCCAGGCGACGAAGCGCTCGAACAGGTCACGCGGTGTCGGCCCGTCCTGCGGGTTCAGCCGGAACAGGTCGTGGCTCGCCTCGTGATAGAGCCCGGACAGATAGACGGCCAGGTCGACGGGCTGTGCGTCGTACTCGATGCGGAGCAGCAGCCGGGCCTCGGCGCACGGCCACGGGCCGCCGCAGGCCCGGCACACCCACAGCGGTCGCAGCGGCAGGTGCGGCCGGCCGCCCGGCGGGTGGGAGCGGGGCCGGTCGGCATACGGGCCGAGGCGGGGCACCGGAAAGGGACGGGAGTTCACCGGTCTCGACCTCCTGATGGTGGTGGGGATGGGGCCGCCCCTGCACGGGGGGTCACGGGCGGCCCCGCAGCGGGCCGGACGGAAGGCGACCCACTGGTGACATTCTGGTGATGACACCACTACTCTCGGAAGGCATCGACGCCGGCCTGGGCGAGGTCGGGTCGACGGGGAGGGCCGCCCGGTCGGACCGGGGAGGCGGCCGAGACAACCGTGGAGGACGTGTGGAAAGTGAACCGACCGCCGACCTGATCCGGGCACAACTGCGCAGGCTGCGGCTGCACGCGGAGCTGAGCCAGGAGGAGTTCGGCAAGCTGGTCCACTTCTCCGGCTCGCAGATCTCCGCCATCGAGCTGGGCCAACGGCCGTTCGACAGGCTGTTCCTCAAGCGGGCGGACGAGGTCCTGACGACCGGCGGGCTGCTCACCTCACTGCTCAGGCTGGCCGAGCGCTACTCGCAACCGAACTGGTTCCGGCCCTGGCTGGAGGCCGAACGCCAGGCACAGCAGCTCTGGTGTTACCACCCGACGCTCGTTCCGGGTCTGTTGCAGACGGAGAACTACGCCCGTGCGGTGATCCGGGCCGACGACATGCTCAGCGACGACGAGGTGGAGCGGCGGCTCGCCGTCCGGCTGGACCGGCAGAGCGTGCTCACTCGTTCGCAGCCGCCGAAGCTGATCGCGGTGGTCGAGGAGGCGGTGCTGCGGCGTGCGGACGAGAGCTTCCGGGGCCTGATGGTGCAGCAGATCGCCCATCTGCTGGACTGCGTCGACCAGCCGAACGTCAGCATCCACGTGATACCCGTCGAGGTCAGCACCCACGTGGGTCTCGCCGGCCCGTTCACGCTGGCGCTCGGCAACGACAGCGGTTGGGTGGGCCATCTGGAGAACCAGCTCAGTGGCACCACGATCGACAAGGACGGTGAGCTGACTATCCTGATTGCACGGTGGGAGAGCGTCCGCAGCGAGGCCCTGCCCCACAACCAGTCGGCACTGCTGATGAAGGAAGTGATGACGTCATGGAGCTGACCGGTGCCACCTGGCGCAAGTCCACCCGCAGCGGCAACGGTGAGTGCGTGGAGGTCGCCGACGACCTGCCCGGCGTCGTCGGGGTGCGCGACAGCAAGGACCCGACCGGGCCCGTCCTCACCTTCGACCGCCGGGCCTGGCGGTCGTTCGTCGCCGCCACCGGCAACGGCGTCGGCACCCACTGACCCGGCCCGACCCGGCACCCGCTGACCCGACCCGCCCAGACCACCCGCTGACCCGGCCTGCGCCGGCACGCCGAGGGCAGCCGGCCCCGGCGTGGCCGGCGGCTACTGGCCCAGGATCGCCTCGATCAGGCGCATGGTGCCGTCGCGCTCCCAGGCCGACTGGTAGTTGGCGACGATCGAGCCGGGTGGATAGTGCGCCGGCATGTTCGCCCAGGTGCAGCCGGTGCGTCTGCGGTGGTAGATCGCTTCCACGATCAGTCGGCGGTCGTACCGCCGGCCCCGATGCGAGTCGCCGCCCGGCAGGATCGCCGCGACCTGCCGCCACTGCTCGTCGGTGATGCCGCCCGGAGTCGACGGTCCGTGCTGCTCGACCCGCTCGGGCCGGCGGGACGCTGGTCGCGGCACCTCGACGGCCCTCGGCACCTCGACAGCTCGCGGCACCTCGACAGCCCGCGGCACCTCCACAGCTCTCGGCGTCTCGACCGGTTCCGGCGGTTGCGCACCACCCTGGCGGCTCTCCCTGGCCGACAGCCGGGCCCGCGCCGCCGCCGCGATCTGTTCCCGAACCGGCAACGGCTGGGCCGGCGGATATCCGGTGAAGCCGGGTTCGAGGGCGGCGGTGAGGAGCCCGCAGGCCTGGCGGAGCTGCTCCCACTCGGGGGCGAGGGCCAGCAGGTGGGCGGTCGCCGGATCGGCGGGTTGCCCCTGCTGCCCGCCGAACGCCTGGAGACGACCCAGGATCACCGGTTGACGGTGGGCGTACCAGGCCAGGACGCGGGCGATGGCATCGTGCACCGACGACCGGTATTCCTCCTGGTACGGCCCGGCCAGGCTGAACGCGTACGCCTGCGTGTTGTACTCGGCCATGTCGGCGGCGAGGTCCGGGCAGTCCGCCAGCACCTGCGGGAACTGGTCGGGGTCCAGGTAGTCCAGCCACCGGGGCGCCGGCTGGTCGCCGCCGTCAGGTGCCGGGTCCCCGGGCTGACCGGGCAGGTCCGGTTGCTCGACGGTGGCGGTCAGGTACCACTGCCGCAGGTGCTCGTCGCAGGCTGCGGCGAAGTACGGCAGGTACGCCCCGGCGACCTCGCCGGCGAGGGTCTCGGCGGCCACCGACCAGAGGGCGAACGTGAACCCGGTGTCCACCTCGAACACCTGCGCCAACCGGGCTACCAGCGCGAACATGTCGTCGATCTGGGCGAACTCCGCGACGAGCGTCGGATCGACCTCCCCGAACGCCAATGCCAGGGGGTGGTCGACCCACGGCGGCCGGACGATCTCCACCAGCGCGACGACGAGGTGGTCCCGGTCCAGCTGCCCACTGGTGTGCTGCTGGAGCAGCGTGATCGTGGCCAGGCTACGGCGCAGCTGGTCGACGCCGGTGTGGGCGGCCTGCTCGTCGGCCCAGGCATGGAACATCGCCAGGCAGGTGGGGTTCTGCTGGGTCTCGGCCCAGGTGAGGCGCTGGAAGAACGCCGGCTGGTGCTCGGCGATCCAGGCGAAGGTCGTGGCGAACGTGTGTTGCCATGGCGCCGGCTGGACGTCCTGATGCGGATGCACGCCTGTCTCCCGGTCGGTGGGCGGGTCCGCACCAGCGTGCACCGGATCTGCCGGCCCGCTCCCCGGTCGCCGGCCGGTCCTGCGGGCAGTCCGCGTTGCCCCTGCGGGCAGCGCGGCACCGACCAGCGCGCGGTGACGGTCGGTGCGGGCGCGGCGACGGTCGGTGTGGGCGCGGCGACGTCGAGACGCGGTGCCCACCGCCGAAGGCCGACGTTGCCCGACCCGGGCAGCCACCCCTCAGACCCGGACGGTCAGCGGCCAGGCCCGGATCCTGATCCAGGACCGCTGGTCGGAACCTGCCGCTCGGCGACCTTCGGCTGGCCAGCGCACAGGTGATCGGCAGACCCGACGGGGTGCGGACCAGATGCAGACGCAGGCTCGGCTAGGGCAGCCGGTAGACGGAGACGTGGGAGCGGGATTCGGCGGTGAACTCGCCGCCGGTCCAGTCGGCGTGCCGGCTCTCCAGGGTGAACCCGGCGAGCTGCCCCATCAGGTCCAGCTCCGCGGGCCAGACGTAGCGGTGCGGGGTACGGAACAGTTCCGCCTGCCGGCCGTCGCCGAACCGGAAATGGTGGGACACCACGTGCTGCGCCAGCACGTCGTAGGTGTCCAGGCCGACGTAGCCGGGTTCGGAGTGCCAGACGACGGCCTGCTGCCCGGGTGGGAGTTTGCGCAGTTCGGGCACCCACAGTTCGATGACGAACCGGCCACCGGGGGCCAGGTGCCGGGCGGCGTTGCGGAAGCAGGCCACCTGCTCGGCCTGGGTGAGCAGGTTGGCGATCGTGTTGAAGACGAGGTAGACGAGGGAGAACTCGCCGGGGGCGACGGCGGTCGCCATGTCACCGGCGACCACCGGGATGGCCTGCGCGTCCACCTTGGTGCGGAGCTGCGCGACCATCGGGGCGGACAGCTCGATGCCGGTGACCGGAACCCCCCGGGCGGCGAGCGGTACGGCGACCCGACCGGTCCCGATCGCGAACTCCAGCGCCGCCCCGTCACCGGCGAGCGCGGCCAGCCGGTCCACCGTCGGCCCCAGCACCTCCGGGGCGAACATCCCCTCACCCGGCGTGTCATACCGCCGGGCGGCCTCGCCGTCCCAGATCTCCTCCTGCCGCATCCCCCGATGCTCACCGCCCCCAACTACCAAGTCCACCCAATTACCGCCCCCACCCCCGCTCCCCGCCCGTCCCCGCCCTCCCGCCCCCGCCCGTCGCCCCGGTGATCAAGAGGTTTGCGTCACCCCGCCCCGGAATCCTGACGCAAACCTCTTGATCACCGCGAAACGGCGGGGGTGGGGGTGGGGTGGGGGAAGGGCGGACGCGGGAGGTCGTCTGGGGCGGGGTGGTCGACCAGATCCTGCGTCGG
This sequence comes from Micromonospora sp. NPDC049081, assembly GCF_040648835.1. NCBI lineage: Bacteria > Bacillati > Actinomycetota > Actinomycetes > Micromonosporales > Micromonosporaceae > Micromonospora > Micromonospora sp. NPDC049081. The sequence continues at coordinate 43,584 of NZ_JBEZEK010000005.1, read as the reverse complement.
GTTGGCGGCAACGGGGTGTAACGGACGCGCCACGGGGTATCGAAGTTGGATCGTCCAAAGGGTGTTTGTTGTGCGGAGGGCTCTCATGTACCGGGTCAGTGACGTGATGACGAAGCAGGTGGTCTATCTGTCGGCGGAGACCACCCTGGACGAGGCGGCCAGGGTGATGAAGGAGGCCGACATCGGGGACGTGGTGGTCACCGACGGCTCCACGCTGGCAGGCCTGCTGACCGACCGGGACATCGTGGTACGGGCGGTCGCCGAGTGCAGCGACCCGGCCAGTACCTCGATCGGTTCGATCATCACCCGGGAGGTGGTGATGATCGAACAGCACGCCACGGCCGGTGAGGCGGTGGCGTTGATGCGTGAGCGCAACATCCGCCGGATCCTCGTCTGCGACAACGAGCGCAAGCTCGTCGGCATCGTCTCCCTGGGCGACCTGGCGATGCAGCTCGACCCCAGCTCGGCGCTGGCCGACATCAGCGAGGGCGCACCGAACAACTGACCCGCCCGGCGCGGGCGACCCACGAGCGGTGTGGTCGCCCGCCTCGTCCCGGCTTCCTCCGGCCCTCAGGCGGCCGGTGCGGGAGTCTGGTGGCAGACCCGCGCCGGGTGCGGCGGTAGCCTGGCGGGATGTCCGAGATGCCGACGAGGCTGGCCGAGATCGTCGGGGAGTTCGCCGACGCCCCCCGCGACGTGGTGCTGGAGATGCTGCTTGAGTACGCCGACGTGATCCCGCCGCTGCCGGCCGGGGTGGACCGCGACGACCTGGAGCAGGTCCCCGAGTGTCAGACCGCGTTCTTCCTACGCGCCGAGGTCAACCCGGACCGCACGGTCACCACCCTGTTCGACTGCCCACCGGAGGCGCCCACCACCCGGGCCTTCGCCGGCATCCTCGCCGAGGGGCTGGCCGGGGCGAGCGTCGAGCAGGTGCTCGGTGTACCGGATGACCTCTACCAGCGGATGGGCCTGGCCCAGGCGATCAGTCCGTTACGGGTGCGCGGCGGCACCGCGATCCTGGCCCGACTCAAGCGGCAGGTTCGGGAACAAGCCGGCTGAGCTGCGGGTTGTCTCCGGTCATGGAGATCGAGATCTACGCCGACGTGGTCTGCCCCTGGTGCTACATCGGCAAGCGCCGCTTCGAACAGGCCCTGGCGTCGTACGACGGCGAGGTGACCGTCCGGTACCGGCCGTTCCAGCTCGACCCGACGCCGGTGACCGCGCCGCAGCCGCTGCTGGACGCGCTGGCTGCGAAGTTCGGCGGCCGGCAGCGGGCCGAGCAGATGGCCGGCCAGGTGACCCAGGTGGCTGCCGGGGTGGGGCTGACGTTGAACTTCGACCGGGCGGTGAGCGCCAACACCTTCGACGCGCACCGGTTGGTCCGCTTCGCCGACGGGCACGGCCGGGCGGGTGACGTGGTCGAGGCGCTCTACCGGGCGCACTTCACCGACGGGGTCGACGTCGGCTCACCCGAGGCGCTGGTCGCGCTAGCCGCCTCGGTCGGGCTGGACGAGACGGAGACGCGCGAACACCTGGCCTCGAACGTGGGTCGCCGCGAGGTGGCCGCCGACCTGGCCGCCGCCCACCAGCTCGGGGTGAGCAGTGTGCCGACCTTCGTGCTCGCCGGCAAGTACGCCGTCACCGGGGCGCAGGAGCCGGAAACCCTGCTCGCCGCCCTGACCGAGGTCACCCAGCGGGAGTCGGCCGCCTGAAATCCGACCGCCCGGCGAGGGCGAGGGCGCCGACCGGTCCGGCCGCAGCAACGCCATCCCGGCGGCCACCGGCACCCCGGCGGGGGCGGCATCGACCGGCGCAATGTTTCACGTGCAACAACATCGATGTCGATGATTGGCTAGGCCGGGCGGGCCAGGCCCTCCACCACCCGCGCGCCCGGCAGTGCGCCGAGCGCCGGCCCGGGTAGGGCGATCTTGCTGTGCCGTACGCCGGAGCCGATGATCACGTGCGGGGCGGCGATCACCCGGGCGTCGACCAGGATCGGCCAGGACTCCGGCAGCCCGATCGGGGTGATCCCGCCGTACTCCATCCCGGTCGCCTCCACCGCGTCGGCCATCGGGGCGAAGCTCGCCTTGCGGACGTCCAACGTCCGACGGACCACCCCGTTGACGTCGGCCCGGGTGGTGGCGAGCACCACGCAGGCCGCGTACCGGATCTCGCCCTCCCGCTTGCCGGCGATCACCACACAGTTCGCCGACACGTCCAGCCCCACCTCGTACGCGGCGCAGAAGGCAGCCGTGTCGGCCAGCGTGGCGTCGATCGGTGCGACCAGGATGTCGTCGACGTCGACGGGCGCGTCCGCCGACCACTGCGCCAGGGCGGCGGCCACCGGCGTGGCCAGCAGGTCGGGTCGGGTCCGGGCGGGCTCGGTCTGCAACGTTCCCATCACGGCAGCGATCCTCGCACCCCACCCCGCAGGCCGCCCCACCAGGCCACGCATCGGGCCACGCCCACAGTGCGCTGGAGACGACGACGCGCGGCGGCGGCCGGCGGGAGGGCGCGACGGGTCAGTTGCCGCCGAGGAAGGAGTTCTCCCGCAGGAACGCCCGGTCGTCGGCCGTCGCCGACCGACCGGCCCGCAGTGCCTGTGGCCGGCGGGCCTCCAGATCCTCCATGCCGTGCCGCACGGCGAGGCGGATCACCCCGTACAGGAAGACCAGACCGAAGACGTAGAGCAGCACCGTGACGACGAAGACCAGCATGGCGTCACGGTAGGCAGGACGTGAACCCGTGCCCGGCTCATCTTCGGTCGGGTCGCCCGTACGTGTCGGCCAGGTGATCGGCCCAGGTCCGACGGCCGGTCGGGACGGCGCTCGTGGTCAGCCCACCCGCCCGCAACTCCCGACCCAGCCGCCCCGGCAGGCGCACCGGCAGCAGCGGACGACGGGACCCCCGGGCCACCCGCCAGGCCCGTACCGCGTCGTCGAAGCGGAGGACCTGTGGGCCGCCGTACTCCTGCACACCGGTGAGCGGGCCGGTGGCGAGCAGCTCCGCGAGCCGGGCGGCCACCTCGTGCTGGTCGACCGGCTGGGCCAGCACCGCCGGATCCCCCAGCACCGGCCCGAGCCGGCTCGCCGCCCGCAACAGCCGGTCCAGGAACACCGGGAACTGGGTGGCCCGCAGCACCGTCCACGGCACCGGACCGGCCGCCACCACCTGCTCCGCCGCCAGCTTCTGCCGGTAGTACGGGATCGGCACCCGGTCCACGCCGACGATCGAGACGTACAGCAGATGGGCCACGCCCGCGTGACCGGCGGCCAGGGCCAACCGGCGGGTGCCCAGCACGTCCACCCGGTGGGTCGGGGCGCCGCCACCCGGCCGGGACGCCAGGTGCAGCACCGCGTCCACCCCGGCGAACGCCTCCGCCAACCCGGCCCCGGTGGCCAGGTCCGCCACCACCCAGTCCGTCGTCGGATCGTGCCGGGGCCGCCGGCTCGTCGCCCGCACGGTGAAGCCGTCGCTACGCAACCGGGGCAGCACCGCCCGCCCCAACGTCCCGCCGGCACCCGTCACCAGCACCCGCATCCCGTCCCCCTCCACGACCACCGACGAACCGGCCCGACGGGAAGACCACCCGACGGGCCGACCAGCTGACGGGTCGACCACCCGGAACGTGACACCGCCCCGACCGGCCCGGGGCGTCCCGGCCCTCAGGTGAGCAGGTCGACCACGGTCAACGCGAGGAAGAACACCACCACCGCCTCGCTGATGATCCACGAGTGCCGGTCCGCCCAGTCGCGCATCCGGGGCAGCACCCGGTCCGCCCGGTCGCCGAGCAGCAGCAACGCCAGCAGCGGCAGGGCCAGCAACAGCAGGGTCAGCAGCATGAACGGCACCAGGTGCCACCACGGCAGGCCGTGCCGGGCGGCGCTCGCCCCCACCGTCACCATCGTCAGGTCGTCGGAGGGCATCACCACGAAGAGCAGCAGGCCCAGCCGGAGCGCGTACCCGAATCCGGCGTGCTGGAGGTGACCCATCCACGTCGGCTCGCCGGAGGAGTGCCGCCGGACGAACACCACCACCGCCAACACCACCAGCAGCCCCAGCACCACCCAGTCGATGACCGTCTCGACCTGGCGGCGGCCACCCCCACCACCGCCGGCTGCGCCCTTGACGACCCGGAACACCAGCCAGGCGAGGGTCGTCCCGGCAACCACCACGATCGCCGCGCCGGCCAGGAACCCCAGCGACGCCCGGCGGGGCCGGTCGCCGGAGGCGAGGAAGACCGCCGCCACCAACTGCGTACCGGCCACCATCACCACGGCCATCGGCAGGATCGTCAGGAAGTTCATCGCCCACCATCCTCCCGGTCACCCCGGTCGACCAGGCGGGATTCGAGGGATCAGGCGGCCCGCACCCGGCCCGGCACCACCCGGCCGGCGAGCACCGCGCCGAGCAGGGCACAGCCCACCGCCACGGCGAGCGTCCCCGCGTACCCGGCCGGGCCGGGCGTCGTCCCGGCGGCGAGCACCGCACCGGTCAACGCCAGCACCGTGGCGGTGAACAGCGAGTCGGCCAGTTGCAACGACGAACTGTTGCGCCCCTGCTCGTCGGGGGCCGACAGGGCCAGGGTCAACACCGACAGCGACGGGTACGCCAGACCCATCCCCAGGCCCGCCACCGCCCACCCGGCCACCCCGACCGCCACCGGCACCGCCGGCCACACGGCCAGGGTGACCGTGGCCGTGCCCGCCGCCACGCAGGCCAGGCCGAGCCGGGGCAGGGTCGCCGAGGAACGCGGCGCCGGCAACCGACCCTGGAGCCAGGAACCCACCGACCAGGACAGCGCGCCGACGGTCAGCACCAGGCCGGCGGCGGTCGGCGAGAAACCCCGCTGCCGGGACAGCATCAGCGGGATGACCACCTCCGCACCGGCGAACGCCGCCGCCGCCAACCCGCGCAGCCCCACCACCGTGGGCAGGCCCCGGGCGGCCCGCAGGAACCCCGCCGGGAGCAGCCTGGGCGCACAGACCCCCAGGCCGGTGAGGGCCACCACCACCAGGATCACGGCGGGCACGCCGCGCTGCTGCCCCCCGTGGTGCAGCAGTGCGGCGCTCACCCCCGCCCCGGCCGCCCAGCCGATCCGGGCCACCGCGCCCGCCGGTGGCCCGGCCGGCGTCGGCCGGGCGAGCGTGCGCAGTCCCGACTCGACCAGCAGCACCGCCGGCAACGCCACCACCGGCACCGCTAGGAAGACCCACCGCCAACCCAGGTGTTCCACGATCAACCCGGCCACCGCTGGCCCGACCAGCGACGGGATGACCCACGCCGCCGCGAACGCCGCGAAACCCGCCGCCGCAGCTGCTCCGGGTACGCCTGCCCGACCACCACGTACAGCGCGACGGAGAGCAGCCCGGACCCGAAGCCCTGCACCGCCCGACCGATCACCAGGGTGCCCATCGCGTCGGCGCTCCCGGCGACGAGCAACCCGACGACGAACAGTCCCACCCCGCCCCACATCGGGGCGCGTGGCCCCCGGGCGTCGCACCAGATGCCGGAGAGCACCATGGCCAGCACCCCGGCGGCGAACGAACCGCCGAAGGCGAGCGCGTAGAGACCCAGCCCGTCCAGCGCGCGGGCCACCGTGGGCATCGCGGTGCCCACCGCCAACGCCTCGAAGGCGAGCAGTGACACCAGGGCGACGCTGCCCACCGTCATGGCCCGCAGCCGGGGATCGTAGAGGCGGGCCGCCGGGGCGAGGGTGGCGGTCACCGAACGGCCCCGGCCCGGGGCGGTACGTCAGGCATGGACCCAGCCTGCGACCTGCACCCTGGTTCAGGTCAAGGGTGAGCCCGGTCTCGTCACGCCGACTCCAGGGCCTCCCCGAGCCCCTTGGCCAGTCCCGACAGGTGCTGGTCGGCGAGCAGGTGACCGGCGGTGATCACCAGGGCGAGCGGCCACTCGATGACCTGGAGTGCGGCGAGCACCCCCAACCCGGCGTAGTAGGCGATCTTGTCGGGCGGGGGCACCGCCACCTCGCCCAGCATCGGCACCTCCACCCGTCGGGTGTACGCGCGGACCATCTCGTGACTGCCACTGAGGTGACGCGTGATCGTGCTCATCCCGGCCTCCCTGCAGACTCGTCGGATCGTCAGCCGGATTCCACCGGCACCGCCGTCCATGCCCCGCCACCGGCGGAAACTTCCCCCACCCGGGGGGCATAACGGACGCGGTGCCGGGAAGCCAGGCCGCCTGACGAACGCGGGAGGCACGATGGCGTACGGCGGCAGTGGGCGGGGCCGACGCATCGGCCGTACGCCTCGATGACCACGCTGGGCCGGGTCGCCGGCCGGGTCCTCCCGTCGGTGCCGGTGCCCCCGCTGCTCGGCGGCGCGTCCCGTACCGTCGGACGGCTGGCCCGGGTGGCCGGGCTGACCCGCCGCCGGGTGTGGTCCCGCGACGGCCGGCACCACATCGAGGTGCACGGTGTCTGCCAGGACGGCGGCGACCGGCTGGCCCGGCAGGTCGAGGCGGCGCTGCAACGGCTCCCCGGGGTGGCCTGGGCCCGGGTGAACGCCCCGTCCGGCCGGGTGGTGGTGGCCGTCGGGGAACCGAAACCGAAACTGCGCGACCTGATCGACACGGTGGCCCGGGTCGAACGGGTCTGCCCGCACGAGCCGGACCCGGAGATCCCGCCCCCACATCCGCCGGAGGACGGGCCGCGTACCCCCCGGACCCTCGGTGCGCTCGCCTCCGACGCGCTGGGCCTGACCATCTCCGCCGCCACCCGGATCCTGCCGTTCACCCCGGTGCCGGGGGAGGTGGCCGGCCTGCTCACCGCCGTCGACCTGCACCCCAGGCTGCACGACCTCGCCGGCCGGGGGTTGCGTGCCGACCCGCGCGCCGAGGTGCTGTTCCCGCTCGCCGAGGCGGTCGTGCAGGGCCTCACCGGTGGTTGGGCCGGCATCGTCCTCGATGGCGCGCAGCGGATCGTGCAGTGGGGTGAGGCGCGCGCCCAACTCGCCGCCTGGACCCGGGCCGAGCCGGGGCTGACCGGCGACCCGGAGCGTGCCGTGGCCCGCTCACCCGGGGTCCGGCGGCCCTGCCCCCGCCCCGACGGCCCCGTCGAACGGTACGTCTCGACGATGCTCGCCACCGGTGTCGCCGCCGGGGCCGCCGCGTGGCCCGTCGCCGGGCCGAAGCGGGCCGCCGCACTGGGGCTCGCCGCGCTACCCAAGGCCCCCGGCAGTGGCCGCGAAGGGTACGCCGCCCAGCTCGGCCGGGTGCTGGCCCGGCGTGGCGTGATCGCGATGGACCGCAGTGTGCTGCGGGAACTCGACCGGATCGACACGGTGGTGCTGGACGCGGCCGTGCTCGGATCGGACCGTGGTGTCCTCGCCGACCTGGCCCCGCTGCCCGGCACCGACACCGGGGAGGTGGCCGGTCAGGCGTTCGCCCTGTTCGACCCCGAGCACCCCGACGCCGTCCACGAGGCGGACGGTTGGCGGCTCGGCCCCCTGGCCGACCTCGACACCGTCGACCCGGGGGACACCCCCGACAGCGCACGGCTGCGCACGGCGGGCGGCCCGCTGCTCGGCCTCGTCCACCACGGCAGCCTCACCGCCGTCGTCCGGGTCGCACCCGAACCGGCGCCCGGCGTCGATGCGCTACCCACCGCCGCCCGGCACGCCGGCCTGCGGCTGGTGGTCGCCGGCGACGACCCGCAGCGGTACGGCTTCGCCGACGCGGTGCTGCCCGGCGGGGACCGGCTCGTCGAGTCCGTACGTGCCCTGCAACGCGACGGCGCGGTGGTGATGCTGGTCTCCGGCGACCGGACGGCGCTTGCCGCAGCCGACTGCGGGCTCGGGGTGGCCGCTGCCGAGGACCTGCCGCCATGGGGCGCCCACCTGCTCGTCGGCACCGACCTGCGGATCCCGGCGCTGCTGATCGAAGCGGCAGGGGTGGCCCGGCGGATGACCGGGCAGAACATCCGCCTCGCCATGGCCGGCACCGGGCTCGGCGCGCTGGGGGCGTTCACCGCCGCGGTGCCGCAACTGCCCGGCCGCAGCCTCGCCGCCGTCAACGGCGCGGCGGCGCTGGCCTTCGCCAACGGCGTGTGGCGGGCCCGCCGGCTACCCGACCCGGCCGGGGCCCCGGAGTCGGCCACCACCGCCTGGCACCTGATGCCGGTGCCGACGGTGCTGCGCCAACTCGACACCACCCCGGACGGGCTGACCGACGTCGAGGCGCAGCACCGGCACCGCGTCGACCCGGACGTGTCGGGTGGCCCCGTCGGCCTGTTCCGGGCCTTCGTCGACGAATTGGCCAACCCGCTCACACCGGTGCTGGCCGCCGGCGCGGTCCTCTCCGCCGCGTTCGGCTCGTTGGTCGACGCGGCCCTGGTCGGCGGCGTGGTCGGCGGATCGGCGCTGGTCGGGGCGGTGCACCAACGCAACACCGACCGGGCGCTCGCCGAGTTGCTGTCCCGCTCGGCGGTCACCGCACGGGTGCTGCGGGACGGGGCCGAACGGGTGGTCGTCGCCGAGGAACTGGTCCCCGGTGACGTGGTGACCCTCGGCCCCGGGGACGCGGTGCCGGCCGACTGCCGGGTGCTCACCGCCGACGGGTTGGAGGCCGACGAGTCGTCACTGACCGGCGAGTCGTTGCCGGTGACCAAGGGGGCCGCTCCGGTGGTCGCCGCCGCCCTGGCCGACCGGGCCTCGATGCTCTACGAGGGCACCACCATCGCCGCCGGACACGGCACCGCCGTGGTGGTGGCGACCGGTGCGCGGACCGAGTCCGGGCGGAGTCTCGCGCTGGCCCGGCAGTCCCCGCCGGAGAGCGGTGTGGAGGCCCGGCTCGGCACTATCACCCGCTCGGCGATCCCGTTGGCCGCCGCGTCGGCGATCGCGGTGGCCGGGGCGGGGCTGCTGCGGGGCGTACCGCTGCGGCAGACGGCGGCGACCGCCGCGAACCTGGCCGTGGCGTCGGTGCCGGAGGGGCTGCCGTTCCTGGTCAGCGCGGCGCAGTTGGCCGCCGCGCGACGACTGGCCGAGCACGGCGCGCTGGTCCGCAACCCCCGCACCATCGAGGCGCTGGGCCGGGTGGACGTGCTCTGCTTCGACAAGACCGGCACCCTCACCGAGGGCAGGCTGCTGCTCGCCGGGGTCGGCGACGACGGCCGGTTCGCCGATCTGCACGGCCTCGACGACGGGTTGCGCCGGATCCTCGCCGCCGGGCTACGCGCCACCCCGTACGCGGACGATCCGCAGGTGTTGCCGCAGCACACCGACCGGGCGGTCAGGTACGGCGCACGGCAGGCCGGGGTGACCGAGCAGACCGGCGCGTCCGGCTGGGCGGCGGTCGGCGGGTTGCCGTTCGAGCCGTCCCGGGGTTACCACGCCACCGTCGGCCGGACCACCGACGGGCTGCTGCTCAGCGTGAAGGGTGCCCCGGAGACGGTGCTGCCCCGCTGTGGTGCGTGGCGGCTGCCGGGCGGCCGGGACGAGCCGTTGGACGCCGCACGCCGGGACCGGCTGCACACCGCGCTCGCCGACCGGGCCGGGGCGGGTCACCGGATCCTCGCCGTGGCGGAGTGCCGGGCCGGTGCCGAGGCGGTCACCGACGACGAGGTGCGCGGGCTGGTCTTCGTCGGTTTCCTCGCCCTCGCCGACGGGGTACGCGAGAGCGCCGCCCCGGCGGTCCGCCGGATCCGGCAGGCCGGCGTGCACACCATCATGATCACCGGGGACCATCCGGCCACCGCCGAGGCGATCGCGTCGGCCATCAGCCCGGAAACCGACGGCCAACGGGTGGTCACCGCCACGGAGCTGGACGAGTTGGACGACGCGGCGCTGGGTGAGCGGCTGGGCCGTACCGACGTGGTGGCCCGGTGCACCCCGGCGCACAAGGTACGGATCATCCAGGCGTTGCAGAAGTGCGGGCGTACCGTGGCCATGACCGGTGACGGCGCCAACGACGCCCCGGCGATCCGGCTGGCCGACGTGGGCATCGCCCTCGGCCAACGGGGCACCCCGGCCGCCCGCGCCGCCGCCGACCTGGTGGTCACCGACGACCGGTTGGAGACCATCATCGCCACCCTGGTCGAGGGCCGGGCCATGTGGTCGTCGGTACGCCACGCGCTGAGCATCCTGGTCGGCGGCAACCTCGGCGAGATCGCGTTCAGCGTGCTCAGCGCCGCCGTCACCGGCCGGTCGGCGCTCAACGGCCGGCAGCTGCTCCTGGTCAACCTGCTCACCGACCTGGCACCGGCGCTGGCCATCGCGGTCCGGCCGCCCGACGCCGACCACGCCGACGGGTTGCTCCGCGAAGGACCGGACGCCTCCCTCGGCGGCACCATGACCCGCGAGATCGGGCTCCGCGCCGCCGCCACCACCCTCGGGGCGACCGCCGGCTGGACGGTGGCCCGGTGGACCGGCCGGGAACGACGGGCCGGCACGGTGGCCCTGGTCTCGCTGGTCGGCACCCAACTGGGGCAGACCGTCCTCGCCGGGGGCACCAGCCCGACGGTGCTCGCGTCGACCGCCGCCTCGGTCGGGGTACTCGCGGCCGTGGTGCAGACCCCCGGGGTGAGCCAGTTCTTCGGCTGCACCCCGCTCGGCCCGGTGGGCTGGGGCATCGCCGCCGGTTCGGCGCTCGGCGCGACCTTCGCCAACGGCGCACTGACCCGCCTGGTGGAGCGCCTGCCGGGCCCGCCCACCCGCTGAGCCCGCCGCCACCACCCGCCCGCCGCCACCACCCGCCCGCCGCCCGCCGCCTGCCCACCGCCACCGCTGCCACCCGCCGCCGCCATCGCCGCCACCGCCCGCCACCGCAAGATCGTGCTCGAACCATGATGTAGTGGCATCCTGCGGCCGAATGACCACTACTTCCTTGTTGTTGCGCGGCTCGCCGCCAGCCGAGTGACCACTACATGCTTGTTGTGCGCGGCTGGCCGTGGGGATGTGCCCGGGGTCAGGGTGCGGGTGGGGACCAGGTGGCGGCGGCGCGGCCCAACCGGTCGTTGATCGCCCGGCCGACCCCCTCGTCGGGGGCCGGTTCGGCGAGGATCTCGGTCACCCCGGCCGCGTCCAGCCGGTGCAGCGCGTCAAAGAGCCGGGCGGCCGCCTCGGTCACGTCACCGGCGGGTGACAGCACCTCCACCGCCGCGTAACCGGCCGCCGGGCCCTCCCGGAAGGCCAGGAAGCCCCGTCGGACCCTGTCGGCCGGTGCCGGCACCGCGCCCGCCACCACCCGCAACGGGGTACGCGGCGCGTAGTGCGCGGCCAACGTCCCCGGGGCGACCGGCTGCCCGGAGCTGCCCTGCCGGACGGTCACCGGGCCGACCGCCGCGACGAGTTCCTCGACGGCGAGCGCCCCGAGCCGCAGCACCACCGGGTGGGGGCCACGCGCGTCCACGATGGTCGACTCGATTCCGCACCGGGTGGGGCCGCCGTCGAGCACCACGTCGACCGCCGCACCGAGCCCTCGGACGACGTGTTCGGCGCGGGTGGGGCTGAGCTGCCCGAACCGGTTGGCACTCGGTGCGGCCACGGGCACTCCGGCGGCCCGGATCAACGCGCGGGCGGACGCCTCGTCGGGCACCCGTACGGCCATCGTGTCGAGACCGGAGGTGACGATCGGCGGGATCACGGCCGGCCGGTCCACGATCAGGGTGAGCGGTCCCGGCCAGAACCGCTCGGCCAGCGCTGCGACGGTGGGGGGCAGCGCGCCGACGAGCGCCGGCAGGTCGGTGGCGTCAGCCAGATGGGTGATCAGCGGATCGAAGCTGGGCCGGGCCTTCGCTTCGAAGATCCGCGCCGCGGCCCGGGCGTCCAGCGCGTTCGCGCCGAGCCCGTAGACCGTTTCGGTGGGGAAGGCCACCAGGCCGCCGGCCCGCAGCACCTCGGCGGCCTCGGCGATGCCGTGCGCGGCGGGCAGGACACGGGGAGCGCCAGTGGTCACACCCCGACGCTAGCCTGCCGCCCCGGCCTGGCCCGGTGCGGGTGGCGGTCGTCCCCGCGAGGGTCGTGCGGGGTGACGTCCGCGACGGCAGGCGAGCGCCGGGGTGGGGTCACCGCGCAGCTCCGCACCGGCGGACGGCAGGTCGTCCTCCTCCTGCGCCCAGCCGAGGTCGGCGGCGCGTAGCTCGGCGACCGCGTGGTAGGTCACGACTGCCCCCCGTTGCCGCGACGCCAGAGGTCGGGTGCCAACCGGTCCGTTCCGCGCGTTCGGTCTCGTCGGGGGAGAATTGCGGGCATGCTCCGCTCGCCGCGCGCCCTCCTGCTGGACTTCGGTGGCGTCCTGGCCGACGCGCCTCCGCAGCCACCCGCCCCACCGGAACTTGTCCGGCGGCTGTCCCAGCTCGTCGGTGGCGTGGTGGCGGACCAACAGATCGCCGCCGACCTGACCGAAGGCGCACGACGCTACTCGGCCTGGCGTGACGGCGCGGGGCGGACAGCCGACCCGGTGGAGCTGTCCCACTCCCGGGTCTGGGCGGAGTTCGTCACCGGCTCGTGGCCCGGACCGGCCCGCGACGCCGTCGACCGTGAGGCGACCCCCCTGTCGTACGCCTGGACGTGGCGGGCGGACTGGGCGGTGCGCCCGGGGATCCCCGAGGCGCTCCGGGCGGCCACCGCGGCGGGCCTTCCGCTGGCCGTGGTGAGCAACACCCTCTGCGGTGCCGCGCACCGGGACTTCCTCGCCGCTGTCGGGCTCGCCGGTTCGTTCGCCGCCCAGCTCTACAGCGACGAGGCTGGCCCCCGGAAGCCCAACCCGCGACTGGCGCTGCTGGCGGCAGACGCCGTCGGGGTGCCGATCGACCGCTGCTGGTTCGTCGGCGACACTCTCGGCCGGGACGTCGAGGGTGCCCGCCGGGCCGGCGCGGGAGCGGCGATCCTGATGCGTTCCCCGCGCACCGACCGGGAACCCCCGCAACCCGCCGTCGTCCCTGACGCCCGGATCGAGGACGGCCACGGTCTGCTCGCGCTGTTGCGTCAGGCCCGGGGCTCCGTCGACTGAGGACGTCCGCCCGCATCGTGGAGGTGCGGAGTGGCCGGGAGCTCCACCCGTTCTGGCGGGGTCAGCCGTCGCCATCGACTGGTGGCAGGAGCTTCACCGCCGGGTCGCCGTCGGTCCACCTCGGCCCGTCGGGCAGTGTTCCGGCGCAGGGTGCAACGGTGGTCGACCCGGTTGGCTGCCGGTCCTGACCGGAGCCACGCTCCGGTGGCCCGATCACCAAGCTAGGCCTGCGGTATCGCATCGTCCACCGACGACGCCCCCGCCACTCGGTGGACGGTGACCACGGCGTCGATCGGCAGTGCCGCGTAGACGTGCGGGAAGGGCCCACCGTCGGGGGCGTCCTCCCAGCGCACCGCCGCACCGAGCAGCCGGGTGTCGAGAGCGGCGACCACGAGCGTCGGCTCCTGCGCGAAGAACCGCAGCGCGGTCGCGGCCACCTGCTCACGCGAGGAGCAGTGGATGAAACCGCTGCTGTGGTCGAGCGGCGAGCCGTCGAAGCGGCCGGCGGCCTCGAATCCGGCCCACTCGGCGGGCAGCAGGATCTTGTAAATCAGCACAGCTCAGGGTGGCAGACGTCGGAGTGATCCGCAGCCACCGCTCCCGGCAGCCCACCCCGGGGTTGACAGCCCGCCTTGGCTCATGCAAATAATAGTTGGCATGAGCCAAGATGAACTATGGGAAACTTGACCGGCGATCGGCTGGTCGAGATTCTCGCCACGTTGGCCAGTCCGCACCGACTCCGCGTGCTCGCCGCGTTGACCGGCGGCCGCTCCTACGTCTCACAGCTCGCCCGCGACCTGGGCATCAGCCGTGCGCTGCTCCAGGTGCACCTCAAGAAGTTGGAGCGGGCCGGCCTGGTCACCGCCCACCTGGAGTTGTCCGATGACGGCAAGGCGCTCAAGTACTACGAGGTCACACCGTTCTCGTTACAGCTCACGCCCGACGTGGTGGCGGCTGCCGCCGCGACCCTGAGTAACGCCGGAGACGGCGACTCCCCACCGAAGGGAACCAGTTAGATGGACGCCGCCTCGGTCTTCCTGATCGTCGTCGCCGCCGTGCTCATCTCCGTCGTCTGGTATGCGGGCGTCCGCAAGCGGACCGAGGTGTCGAGCGAACTGCAGCGGCAGTACGCCGAGCAGGCCGCCGAAACGTCTCGGCTGCTCGCCGAGATGAGCACGCAACTGGCCGATCTGCACCGACGGACCGTCGACCTGCAACGCATCCTCAAAGACGCCGAATGACGGCGCTCGGGATCGCACCGCCGGTCACTCTGGTCAACGTCCCCAACGCCGTCACCGCTGTACGCACAGCCGGCTCCTTCGGGCTCGCGGTGGCGGCGCTGAACCACCGCGACGCCCGCCTGCTCGTCGCCGCCTACCTGGTCTACTGGATCGGTGACATCCTCGACGGTGTCGCCGCCCGCACCCTGGGCCAGGAGACCCGCGCCGGCGCGGTCTTCGACATAGTCGCCGACCGGGCCTGCACGTCGGCCTGTGCCGCGGCACTCGTCGTGCTGCGGCCCGAAACGGCGCTGCCGATCGCAGTGTTCCTCGTCCAGTTCATGGTCGTCGATCAGTTGCTGAGCCTGATGTTCCTGCGCTGGCCCCTGCTGAGCCCGAACTACTTCGGCTGCGTCGACCGGCGCATCTACCGGTGGAACTGGTCTCCGCCGGCGAAAGCGCTGAACACCGCCGCGGTGGTGCTGCTGGCGATCTTCGCGCCCACCGCCGTGGCCGTCACCTTCGCCCTCGGCGTCGCCGCGGTGAAGGTCGTCTCGCTGGCCCGCGCCGCCAGGTTGCCGGTCGGCCCACCGTCCACCCAGCCATGATCGCCGTTCTGGCGGCTACGGCCGTCGGGCTGCTGTCGGCGTTCCTGCCGTTCACCCCGGCCGAGCCCTATCTGATGGCGGCGGTGGCCACGACCGGCACGCCGCCCGTGGCGCTCGGCGTCGCCGCCGCAGCCGGTCAGACCACCGGAAAGTTACTGATCTTTCTCGGTACGCGCGGCGCGATCCGCTCACCCTGGCTGCGACGCCGACTCACCAGGCACACGCCCGGCACACCGAGACCGCCGGGCCGGTGGGGGACGATGCTCGCGGGCCCGAAGGCGGCCGGCGCACGACTCGTCGAGGTGATGGAGCGTCCCCGCCAGGCCACCGGCATGCTGCTGGTCAGCGCGGTCACCGGGTTTCCGCCGTTACTGGCCACCAGCGTCTACCTGGGACGCACGCCCCTGCGTCCGGTCGCGTTCGCGGCGACGTGCCTGCTGGGCCGCACGATCCGCTTCGTGGCGATCGCGCTGATGCCGCGGCTCGCCGGCTACTGAGCACGCGGACCGGCCCCACCACGGTCGTCTCCGCCGTGGACCGGCGGCTCGGCCGCCGGTCGGGCAGCGGTGCACCGGTGACGAAGCGGGAACGTCCGAAAGGCGTGGTCGGGGCCGCCGGAAACCGGGTGGCAGGTTCCAGAACGACTCAAGATCAATCCTGATCTGTGCCCACCGGGTGCCCGCTGATCTTCACGACCTATAACGCCTGGTCAAGAGTAGTGCTGGTGGGCCGGAGGTACCACCATGCGAACCACACCGCCACGATCGCCGGTGACCCGCTACCGCTGACTTTGCCCAGCTCACGCGGGTCGGGCGGTGCCCGATGAACCCGATCCGACCGACCGAACCGCCGGTGCGGTTCGCCGACGCGGAAGAGATCAACCCGTTCCAACTCCTTCTCGATCTTCATTACCATGCCGTGGCTCGGACGCCGGAATCCGGACGCGTTGCCGTCCTGGCGGAGCTGGCGTTGTCCGCTGCGGTGGTGTCCTGGTGGACGCGCTGGCAACCCACGATGATCCACACCGCGCTGCAGGCGGGCGCGGACCTGACGGACAACGCGAAAGCGACCGGTCTCGACGCGAGCGACGTCCTCCAGCGGTGGCGGCGATGGGCTGATGTCCAGACGCGGCTGGACATCGGCGGACGTCCGTCCGTGGACCCCATCGAGGTCCGGGCCATCGAGCTTCGGCTCGGGCTGGGGGTGGTTCGGTGACGCCGACCCGGCTTGCCCGAGACGTGAGCACGGTAGCGGTGGCCGGGATAGCTGCCTGGTCGTCGTGGAGTCACATGGTCGCCGTGGCGTTGAGGTTCGGGGAGCGTCCCGAGGTCGCCTACGTGCTGCCGCTGTCGGTCGACGGAATGCTCGTCGTCGCGTCGGCGGCCATGGTCGAGGACAAACGCGCCGGCCGGAGGGTGCGCTGGTCGGCCCGTACGGCGTTTGCGGTCGGGGTGGCGGCCAGCGTGGCGGCGAACATCGCCGCCGCCGAGCCAAGCCCTGGAGCACGCATCGTCGCCGCCTGGCCGGCGGTAGCGTTGCTGCTGGTCGTGGAGATGCTGACCAAATCGCAGCCGACCCCAAGCGACACCCACCACGTATCTGATCCCGCCCGCCAGCAGCAGGAGCCGCCAGCCTCCGACACCACGGCTGCGCCACCGAAGCCGCACCCACCAGACATCTCTACATCGGAGGCGATAGAAGCGAAGCCGGCTGGCAGCGCCGACGGTCTGATCACGAATCAAGTACCGGCGTCGGCGCGTCGGCACATGACGCGACATGCCCGGACGGCGGATGTCGTGGCCCAGCTGCATGCCGAGCACCCGCAGGCCAGTCTGGCGGAGTTGGCCATGGCCGCTGGTGTGACCGAACGTCATGTCCGGCGCCTTGTTACCGGTAGATCTCGAAACGCAGGGCAACGAACATCTGATTCTTGAGGGTTGATGGCACACGGTGCCGCGACATCGCATCGATCGACGCGAAGGCTCGTTACGTAGGACGTGACCAACGTTCACCCCTTCCCGAGCGATGTGGCCAAATTCGTCATGGCGATCCGTACGGATCTCGGTATGACTCAGGCGGCGTTTGGCGCGATGACGGGCCGGTCCGTGCAGAGCATTCGTCAGTACGAGCACGGCCTGCGTCGTCCACCCGCCATCTTCTTCCACGACCTGATCGAGGCCGCACCCGAGTGCCGACTTCGATTCAACGACATCGCTATCACCTTCAGCTACCGCCCCATCGACTCCTCGGACCCGGCGCGCTACACGTCCATCCATGACTTCTTCACCGGCATCCGAGTTCTCAACGGCCGCAGCCGGGCCGGGTTCGCGGCTATCCTGTCCGTCTCCGCGCCGCACATCGCCGCAGTTGAACACGGAGCCAAACCGGAACCGGATATCGTCCAGCGTCTCGCCCTCCGCTTCCTACGACCCACCTACCGCTACGCGGACGTTGTTCGACGGTTCCGCACCCTCCGCCCCAGCACGCTCGACTTGCGCTTGCGCCGCAGGTTCCAACAACTTCGCAGTCCACAGACGGACGAGAAGCAACGCGGTCAACTCCGTGCGGACCTCATCCGAGACAACGCAGACCTGGCCCGCCAACTGGCGAAGCGGGAGGCGCGACGCCTGACCCAGCCGGGTGATGCCGCCGAGGCATGGACGATTGCGCTGGTCAAGGCCGTAGACGGGCACGATCCTCTCCGCGGCGACTTCGTCCCCTACCTACGGAAGCGCATCTTCGGCGAGGTACAGCAACAAGCCGGATGTGAATGGCAGTCCGGAACCGCCAAAGCACTACGAGGCATGGCCACCCGCGTCTGTCGGGCCCGGGACGACCTGCGTCAACAGCTTCGACGCGAACCCACCCCGACCGAGATCGCCAGGCACCTCGCGATGCCGGTCTCCGCGATCACCGACGCGCTGACCGCGCTCTCCGTCCGCCGCGCGCAGCCTCTCGACAACGACATCGCCGCACCCGCCCCGCGAACTGCAACCATGAGCTTCTCGACCACGATGCGCCAGCGCCTCGAGCTGCTTGACGAGCACCTCCGCGCCGCCATCGAACTACGGTTCCGCCACGGGCTCGACCTTGCCGAGATCGCCGACCGCATCGGCGGCGACGCCCACACCGTGGACAGCATGCTCAAAGCAGCCCTGCTTCAGCTGCGCGAACTCCACCCGCTCGGACCGCACGGCCACCGTCCGCTACGGCCAGCGCTCTCCTGATCCGACCAGTCGGCGGCCAGTACAGAGCGGTCGTCGCGGAGGCGCCATCGAAGAAAGGAAGGCCGGACACGGCATCCTGGTCACCACCTCATGGTTCACACCACGCTCCTGGCAGAAAGCCCGTGAGCACGGACGAATCGAACTCATCGACGGCAACCGCCTCACCTACCTGATCAAAAAGCACCTCGGCAAGGACGTACTGACCGGCATCAAGCGCCCGCGGACCGCGACAACAGAACCAGACGATGCCAGCGCGGCGATCGCCAGTAGCTGAGACAGGCGAGGGAACGGCAGCCCGAATCGAGCAGTCGCATCAGGGCGTGGTGAACGGGCACGCCTTGTCGCCGACAGGGCGCTGCTCTTGGTCCGACTGTCAGGGTTGTCCCTCCTCCCCGCCGTGACCGAAGAACGGCTCGGGAACAGCGTTCAGCGGCATAGCGGCAAGCTCATTTGGTGACGGGAAGTACGCGTTGCGCGTGGGCGAAGACCGTTTCAGCCGTTGACCACTGGATCCAACAAAGGGCTGGGTGCACCGTGCCAAGTGATTGCTAGTACATCTCGGGCGCGGGTCGCGGCAACGAACAGCAGCGACCGGGCCTTGCGTTGCTCGAGCTCGTACCGCTGCGGGTCGGACCGGCGGTAGCGTTCGATGTAGGGACGTGGGATCGCGCCCTTGCGCACTCCGATGATCGCCAGCCGCTGATACTCAAGGCCCTTGAATCGGTGCATCGTCCCCACGTGAATCTCGCCGTCGCCACGCGGCCCGTCCTTAGTGAGCTCGGCGCAGGTCAGGCCGCCCTGTTTCTCCAGGTACTCGATGACCTGGGTCAACTGTTCGTGATCCGCGACCGCGACCGCGACGTGGCCGGACGGGTCTTGGCGGGCGCCATCGTCGTCCGTCGAGAGTTCGTCGCGCCATCCCTGTAGCAGGGTTCCGACGCCGGCCAGTTCGCCCGGCCAGTTCTGATATCCCAGGAAGGTCGGTGTGGGGCCGTGCAGCACAGACCGGTATCCGGAGAGGTTGTCGACGCCGTCGTCGAGATCGTCGTAGACGGTCTTGTTGCCCTCAGCGATCCGGAGGGCGTGTACCAGGATCTCGCGGGTGGTGCGGTAGCTGAGTGTCAACCGACGTGAGCGGCCCCGAATGTTGATGCCCAGCGCACCCAAAGAGACCTGGTGATCATAGATTCGCTGGTGGGTGTCGCCGGCGATGAAGAGATCATTCGGGCCTGACTCAACCATGGCGCGCAACATCTTCCAGTGAGCGGCGCGCAGGTCCTGGGCTTCGTCGACGACGACGTGCCGGTACCGGTACACGAAAGGCCGGGAGCCGGAGCTGTCTTCAGCCGTCGCAGGCGAGCTCCGGTACCGCTCCGCTGCGGCGGCGCGTTCGATCTCGAAGCGGGCGGCGCGTTCGGCGGCCTGGCCCCAGGTCTCGGCGCCGAGCTTGTCCAGGCGAGCGGCGAACTGCTCGATAAGCTTCCAGATCTGGCTGCGTTCTGGGCGGGTGAGTGCGCGGCCACGCCCGCCTCGTCGGGCGCTGAAGTAGTCCGACCGGCTTGTCAGTGCCTGGCCGAGAATAACCTGCTCCCATTCGTCGAGGAGAAAGTCGGCCTCCCAGCGCTTTTCGTCGAGTTCGAGGAGGAGCTGCCGCATCTCGATCATGGCTGCCTGATCGCTGATGCGCTTGCGCCGGTTGCGCTGGTCGGTGTTTTCACCGATGACGCGGGCGGCAAGCTGGTCGATGTGCATGACGTCAACCCTCGCCAGCAGCCCCGGTTCGCTTATCAGAGAGGTGAGGCGGAGCCGCAGGTCGGCAGCGAGGTTGGCGGTGAAGGTTGTGAGCAGAATCTGCACGCCGTCGTCGGTCAGCTGCTCGACGAGATACTTGACCCGGTGCAGAGCGACGACGGTCTTGCCGGTGCCCGGACCGCCAGAGACGCGGGCCGGGCCGGTGTATTCACGCCGCGCGGTTTTGGCCTGGGTCGGATGCAGGTAGTGCTTCCAGCTACGGAAACTGCCCTCGTCTAGGGCAGCCTGCACGTCGTCGTCGATCGACGAGACATTCGTTCGGCTGACCGCGGTGGAGATGTCGGCGAGGTCCGGCTCAGTTGGCAGTTTCACCGGGCGGGTCACCTCTTCGAGCACTGAGTCGATGCTCATCCCTGCCGCGAGTCCGTAGAGCACATCCTTGGAAAGCAGCGGTGCACCCGAGACGAGTCGGTCGAGTTCCTCATCAGTAGTGACAGCCAAGGCTAAGTCGATGAGCTGCTCGGCAACGCCGAGGTCGCGGAGTTGGTCGGCCGTGTAGGCACCGAGTAGGGACGGCCGGTCTGGAACCTGATCGGGCTCTCGAATGGGAGCCGGCGTTGGAGCTACATCATCGGGCTCGGCCGGGGTGAGCGTGATCCCGGCACGCTGCAGGGAGCTGTCGCCCATCACGGCGAGGTCGACGAACTCCAACTCTCCGGTGACGCGGTTGACCGCGACCTGGAGTTCGTCGTAGACGTCCTTGCGGTGCCGGACCGCGACGATCAGCCAGTGCTGGCGGCCACGCTCGTCGGTCTCGACCGGAATGAGCAGTGCCCGATACGACTGATTAATCTTGGCGCGGTGGATACGGGAGTCGCCCTTGAGCTTCTTCAGATCCAGGCCGGGCTGATCTGGGTTCTTCCGAAACCGGTGGCAGAAGTCGTAGAACAGCCCCTTGACCGTTCGGTCGAGCTTGTAGAGCTCTTCCTCGGCCTTGTAGTGCAGGCTGAGTCGCGCGGTCATGACGCGGAGTCTTCCATGTCGGGCAGCAGGTCTTCGAGTTCGTCGAGGTGTTGGAGCCACTCGGCCGCGGTCCGCATCGTCCAGCCTTCCTCGGCGTATGCCTCGTTCCGGTGTCGTGCGTCGGTGTCATCGCCGTGCAGGGCCACTACTGCGATCTTGAAGTTTGGCAGGAGCCAGGCGAAGTCGACTTGCCAGCGGCCGGCGCCGAGTTCGTAGCCGAACACGGGTGCGCGTTTGCCCCGGTCGGCCAGCCTGCGGGCGAGAACACCGAGATCACCGCCGTGTTCTGGCTCATCGTCGAGGATCTCCAGGATCTCGTCGTCCCACTGGTGGTCCCGTGGTCCGGACGTCGCCGCAGCGGGTTTGTCGACGCCGACCGTCGGCTTCGGCAGCGGCGGGCTGTTCAGCGAGTCGAGTTCACCGACGCCGCCGCAGACAAGAAGGGTGTCAAGGTCGAATTCGGCGGCGGTGCTGTAGGCGAGTTGGACTCCGTCACCGCCGGCGTACGCGAGGAACTGGGTGAGGTTCGTCCAGTAGAGCCACGAGCGCCAGCGCCGCCAGTGGCCATCGCCGGTGAGTGCGGCGTCACGGTCGTCGAGAGCCGCGAGCGCCGTCCAGCGCGGGTGGTCCGGATCCTTGGCGTCTAGGGTGACAATGATCGGCAGCCCGCACTGATCGTGTGCCCGGAAAGCATGCAGCGTGGCGTCCGGCTCCCCGGCAGGCGGGGGCTGTTCGGGTTGACCAGCAGTGAGCCCGTTGAGTTCGGCACGGAGTGTCCGGGCCAGTTCCCGGCGATCGGTCGTCGCCGTTAGTAAAGCAGTTCCTGGCTCGGCCAGCAGTCCGGTCACCATGGCGCCCGCCGCTGACGCCCACCGCTGCTCGTCGGGGTCTCGCAGGTAGGCGATCAGAGAGCTCACCGGATTGGTGTAGATCATGCCGGTCAGCTGGGCCCGGTTGCCGTCGAACTCCTCGTAAGCATCTTTGGCCTGCTCCTGCGCCGTTCCTGAGTACGGCGGCCAGACCGGCCGGGTGGAGGTCGGCCGCTGCTCGAACAGCTCGATGTCGGACCAGGTGACCTGGAAGACACGGTGGCCCTCGGCGCGCAGGACGGTCCGCTGCCGGGCGTCCGACGCGATGCGGTTGTGCTCAGGGGTGGCGTGGAACCGGAAGCCCTCCAGGTAGACGGTGACACTCTGGCTGGGACCGTCCACCCGATTGAAGGTGAAGTCAGTCCTGGTCCGGCGCAGCTGCTGCTGGGCAGTCATCCGCCAGTGGACCAGGTCGGTGCCGCGGGCAAAGCGCAGGTGTCCGCTGGCATGGCCGTCCTCATCGAGCGATACGTCGTCGGTAACCGACACCCAGCCGCGCAGCAGGTCGAGGAAGCGCTGTTCGAGGTCGGATTCGAGCTGGCCGTCCAGTCCGATCTTCCGGGTGTTGGCAACCGGTTCGGTCTCCCACCCGTCGTCGAAGAGCAGTGAGCTGATCATCCGGAGCGCGATGTTGCGGGAGACAAGGTCCTGCTGCGGCTCGGGGGTATACCGGTGCAGGCAGCGATGGCAGGCCCGGCGCTGTTCGTCCTTGCACTTGCAGTCGAGCAGTGCGGCGTGTGCCTTCAAGAGCACCTTCTGGAAGTCTTCAGCCTTGGTGAGCCGGTCCAGGTAGCCGGTGCCTCCCGGAAGCCGGTCGTAGAGAACCAGGAACCAGCGGCGTTCCCCGCTTGCCTGGTCCGGCATGGAGGCGACGGTGGTGTCCAGATGCTGCGGGTCGCCGCCGAAGTGCAGGTCCACGCCCATCCGCAGCGCCGCCCGGAAGGAGTGCACCCGGGTGTCGACGTCGGCAGCCGCAGCCGGAAGGAGGATGCGTAGCGCCTCGGTCCGCAACTGGTGAGCGAGCAGGACCTTCTCTTGCGTGATGTTGTCCGGCTTGCCCCGGCGCAGCGGGCACCATGGGCGGTGATTCTTCATCTGCGGGTTACGTGCCTGGGAGGAGGTGAGAGCGTCCGATTCGAGATTGAAGACCGGCTGGCCATCCGCGCTCGTTGCCCCACATCCGGTGCAGACGTAGAACGGATTAATCCGTACGGTGTGCCCGGCGAAGTCGTCCCGCGGCGGCGCGTCATAGCGGGCCGGCCCGACGTTGATGCGCCGGATCATCGCGCGGCGGCAGTAGTCGACGCCGAACGTCTGGTGCGCGTGCCGCCACGAACCGGGGGCGATCTCGTCGTCGGGGAAATCGACCGCGTCAACGACGGTGTAGAAGCGACGATCGCGTTCGTCCTTGTCGTCCCGGATCCGGGCGTCTTCCCGCAGGTCACGCGAAGTCACGGTCGACGGCTCGACGATCTGGAAGAGGCAGCCGTCGTCGGCGATGTAGATGCTGTCGCAGCGGGGGCAGGCAGACCGGTCGTGCACGGCGTCTTCCGTGCGGACGTACCCGCAACCCGGGCAGACGCGCCAGTGATGCCACTCGGGCCGGCCAGACGTGACGATGTCGATGCCGGTGATCTGGTGACGGTAGCCGTTGACGTAGAAGGTGTTGCCGGGGGCGAACTCCTCCAGGGCGTATCGACGGGGCCTCTGGTAGCTCACCGGTTTCGACTTGTACCGGGGCGTCTTGCCGTCCTTCGGGCTCACACCGTCCGGCCCGTACAGCGTGGCGTTGAGTGTGGTGACCGTGTCGACCAGAGCGTAGTTG
The DNA here is from genome assembly GCF_040648835.1 of Micromonospora sp. NPDC049081. NCBI lineage: Bacteria > Bacillati > Actinomycetota > Actinomycetes > Micromonosporales > Micromonosporaceae > Micromonospora > Micromonospora sp. NPDC049081. The sequence continues at coordinate 20,085 of NZ_JBEZEK010000005.1, read as the reverse complement.
GGCAGCAGGCCCAGATCGCACAACGCGCCCTGCGCGGTGGTGTTCCCGAGGTCCATCAGCCGTTTGCCGAGCGCACGCCGCTCGGCATCCAACATCGCCTTCTCATCCGCCCCGTCAGGGTCGGAGTCGTGCAGCTCGTCGTAGGCCTCGCTGATCGTGCGGATCCGGGCCCGCAACCCTTCGTCCTGGCGTCGCCACTCCCGCTCGGCTTCCTCCAGCGCCGCCCGCAGGCCGTGTGACGCGTACTCGATAAGATCGTTACGTGCATCTTCGGTGACACCGCGTGGCAACAGGTCGGCGCCGTCGTCGCGGGGAAACAGCCGAAGGAACCCCGCCACGAGTTCGGCAGCTTGGGTGACGGCGACCTCGATCAGGTCGACCAGATACCCGGACGGTCCGAACAGCGCGTTCACCCGGTCCGGCAGCGCCCGCAGTACGACGCCGTCAGGGCGGGCAAGGCGGCCGGTCGCGGCCAAATCGAGAAGGTGAGCGAGGTACTGCCGGCGCAGGATCTCCACCGCAGACAGGTAACAGCCCGGCGGCACGATCATCCCGGCGATGAGTTCCTTCGGCTGGTCCAGGAAATACAGGTCGCGCCGGGAGCGATCGGCGATGGTCAGCAGGAACGCGTTACCGGTACGCCGTCCGGCACGTCCGGTCTGTTGGGCGTAGCCGGCCGGGCGACGGGGCAGCGCGGCAAGTACCACAGCGGAGAGGTCCCCGATGTCGATACCCATCTCCAGCGTTGGCGTGCAGGACAGGACGTTCGGGTTCTTGAACGCCACTACGCCCGTCTCGTCGGGCTTGCGGCCCTGCTTGAACGCCTGCTCGACCCGTTCCCGCTGTTGGCGGGTAAGCATGCCTGTGTGTTCGGCGGTGTTCACCTGATAGGTGCCCGCCTGCCGGTAGAGCCGGCGGTAGTAGTCCTGGGTGTAGTCACGGTCACGCTGGTGGCGCCCGAGTTCCATCGGCCGGTTGCCGGCAATCAGGCGGCCGGTGCGGCACCGATAGGCCGGGCAGCGCTGGCCGTGCCACTGGTCGAGCAGTGACGGATGCACCGTCTGCTCCCAGAAACAGACAGGGCAACGTACGAAAGCCTCCCGCACCTGGCCGTCGTCCAGCAGCAGGGCTTCGACGTTGCCCGGCTGCAGACCGTAGATGCGGGCGGAGGAATCATTCGGGGTACGAACTGACAACAGCCCAGCCGAGGCCAGCTCAGGCAGCAGCCGATACCAGAACTCCGGGATGACCTCCCGTGCCAGCCCGAGAGTTCGTCCCGCCCACCGCTCGTACCAGGACAGCCTGCCGGAGGCCACATCGAAGTCACTGCCGTTCTTCGGCGCCGCGAGCAGAAACTTCGGTGCCGCGACCCGGTTCGGAAACGCTCGCATGCCCTGCGGACGCTGTCCCCAGACGAAGTACCGGCTCGTCCCGGCCTCGTCGATGTACTTGCTCAGCCACTTGTGCGAGACAGCGCCGCGGCTGCGAAGCCGTTCCAGAAATACCCGGACGAAACCCAGGTAGGTGGCGTCGTCGGCCTCCATGATCGGCAGGCCGTCCCGGCCCAGATCGAGGTGGATCTCCTTGACCATGGCCGTCACGGCACCCGGATCGGCGAGGTGGATGTGCGCCGCCGCCGTGCGGGTGAGCTCCAACGTGCGGCCGTTGCGGGAGCGGAACCCGAACTCCATAAGCGTCTCGAACGCCAGCCGCTGCCCGATCAACTGCCAGGTTGCGATATCGCCACCACGCCCACGGCCGGACAGCAGGCGGTCTACACCGAGCAGGCCATGTAGATCCGGAGGTACGACCGCAGCGAGGGTCTGCGGATCGGTCGTCGCAGACACCACGTCAGCGATCAGGTCGTTCAGAGCGGTGGCGGACTCCTGGCGCAGGTGCGCGGCGAGCAACGCCCGCAGAGAGAAGGTGTACGACCGGTTCGCCACGAAACCGGCCCGATGCGCCGCGTCCTGGACCGAGTCGTTGAACATGAGGGTCTTGTCCTCGAACGCCTTCTTGTCCAGCTCCCCGGCGGTGAACAGCTGCGTGATCGCCGCTGCCGCCAGCGCTGCCGCACCGGTACCGAGGAAGCGGATGGCGTTGCGCTCACCGCACGCCGGGCACCAGTCCTCCGCCGCGGCCGTGTTGGCCGTCGAACCAAGGTTGACCAGCAGGAACGTAGAGTCCCGTGCGGTCAGCGCGGGTTGCCCTTCGTCGTTGTAGTCGGAGCCCGGGTCCGGCAGCCGCAGCCGCTGCCGGACGGCGTCCAGCACCATCAGCGTCCCGCCAGAACCGTGTGCCGCCGACGGTGCTCCGACGCGCTGGCCGGCGTCGCGCATCGTGTTGCGGCCAGCGCCCTCGGCGGCCTCCCGGTCGGTGGCCGCGATCAGATAGCGGATCCGGACCTTGTCCTGCCCCGTCGATGCCCGGCGGATCTTATAGCTGTCGAACTGGACATCCCAGTCGTCGCTCTCCGGCGAGAAGACCGCCCAGCCGGAGCGACCACACTCCCGGCAGTAGACCGCCGGCAGGAACAGGTTCGCGGCCTGCCCGGCGGTCGCGGTCGTCACGGGTACCGTTACCACGCCCTGATCGGTGCCGGGATCGCGGGTCCCGGCGACGTCCCACCGGAACTCCGCCTTCGGCCACGGCAACACCCCACGCAGCAGCCGGGTCACCGCCCGAGCCCACTGGTGCACCTCGACATGCACGAACGGCCGGAGCTCGCCGGGCGGAGACTGAGGATCACGGGCGTACGAGAGCAGCGCCACGAACCTGGCCAGCGCCGCAGCGGCCTTCTCCGGCTGCCGAGTGATCGCCGACGACCAGCTCTGCGCGCCGGCACGCCACATTAGCCGTAGCACGTCCGGGCCACTCTTCACATCGCCCTCGAGAGCGATGAGCAGCGCCTTGGTGAATAGATGCCGTTTGAGTCGCCTTCCGAGCTCGATCTGATCCAGATCGTCGACACCGGTCACAGCATGCGCCAGCAGCAGGAGCGCATCGTCGCCGCTGGTGGGGTCCGGCAGAGCGAGCAACTCGTCCGGCGTCGGGGTCGGCAGGATCACCTCCTCGTTCGGTAGCTCCCCGATATCGCGCAGTGGGATGAACTCGTCGATGGTGAGGCGATCCTCACCGACGATCGCCTCAGCGGTGAATGGGCTGCCGAACACCGCTGTCGCCACCTTCAGCAGATCCTCGATGGCTCGCTCGTCGGACGCCGAGGCGAGCGTCGCCGAGGTGGCCACCGGGCAGATCGGGCCCAGCGGGCGGCCCTCCTCGGCAGCGTCCACGACGGACGCGAGCCGGCGCAGCAGCATTGCGACGTCGGTACCCTGCGCGCCGTCGTAGGTGTGGAACTCGTCCACCACCACATAGCGAAGGTCCGCCCCCTGCCACAGCGGCGCGTCGTCGACCCGTTGAAGAAGCAGGTCGAGCATCTTGTAGTTGGTGATCAGGATGTCCGGCGGGGTCAGCTGCATGTCCTGCCGCCGGGTGTAGACCCGTTCGTACTGGATCGCGGCCCGGTCACCGATGTAGAGACCGGCCGTCACCGTACCCAGCTCCTCGCGGTGCCCGAGAAGCAGCTCGTTGATCCGCTGCGCCTGGTCGGTGGCGAGCGCGTTCATCGGGTACAGCAGCAACGCCTTCACCCCGGACCGCCCGGCCGCCCGCTCCCGGCGACAGTGATCGAGGATCGGGTAGAGGAACGACTCCGTCTTACCGGAGCCTGTGCCCGTAGTGACCAGCGTCGGCTCCGGCACGTGACCATTCGCCGAGCTCAACCGGGCAAAAGCCCGAGCCTGATGGGCATACGGCGTCCAGCCCTCCCGCTGCCACTCCAGATGCTGCTCCCAACCAGGTGCCGCCGTGGTGAACGGAGTCCTGATCCGCAGGAACGGCCCACGGAACATCCCCGACGTCTCGTTGCCGAGGAATCGGTGCAGCGCCTCCCGGGCACCCTCGTCGGCCAACGCGTAGGTTGTCGACAGGTACTGCAGCAGGCTCTCCTTCAGCCCGCGCGCCTCCAGGGTCGGCCTCACTGCTTCGCCGCCTTCCGCGCGACCAGATCCCACTCGCCGCGAGCGATCGCCGCATCCAGCCGAGCCTGGAACACCGTGTGCGCCGCTGTCATCTCAGCCACCCGGTCCGCCTTGTAGAACGGCGGCGTGAAGCCCTCCGGAGGCGCAACGGTCTTTGGCTCGGACTTGTCGTTCTGGTACGCCTCGAACTGCGCCCAGCTCGCCTTCGTCTGTCGTTGGCCGATAGTCCGGGCATTGCCGGCGAGCTTCCACCCATCCGCGTCAAACCAGGTCACGGCCTCGTACTTCTGCAGAACGGGGAAGCGACCACGGTAGGCAGCAACCAGTGCCTCGGCGCTCATACCAAGCCAGACGGCCACAAGAGCATCGATCTCGACCAGCGCTGCTCGCCGGTCCCGTTCGCTCCGCAGCGGCGTTTCCGAGGTCCACTCCGGGCCGACACCGCCCAGCGGTTGTGCCCCAGCCCAGTCCCGTGCCCAGGTCTCGCTGGCTGCCCACCCCGGGTTGTACAACTCGGCCCACAGATCCCGGTAAGCCGAGGTCAAACAGTTGAGCCGAAGCGTTCGAAGAAGGAGCGCACCTACAAAAGGATGATCTTCATCAGGCGCCGGCATGGCCCTGGAACCCGCCACCCGCAGGTCTCCCCGACCGGTCGCCCTCAACAGATAGTCGAGAGGAAGTGACGCCCAGAAGCCGGCCGCCAAGACGTTGAGCCGGTTGTTCGGCATCGTCAGGGTATGCATCGCGTCGATGTGAGCAGGCCCAGGCGGGATGATGGCTGCGTAGAGGGCGCGTTCGGTGTTCGGGGCGATCTGACGACGCCAGGCGAGCCGGTAGAAGTCGACGTAGGGTCGGCGTGACTTCTGGATCAGGATGGCGTCGATCTTCTCTGGGTCGACGTCCGACTCTGGGATGTTCTCAGCCTCGGCGATCAGTGCCCGTGCGTCACCGAGAGCCTCCGCGTCCAAGCGAAGCCGCGCCAGCTCGACGTGATCGATCCACCGGTCATGAGCGTCCCGGTATGCGTTCTTTCGACCGGGAGCCACGACGTATGCGGTGTCCGGCACAAAATCGGTCGGCAAGCTGACGAGATCGGCACCGTAGGGATCGTTGCTGTTCGCATCGTGCCGCTTGAACACAGGCGTAGCGATGCTCAGTTGGGTTCCCTTCAAGATGATTTCGCCCCAACTTTTTGGCTGACGCTCTCGTCCTGTGTTCGGATCCGGCCTGTTGTAGTCGATCAGCCTCATTTTCTTGGCCCCGGACTCGTGGAAACCGGACGAAATCTGCGGTTCGAGCGATCCAAGCCTGAGGGGGTAGATGGCCAACGCTTCGATAGCGGATGCCTCGGCGGTGCTTACCGGGAACAGCAGTCGCGCCTGGCTGATTGGCCGATGCTCCTCGTCGAGCAGTTTCCGCCAGACGCCAAGAACCTCCTCGTTTACGGTCACGACCCGGCTCCGGTGGGGTCGCTCATCGAACTCGCGATTCATGAAACGGATGCCCGGAACGTCCCCGGAACCGTCGTGGTCGCCGGAGAGCCGCAGGGCGTCGGCCGACACTAACCACGAGAGATGGGCGAAGCTGATCTCTCTCTCGCGGCCGTACACATGAATGCCGAAGTGGGCCGTGTCGCCGACCGGACGCGGGAAAAACCGCTGACCCGAGTTGACAAAGTCGCCGTGGATGCGGAGCCGGTGATACGCGGCGGCTCGCAGTGGCCCTTCCTTCTCGCCGGCGAAGTGGGTGTCCGGGTGCAGCATGCCAGCGGTCCCTCGGCGCGACATGTGCGCCCAGATCTGGCACATGAAGGCACGGTAGAGATCCGGCTGGGTACCAGCCAGCAGCGGGTACATCTGGGGCGCCCCGAGGAGTGCGACCGTCGCGCTGTTGTTGGTCAGTTCGTCAAGAACGAATGCCTTGATGTCCGGTTTCGTGAGTAGATCGCGGCGACGGCGTTCCTTGTCGGACTCGGATGGCCGGTCGGCGAGTTCGAACCAGGGCTCGTACTCGGCCATCACCGCGTCGAAGTCCCAGCGGGGCCGAACCCAGGGCGGGTTGCCGACCTGGAGGTCGAAGCCGCCTCGCTCGGTGAAGATGAGCGCGAACTCCAACTCCCAGTGCAGGAAGCCCTGCCGGTCAGCGATGTCGCGGACGACCCGCAGCCACGGGAATCGGTCTTCCGGCGGCTTGGTATCCATGTTCAAGAATCCGGACAGGGACTTCTCGAAATCCTTCAGCTTGTCGAGCGTGTCGTAGGCGTCGAGAAAACTGTTCTGCGGGACGGCGGCGGTGCCGAGAACTGCTTCGAGGAAGTCGAGCCAGTCGTCGAGGTTCTTCAGGGGAATGACTCGGCGCAGTGCCGGTGCCGAGGACTTCGGGGCCTTCACGGGCTTCTCTTGGGGCTGCTGCGGTACGGGTGCTGGCTCGGGCTCCAGACCCCAACCAAGTTCGTCGAGGGTCGTCTGGTCACCGTCCATGGGGAAGAGCGTCATCGGTCGCGAGATCATGCGCCGGGCAACTGGTGCCGGGGGCGCAACCGCAGTGGTTGGCGCCTGCTGTGGCAGTTCGGCTGGTGACTCGGTGCCGGGAACCGTGGTGTCGATCAGGCTGGCCAGGCTGGCACGGGTGATGCTGCCACTGACCTCGTACTCCTCGTCGGTGCCGTCGAGCAGCCCGGCCTGGTCGGACGGCCAGAACCAGAGGGCACACCAGGCGTCCATGACCAGCTTCAGCCGCCAGTACGGGGTGTCGACTGCCTCGAAGAGGTCCCGGAGCACGTCCTCCTTGGGTGTTGATCGCTCTTGCTGGTGCAGGAAGCCGTACTCGGGTTCGTCCGCCCCAGCTCCCCAGATCGGAATCCGCCGGGCGATGTTCTGCTCGGACATGTCCATCCGCTTGACGACCGCGGCCCAGAGGAACTCGACTCGCCGGGCGGCGTCGCGGAGTCGGGTGAACTGGGACGGCTTCTCCTGCTGCGGCTGCTGGGTGCGGGCGACCAGTTTCGGGGTGCCGTCCGCCTTGAGATGTGAGGTGTTCCGCGTCGGCCGCTGGAGGATGCCTTTCTTCCAGTCCGCGAGCTTCTTGTTCTGGTCGGTAGAAAGCTGTTTTGCCTCGGTGTTGCCGGCGACAGCGGCCCAGCCCGGCGTGGGCAGGAGAAACTGGTGCACAGCGTCGGCCGGCAACGGCTGGGGGTCGCCGTACTCATCGCGCATCGGCAGCGGAGTCGGGACCAGGGTTCCCTTGGCCTTGAGCCACTCCTTGGCGGCGGAGCAGACGTCGTCGGCAGCGTAGATCGCGCGCCGGGCACCGATCAGCGAGTTCCCACGCCGCAGGTGCAGGCCGAACCAAGGCGCGAGCATGCCTGGGTGCATGGTGTTGAGCCACAGCGAGACCTCGGCCAGCTCGACGCCGGTTGGGTTGAGGTCGACGCCATACGCGTTGTGTAGAGCGATGTAGGCCTTGACCCGCTGTTTCTCGGTGAGCACCTGCCCGGACGGGATGGACCGTCCCAGTTCGTCCTGCCGGCGGCGCAGGTATTCTTCGGCGACCTGGTTAATCGCCTCGTTGAGGAACGCGCCGGAGCCGAGCGCTGGTTCGCAGAGCCGGTACGACAGCAACGCCGCCGCCCGGGTCTTGATCGGGTTGCCGCCAGCGTCGCGTTCCTGGTCGAGCCGCTCCTTGAGCGCCAGCTCAACCGTGACCTTGGTCAGTGACTCCGGCGTGTAGTACGAGGCGGAGGTTTCCCGCTCACGGCCGGATAGCCGGTAGACGAACGAACCCTTTGCGTACTTCTTGACGCCGCGCAGGCCGCGCCGGGCGTCGGCCTCGTTGTAGCGGACCAGCGTCTCGTCCGGGTAGTCCTGCTGGCGGTGAGCGGGCACCAGCCACGAGCCCTCGTCTGGGTTCCCTTCGCGGGCGACCTCGCAGAGTTCCTCGTCGGCGATGATGCCGGTGTAGGACATCAGGCCCTCGTAGACGGCGCCGAGCTGGTTGATGCCGAGGTTACGGTAGGAGACAAAGCCGCCGCGCTCGCCCTTCTTGCTCTGTTTCATAGTGAGCAGGCGCAGCACCTGGTGCAGGGCGGCGTTTCGGGGCCGTAGGTCGAGCCAGCGCGGATCTTCGACCTCGTCACTGCGCGGGTCGAGGGTGCGGGTGCCGATCAGCCGGATGGCGCCCGGTTCGAGCAGGGTACTGCGCAGCGCTTCGAACCGCAGTCCGTGATCCTCGCTGCGGCGTTCGGCCTTCTCCTTGCGGGTCGCCTCGTCATCGCCGGGGAGGTCGTCGTCGGGTTCGGTGCCGTACTGCCGGTGCCCGAAGTTGACCTTGTTGAACAAGAGATCGAGGGACGCGTACAGATGGAAGCCGTTTCTCGACTCCTCCTCGACGAGCTCTTCGTCGAGGGCGCACCGCTCCCGCAGCCGGGCCATCGAGTAGCCGCTCTCGTAGCTGCCGTCGTCGGTCGGCAGGATGCCCAGCTCGGGCCGGGCCTCGGCGTAGAGCAGGAAGAGGACCCGGTAGAGGTATCGCAGGCACTCGCGGGTCAGTTCCCGGGCGAACGGCAGCTTCGGACCCTCGATGTCCTCCGGGCGTACGTTGTTGCCCGGCTCTGCCATGCGGAGCAGAACCTCGTTGGCGAGGATCTCGACGGAGCGTTGCAGGCCGTGCCGCAGTTCCTTGGAGACGCCGACGGCGTTGGTGCTGGAGTTCTTCAGCAGTACGTCGATACGGCGGGTCGGATCGTTGTCGCCGGGGCGCAGCATGTCGCGGCTGAACAGGGCGGCGATAGTCGATAGCTCGCCGGTCTGGGTCCGGTCGTAGCGTTCCAACGCCGTGTCGAGATTCGCGGCGAGATAGCGCCCCTCGGCCCATGTGCCGCGGTCGGCGAGGATGATCACGCCGCCGTGCAGCAGCAGGACGAAACGCGGGTGGGCGCCGCCGGGACCACCCATCTCACTCTGGAACAGCCACGATGCGAGCGCCGGCCCGGTCTCGTACTTCTCGGACCCGGTGACGTGCAGGGGATGCAGCAGCCGCCCGGCACCGTTCGGGTCGAGAGCCGCGTCGGCGTTGCCGGTCCAGCCGCAGTCCAGGGCGATGATCTCGTCGGTGTGCAGTGCGACAGTGACGGTGTGGTCGCGGCCAGCCCGGTGCGCGACGAGTTCGACAGGCTCGGGCTCGAAGCCGAGTGCCCGCAGCACCTCCTGGTGCCACTCAGTCAGCCGCTTGCGCCACTCCGGGTTGTCGTAGGTGGCCAGGCGGATCAGGTCGTCGTTGTCGGCCTCAGCCGCACCGGCGAAGTAGCGCCGGCCGTCCTCGCCGAGGTAGCTGCCGCGCAGGCCACGGATGAGCTCGCGCGGTGTACGCCGCGGATCGTTCTCGTCGCCCTCGCGCCCGGTCCAGGCCGCGAATATCCCTTTCCGCAGGTCGGCGTCCAGGTCTTCGGCCAGGTAGTGCGCGGAGAAGTACTCGCCCCGGTTGGTGAGTGAGTCGTAGTCGCGGCTCATCGGTGTGTTCCCTTCACCCCGTCAGCGAGCGGTTCCAGCACGGCCAGCAGGCGCAGCATCGGCGCCCCGACCGACTCCAGCGACGCCACCAGCTGAATCAGCCGCTCAGCCGTGCTGTCGACCTGCCGGTGATCCGGTCGCGGCCCGGCAAACAGCGCCTCCTGTTTCCACGTGCTGACCTTCTTGCGGTACGGCGCCAGCGCCTCCTTGATGCCCTCGCGGTAGCTGCCCTCGATCTCGCTGAAGTAGCGGCCAGCTTCCTCGATCGCGTCTGATACCAGCTTCGTCAGCCCGTCCAAGTCACTTGGTACCGCGCGGGCCGGCATCCGCGGACCGAGACCGTATTCGGCCAGCAGTGCTGGAGTCAGCTCCCGGGTCTCGGGGGCGTCGGGTAGCCCGGTGACCGCCATCCACTTGACGATGGTCGGCCGGCCGAGCCGGTTCGATGCGATGCCTTGGACGAGGAAGACCGGCTCGGTCACACTCGCGGTCAGGACTGGTGCCTCATGCCGGCCGACCTCGACGAGCACCTTGTCGGTGAGCCAGTCCAGCACCGGGTGAACGTCGGTCATGTAGGAGACCGTCGGCCATTGCGAGTCCGAACTATCCCGTGCGGCCGTCAACCGGTTGTCGGCGAGACCCTTCGAAAAGGTGATGCGCAGCCGGCCGGGCGAGTCCGGGCCCGGCAGGATCTGCTGCTCCTTCAAATACGAACGGGGCAGCGACCGCAGTCGGTACAGCAGGTCCGCAGGCGGCTCGAACGCGATGGTGCCGTTGTCGTCGCGGTAGAGCGACAGTTGGTCCTCGGGGTTGGGCCGGCAGATCTGCCGGAGACCCTCGTCGAAGTAGTCCGCCGTCGAGGTGAAGAGTGTCAAGACCTCCGCTCTGCGGATTTCCTTGCGTTCCGGGACAGCGCCGACCTGGCCGACGAGCTTGGACAGGAATCCGGTCCGGCCGGCGCGGGACTTCTTGATCGACTGCTCGACGGTACGGCCGGCGACCAGGTCCTTGATCAGGCGATCCTCTTCCTCCGACGCCCGGTACAGGCCGGTCACCGCCTCCGCAGAGCCCTCGATCTTGTGGGCTTCGGCTTCCCTTGCCAGCAGCTTCTCGCCGACGAGTCGGTCATCCAGAGGGCGTGCCGCGCCAGACTCCGGATCGGTCCGCCATGGTAGGTCGCTGGTGAGTACAAGTGCCCGGAACTGCGGTGAGTGTTTCTGCCCGTACCGGTCGATGCGGCCGTTGCGCTGCTCGATGCGGATCAGTGACCACGGCAGGTCGTAGTGGATCAGGATGTGGCACTGCTGGTGAAGGTTGACGCCCTCGGAGGCGATGTCGCCGGTGAACAGCATCCGGACTGGGGCGTCACGCAGGCCGAACGCTTCGACGATGCGCTGTTGCTCCTCATCCGAGGTCGACTCGCGGTGCATGACCTGCACAGCACCATTGAAAGCCGTCCAGGGTTTGCGATCGGTGACCTCGCCGGCGGTTGGAAACCCGAGCACGGCGGGAACGGTCTCGGCCAGCCAGATGAGCGTCGGGATGCGTTCCGAGAAGATCACAACTCGGGTATCCGAGCCCGGTCCGACGCCGAGTTCACGCAACTGCGCCACCAGGGCGGTCAACTTCGACGCGTCCTCGTCCTGGATGTGCTCAGTCAGCTCTTGCAGGGTCAGGAGCGCTGTCCGCTCCGCAAGGCGCGCCTGATCGCCCGGCTTCTCGGCCAAGGACGTGGCGATCGTCTTCAACCGCGTCCGGATTGTCGCCAGCAACGCCCGGTGCGAGGAGAGGAACGACTTGAGCAGCTGATACGGCACCAGCTGATGGGTGCTGACCGAAGTACCGCCCTCGGCCGGGATCCACCGCTCGATCAGTTCCGCGAAGACTGCGGTCTCTGCCGCGCTGGCCCGGACGTGCACTGGCGTCGACGGCCCGCGATCCGGCCAGGAACCGGTCAGCGAGTCGCGCACCTCAGGCGAGGTCTTCGTCCGGCGGATGTAGAGATGCTCAAGCTGGTCGACATCGTAGTTGCTCGGATCGGCGATCGCAGCCTCGTCCAGCATGTGAATGAGCTCGGCGAACGACTCCGCTCGGCCGTTGTGCGGTGTGGCTGACGCGAGGATCAGCGCGTCGGTCTTGCGAGCGAGCAACCGGGCCAGCTCGTTGTTCTGGGTGCCCCGGTTGACCAGGTTGTGCGACTCATCGATGACGACGGCGTCCCAGTCGGTCTGCTCCAGATGATGGGCGTAGACGGCGCTCTTCAGCGTGTCCACCGAGATGATCGCCCGCTTGAAGTACGCGAACGGGTTACGTCCCGCCGGAATCTCACGCTGCACCCGCTGGATGCCGGTCGAGTCCAATCGGACAAGCGGGATGGCGAACCGCGTCCACATCTCCCGCTGAAACTGCTCCAGGATGTGCTGCGGCGTCACCACGAGGATCCGCTCGCCGCGACCGCGTCGGATCAGTTCGGCCAGCAAGATACCGATCTCCAGGGTCTTGCCCAGGCCCACCACGTCCGCGATCAGGATCCGAGGTTGCGGGTTCTTCATCGACAGCGCCAGCTCAGCCGGCCGCAGTTGGTGCACCTGCGGATGCATCAGGAACCCGTCTGCGAGCGCGAGCCCGTGCTCGGTCTGGGGCAGCGCAGACTTGCGGAATACCGCCTCCAGGAACAGCCGGGCCCGCCGGTGGTTCGCCGAGTCGTCTGCCACCAGCTTGGTCTCGCGCGGATCGAGGATACGGATGTCGTCGAGGCTCTGATAGAAGATCGCTTCCTCGCCGCGAACGAACGGCGACACCCCGGTGACCTCGATCATCCATCTGTCGCGCCTGGTGAACGTGCTCTTACGTACCAGCCACTGCTCGTCACGTACGAGTACCTGCGACCCTGGCGGGAAGCCGGCCGACACCTTGCCCTCGCCGGTTGCGGTCTCGGCCTCGATATTCACTCTTGCCCCGCTCCTCGTTCTGCTGTTCGACCGCCCTACACCCTGCTACAGGGTCGGTTGAGCCGCGTAGGCGGCTCGCAACTCCGCCGCCACCCGGCTGGACGCCGGCCGTCGCGGTGGACGCTCCCGAGGCCGAACCGGTGGCTCAGGGGCCTCGGGCTCCGCGATCTGTGGCGCCCCTGCTTCCACCGGCTCGGGAGGCGCCGGAGGCACATCGAGCGGCCCATCCGCATCCGAGCCGCCCACAGCACTCAGCTCGTCGAGCCTTGCCTCGATCGACGGCGACGGCACTTGGCCCTCCCGCAGACTCGGATTTCGGCCGGCGGTCCTGCCGATGAGAGCCAACCGTGCGTCGGCCGGGCTGATGGAGGCGTCCGCCAGCAGTTCGGCACAGGCGGCAGCCACGTCGGAGATCGTCGGACGTTCCTCGGCCTTGAAGGCGAGCATCTTCCGCAGGAGTGGGAGCAGACGGGCGGGGACCCCTGTGAGATCCGGTTGGATCTCGGGGTTCGTGATCTGCCAGATGATGGCCTGCCACGATGGCCCGTCGTACGGGTAGTGTTCGGCCGCCGCGTACAGAAGAACGGTGCCCAGCGCGTAGACGTCGGCCGCCGCGGTAACCCGCGGGTTCCCGCCGGCCTGCTCAGGCGGCATGCAGCGCACCGAGCCGATGATCATCCCGCTGGTCGACAGGGAGTCGTGCGACGACGAGGCATCGACGAATGCCGCCAGACCGAAGTCGATGATCACCGGGCCGTCTGCGCCGACTATCACGTTTTGCGGCTTCAGGTCCCGGTGCAGGAGGCCAGCACTATGTACCGCCTCCAGGCCCTCCGCGACGAGCGCGCCAAGGCTCGCCACCAGAGCCACGGGTAGCACCTCGTGCTCGCGTACGTACTCATGCAGGGTGTAACCCGGGACGTACTCCATTGCCAGCCAGGGACGGTCCGCGTAGGGGTCCGCTTCCAGGAATCGGGCGATGCGATTCGTGCCGATCACCGTCCGGGCGACGGCGGCCTCTCGTTCGAACCGGGCGCGGGTGACCGGATCCAGCCGATCACTTCGGATGACCTTCACCGCCACAGGCGAACCCGCGGGCGAGTATGCGAGGAACACCTCACCCATACCGCCGCTGCCGAGCTTACGACTGACCGCGTATCGGCCGATGCGAGACGGGAGCTCACTCATTCGACATTCTGCGCTTTTCCGCCCACCGTGCACCCAGATCCACTCTGGCCAGTGTGCCGAAACGGCGCACCGACCGCGAGCCACGACGCGCTCCGTGGCCAATCAGTGACGTCGCTGTAGCTGAAAAGCCGACGTTCACACCTCTTCAGTCCCTTGACGTCGTCATAGCCCCGTCGCTGCGCCGCCTGATCGAACGGAAGATGCGTGAGGTCCCAAGCGCAACGTAGTTCGGCAAGAGCGCTCCTCCCCAAATGGACACCTGATGAGCAGCTACACGCGCCAGCAGCTGACCACCGTGATGCGGTTCCCACTCGTGAGACCTCCGCCAACGAGTGGGAACCGTGAGGGGCAGCAGCAGGCGGCCCGCCCCGCGGTGACAGGCGGTGGCCGGCTACCCCCTGCTGGCGGTGCGATGGCTTAAGCATGTCCTCGCCATGGTAGAGACCACCTCACCACCATCGCTCAGCACGCTGAGCAATACGGGACTGACTACGGGTGGTGTCGTTGGATAGGGTCGGCGCCAGAGATCGCGGTCCATCGGTCCCGGGGAGACGTTGGCATGGAGTCGGTGGCGTCGGCCTTCGGTCGGGCGGTGACGGCCCATCGAGAAGCGGTATCGCATGCGGAGGCCGCCCGTGCGCGGTTGCACGCTGGTGCCGGCGGGGACGGCGTGTCAGCGCAGGCCAGTGAAGGTGCTCGGCGTTTCGCCGCCGGTATGCAGCGAATGGCCGAGGGACTGACGCCGGGCTGGCTCGGTTGCCGGCTGGACGCTGCTGCCGCGAGCCTTCCGACAGGTGTGGATGCGGCTGTGGTTCGTCCACTTCCTGTTCGGCTGGGTGAGGCATCCGCAGTCGCTGGCAGCGTCTTCGGTGTCGTCGTGCCGTTCCTGGGTGCCGGTCATCTGACCATCGACAGCGACGCCCGCGATCCGTCCGTAGCACGGTGGCTGCGCGGGTTGCTGCTGCGAGTGCTTGCGGCGTTGCCGGATGGGGCGCTTCAGGTCACGGCTGTTGACGGGGCGACGCTCGGTGCGGTGTTCGGTCCGTTCCGCGCGATGGTGGAGGCGGAGGCCTGGCGGCGCCCCGCGATCGATCTGCCGGGTTTCCAGCAGGTGCTGGCGGAGGCGGAGGAGCGGATCGAGCGGGTTCAGGCCGGCGCGGCCGATCCGTCGGTGCTGCTGGTGTGTGTCGCGGCGCTGCCGCAGGGCGCGGGGCGTACGGAGTGGTCGCGGTTGGCGGCGATCGCGCACGCCGGTCCGGCCGCAGGTGTGTTCCTCCTGGTGGCCGGCTATCCGCCGCCGCAGCACCCGGGGTTGGAGGCGGTGCCTCGCTTGGAGCGGACGACGCATCTGGCGGCGGCCGGCAGCGGATTGTTCCGGGTCTCCGACCCGCCGGGTCCGTACCGGTTCAGCGAAGACGGCACGGGCTTGGCGGTGCCGATGCGGCTGGACGGGGGCCCGCCGGACGAAGTGGTCGAGACGGTCTGTCGCAGGTTGGCGAAAGCGGCGCGGGTACAGGCGTCGACGGACTTCGCGGCGTTGATGCCGACCGAGACTTGGCAGGAGTCGTCGGTCGGCGGGCTGCGCACCGCGGTGGGTCGAGAGGGCCGCGCCGAGTGCGTGCTGGCGCTGGATGATGCGACGCCGCACTGGCTGGTGGGTGGTCGTACCGGGTCGGGCAAGACGGTCTTCCTGCTGGATCTGCTCTACGGTCTGGCCTCGCGCTACTCCCCGGACGAGTTGGGCCTGTATCTGCTGGACTTCAAGGAGGGGGTGTCGTTCTCGGAGTTCACCCCGACGGCGGTGGATCCGTCGTGGATTCCGCACGCCCGCACCGTGGGTATCGAGTCCGATCGGGAGTACGGGCTGGCGGTGCTGCGGACGTTGTCGCGGGAGATGACGCGACGGGCGACTGAGTTGAAGCGGGCCGGGGTGACGAAGCTGGCCGACCTGCGGGCCGGGCGGCCGGATGTGGCGATGCCGCGGCTGGTGGCGGTGATCGACGAGTTTCATGTGCTGTTCGAAGGCAACGACGCGGTGGCCCGGCAGGCGGTGGCGCTGCTGGAGGAGCTGGCACGTAAGGGCCGTTCGTACGGCATCCACCTGGTCCTGGCGTCGCAGACGATCTCCGGGGTGGAGGCGCTGTTCACCAAGACCGAGTCGATCTTCGGGCAGTTCCCGCTGCGGGTCGCGCTCGCCGGTGGCGGCGGGATCCTCGACCAACTCAACGACGGTGCCGACAACCTTCCGATTGGCGGAGCCGTCGTCAACGCGGCGGCCGGGATAGTGGGAGCGAATCGGGTGATCCGCTTCCCGAATGCCGATGCCGCGTCGGTGACCGCGCAGCGACACCTGCTGTGGAACGCCCGCCCGCCGGGCGACGCGCCACCTGCGGTGTTCGCTGGCTACGCCGAGCAGCATCCTGACGCCGATCCCACCTTCGTCCGCCTTTCCCCGGACGTGCGTCGGCGGCGGGCCCTGGTAGGCCGCGCCGTCGACGTCGGCCTGCCGACCGCCGGGTTCACCCTCGACGCCACTCCAGGTAGCCACCTGGCCGTGCTCGGCACCTCCCCGGTCGGAGCCGACATCCTGTACGCAGCCGCGGTCAGCCTGGCCCGCCAGCACGCCCCCGGCGCCGCCCGCTTCCTGGTCGCGCCGCTTGTCGCCGCTGCAGACGAGGCGGCCGACGCCGCCGTCGAGGCGATCACCGCAGCTGGCCATCCGTGCGAAACGATCACTTCGACCCAGTATCGGACGCATCTGGTCGACCTCGCCCAGCAGTCCGAGCCTGGCGGCGGGCAGGCGACGTACCTGGTGGTGTTCGGTGCCGATGCCGCGACGAACCTCCTCGCGGCTAGCGACCCGACCACCTACCGCTCCGGGCACGAGGACCTGCGGGCCGTGTTGGCCAACGGTCCCGGCCACGGCGTGCACCTGCTCGGCTGGTGGCGCACCCTGAGCCGGTTCAATGACGACCTCGGCCCCACCGGCAGCGGCGAGGTCGCCTGCCTCGTCGCGCTCAACCTGCCCAGCAGCGACATCGGCTCCCTGCTCGACGACTACGCCTCCGAGTGGCAGTCCCGACCCAACCGGGCCCTGCTGATCGACCGCAACGACAACCGCCGCACCCTCATCGTCCCCTACGTACGCCCCGGTACCCTCGACCAGATCGACGACCTCTCATGACCGACCCAGGCACCCCGATGCCCCGCGACGGCGGCTGGGCCGCCTACACCGACCACGCCCGCCGCCTCGCCACCCTGCTACAGAACGAACGCTCACGAGCTGAGCAGCAGGCCGCAGCAAGCCGCAGCGGTCGGGCCGCCCTCGACCAGATCACCCACCGGCTCGCCGCCCAGCGACAACACCTTCACCAGCTCGCCGCCACGCTGCGCCTGCCCGAGCCGCACATCGGCGGCATCGCCCTCAGCCCGGTCCCCGACCCAGCCGAGGCCCTGCGCCGGGCCGCCGCAGCCGCCGACGCGGCCGACGCGGCCGCTGAGCACGCCCACCGGCAGGCCGCGCAACCACCACTGCTGCCCGGGCTCACACCGCTGGCCCGCAATGCCCTCGTCTACGCCGCCGCAGCGACCCTCGGCACCCTCGCCTCACTGCTGATGTTCGCCGTCAGCCCCGACGCCGACCTCGGTGGCATTCCGTGGCAACTCGTGCCCTGGTCGCTGTGTGGGCTGCCCGCGCTGGCGTTCTTCGCCGGCTACCTCACGATCAGCCTCGTCGGCCAACCGCGCATCGGCGGAGGGGGTACCCGGTCCGCCCGCGCAGGCGGAGTGATCTGTTTTGTCGGCATGCCGATCTTGTGGTTCATCTTCATTGCCGCGACCCGAGGCTGAACCCGCAGACGCACCTGCCACCGGTGGCGGGGCGTTGGACACCACGACCCAGGGGAGGAACATTCAGTGGCCACCATCGGAGACATCAAGGCAGGCCTGGCCCACGGCAAATCCGAGGCAGACAAGGCACTCGCCCAGCTCGCCGGCGTCAACGCCCAGGTCGACCGGGCCATAGCCGTGCTCCAGGCCCTCGCCGCCGGCACCCAGCAGCCCGCCGTCATGGGCGCCATCGGCAAACTGAGCGCCGCCAAACAGAAGTTCGGCGAGGGTGCCGGCCTGATCCAGGCCGCCATCGCCCAAACCGAGAAGTACAACGCCGTCCTCTGACTCCGATCCTCGGAAGGTCACCCGATGCCCACCATCATCGTCCCCGTCGGCCTCAACCTCGGCCCCTCCTACCGGTACGTCACCCCGCCCGATCCGACCCCGGAGTACTGGGAGGTGCGGCTCGGCAGCGACTCCGAGGAACTGACCGACGAAGAGTTCCAGGTATGGGGGCGAGCCTTCCTCGACCCAGAGCGGCACGCTCGCTTGGAGGTCAACCGCGAGACACTTCAGCGGGATGTGATCGCAGCCGGCAACGAACCTGCCACCCCCGGGCCGGTCATCGACCGGCTCCTCGGCCGAGGGCTACTGATCGAGTTCGACCCGGACGGTGAACTGGAGAAGGCGTTCCGGCGGATCAAGCTCCATCCGCTCGCGGAAGGCATGGGCAACACCCCCGAGGAGCCGGACCGACGCCTCATCGGCCATAACGGGCAGGCGCACGCGAAGGTCAACTACACCGTCTATGGCATGTGGGCCTACTCTTCGAGCGTCGGCTCGCTATGGGACGCGTGCGCTGACTTCGAGGCGGGTGCGAAGGAGCAGCGCGAGGCCGGCGAGGACGTGGAGGCAGCTACCGCCGCCGAGGTGGCAAGCGAGCTCGCCAAGACTCTTCCGTTGCTGGTCGCGTCTGGCTGCGCATTCCTCGACCTGGCGCGGTAGCTGTCGATGGCCTGGACGAGAGGGCGTGGCCAGCGGGGACGAACCAGGGACCTGGGCAGACCCGGGGCGCGACAGAAAGCTGCTGGCGCGCTGACGGCAACGGTCGGTGCCCTCCGTGACACCGCCATCGAGTCCGCTCGGGAAGGCATCACCAAGGTCAGCGAGAAGGTCGGGAAGGTGGCTGGCGCTGGGATTGCTGTGGCGGCCACCGCAGCAGTCGATGCCGCTGGCCACCAGCCCTCACCTTGGGTGGCGGTGGGTGCTGCGTACGCCGGCATGAAGGTCGGCGGCTTGGCCGGGCGGGCCATGAACGCCGGACTGGATCGGATCACCGCCGGGCGGGGTGGCGGTCCCATCGGTTCGGTCATGGCGGAGTTGAGCATGGTGCTGCAGACGCTCGATCAGGTGGGTCGCGGCATCGCCGAGGTCGTCGACTCGGTGAACAAGGCCCAGGCTCACTTTCAGAGGGTCAGCCGGGGCGGGGGCAACAACCTGCTGAACAGCGCGGTGCGTGCGTGCCGGCAGGCGCCCGTCCGCCTCGAAGAGGGCGTGGACGAGGTCAAGCAGGCCCAGGATCTCGTCGGTAAGCATTTAGTGGCGGTGGCGACGGCCGGTGGCTGAGCACCGGCCGTCACCGCACTCCACCACGCCATGAAGGGTCAGCCAGCCGCCGGGTCGCGCGGTGCCGGTTCGTCGGCTTGCGGGAGCCGTTGGATGCTGGGCTGGCGGGGACCTACATCGCTCTGCTCGTCGTAAATCGGCTCTACCTTCCGCTTGCCCTCGGTCGGCTGCGGGTCTGCTGCACCGATAGGTGACATCTGAGATGGCTTGCCCTGCGGGCGGGCTGGAAGGATGTTGCTGTGCCCAAGCCCTACCCCCGAGAGTTCCGCGATGACGTCGTGCGTGTCGCTCGTGACCGCGAGCCAGGCGTGACCGTCGAGCAGATCGCCAAGGACTTCGGAGTCCACCCGATGACCTTGTTCAAGTGGCTGCGCCAGGCCGACGTCGACGCCGGCGCGAAACCCGGCACGACCAGTGGCGAGTCAGCTGAGCTGCGCGAGGCCCGCAAGCGGATCAGGTTGTTGGAGCAGGAGAACGAGGTCCTGCGCCGGGCTGCTGCCTACTTGTCGCAGGCGCATCTGCCGGGAAAAGGCTCTACCCGCTCGTGAGCGAGCTGGCCGCCGACGGCATCCCCGTCGCGGTGACGTGCCGGGTACTGAACATCGCTCGCCAGCCCTACTATCGGTGGCTCGCCCGGCCCGTCCGCGACGCCGAACTCGTCGCCGCTTACCGCGCGAACGCCCTGGTCGACGCCCACCGCGATGACCCGGAGTTCGGGTACCGGTTCCTGATCGATGAGGCCCGCGCCGCCGGAGAGCCGATGGCAGAGCGCACCGGGTGGAAGATCTGCTCGGACAACGGCTGGTGGAGCGCCTTCAGCAAGCGCAAGAAGCGCGGCAAGGGTGGCAAGGCCGGTCCACCGGTTCACGACGACCTCGTCAAGCGAGACTTCACCGCCGACGGCCCGAACCGGTTGTGGCTGGCCGACATCACCGAACA
>NZ_JBEZEK010000004.1:0-348242 GCF_040648835.1 Micromonospora sp. NPDC049081 | reverse complement strand
CACCGAACAACGCGTCGAACCGGTGCTTCTCCACCGCGTCCAACAACACCGGCGTCTGGATCCGGTTCCGCATCCCGTCACCGGACTCGCGGACCAGGCCCCGGGTGAGCGCCTCCGGGACGCTGGCCACGATGAGGTGCAGACCCAACTCGGTCACCCGTCGGTCGCGGTAGTCGAGCACCTCCGGGAAGTTGTGCCCGGTGTCGACGTGCATCACCGGAAACGGGATGCCGGCCGGGGCGAACGCCTTCTGCGCCAGGCGCAGCATCACGATCGAGTCCTTGCCACCGGAGAAGAGCAGCACCGGCCGCTCCATCTCGGCGACCACCTCACGCATCACGAAGATGCTCTCCGCCTCCAGCTCGTCGAGCTGGGAGACCTGGTACGCAGCCGATCCGCTGCTCATCTCGGGTCCTTTCCGGGGTGGGGGACGGGGGAACCGGACGGGACCGCCGTGCCGGCCAGCTGCCGTCGCAGCGCGGCCAGCAGCGGCCCGGCCAGCTCGTCGCGACAGACCAGCAGGTCGGGCAGCCGGGGGTCCGCCTCGTTGTAGGTCAGCGGGGAACCGTCGATGCGGGACGCGTGCAACCCGGCGGCCGTGGCCACCGCCACCGGTGCGGCGGAATCCCACTCGTACTGGCCGCCGGCGTGGATGTAGGCGTCCACCTCACCGGTCACCACCGCCGCGATCTTCGCCCCCGCCGAACCCATCGGCACCAGTTCCGCGCCGACCTCCTCGGCCAGCACGGCCAGGAACGCGGGGGGACGGCTGCGGCTGGCCGCGAGCCGGATCACCCCGCCGGGCGGGGGCGACGGTGCGGTGGGATCGTCGGTGGCCAGCACCCGGCTCTGCGCCGGCAACCCGACCGCCCCGGCGACCAACCCGTGCGGGGTGGCCGCGTCGCGGGCCCAGAGCGCCACGTGCACCGCCCAGTCGGCACGCCCCGGCTCGGAGAACTCCCGGGTGCCGTCCAACGGGTCGACGATCCACACCCGGTCGGCGGTCCGGCGGGACACCGTGTCGCCGCCGTCGACCAGCCGCGAGCCCTCGTCCTCCTCGGACAACACCGCGTCGGCGGGCCGCCACCGGGCCAGCTCGGCCCGGAGGAAGTCGTGCGACGCCCGGTCACCGGCGGCCTTCAACGCGGCGGGATCGGCGTGACCGTGGGTGGCACGTACCCGGAGCAGCAGCTCACCGGCGAGGACGGCGAGCCGGCGGGCGAGCGCCGCGTCGGATTCGGCGATGGTGGGGTCAACCATGGCAACTCCTCGACCTGTCGGGAACGGGCGTGGTGCGGGTGCGGTGCCGGGCGCGGCTGGTCACTGGATCGCCCGACGGTTGAAGCAGCGGACACTGACCCAGGTCAGCACGACGGCCACCCCGGTCAGCACGGTCAGGCACACCCACCCCGGCAGGTGCGGCACGCCGGGCAGCAACGCCCCGCGCACCCCCTCCGAGACGTACGTCATCGGGTTGAGCGCGGTGACGACCTGGTACCAGGGCACCGACGACAGCCGGGGCCAGGGGTAGTGGATGCAGCCGGTCCAGATGATCGGGGTGAGGATCACCGAGAAGGTCACGTTGATCCGCTGCACCGGCAGGGTGGTGGCCAGGCTCATCCCGATCGCCCCGCCGATCCACGCCCCGAGCAGCGCCACCACGAACGCCAGCGGCAGCCCCGCCGGCCGCCACGGCGCGGAACCGACCATCAGCGCCCCGAGCGGATAGATCAGCACGGCCGCGAGCAGGCCCCGGATGGTGGCGATCACCAGCTTGCCGATCGCGACGTACCCGGTCGGCAGCGGCGCCATCAACCGGTCCTCGATCTCCATGGTGAAGCCGAACTCCTTCACCAGCGGCAGGGCCACGCTCTGCAACGCGGTGGTGAGAGCGGCCAGCGCGATGATGCCGGGCAGGAAGACGTCGGCGAAGCCGCGCCCGACGAGGCCCTGGCTGCCCAGGACGGTGTCGAAGACGAAGAGCATGAACAGCGGCGTCAACCCGACCTGCACCAGGATGACCCACAGTTCCCGGCCGGTGACCATCAGGTCGCGGCGCAGCACCGCGGCGAACACCCGCCCGGTGCCGGGGCGGGAGCGCGGCTCGGTGGCCGGGCGCAGTGGGGTCGGGGTGTCGAGAGCGGTCACCTCGGTTGCCTTCCGGTGAGTTCGATGAAGACGTCCTCCAGGCTGGGTTCGCTGATGTCGACCGCGTTGACCGCCGCCGACCGGGCGGCCAGCGCGGCCACCGCCGGGCCGAGCAGGGTGGCGGCGTCGCCGGCCAGGTGCAGGCGGATGCGCAGCCGGCCCCGGCCGCCGTTGCCCGCCGCGCCGCCGCCGCGCCCCAGCAGGCCCGCCCCGGCCAGGGCGGCCAACCGGCCGCCACCGGGCCGCCCACCACCACCGGCGGCGAGCGCGGCCAACATCGCGGCACCACCCGCACCGACACCGGCCAGCCCGCCCGGTCGCCCGCCGGGCGGGCCGGTCGGCGTCGCCAACCGTTCCGCCTTGCGTACGCCGGTCAGCTCGCCCAGGGCGGCGCAGAGCGCGTCCGGGTCGTCCCCGCCGGCCGGGGTGACCGTGAGGTCGAGCAGCGCGTCCCCGGCCAGGCCCCGGACCAGGTTGGTGGGGGTGTCGAGGGTGAGCAGCCGGCCGTGGTCGACGATGCCGACCCGGTCGACCACCCGGGCCGCCTCGTTCATCGCGTGGGTGGTCAGCACGATCGCCACCCCGCGGGCCCGCAGCTCGCGCAGCTGCCCCCAGATCAACAGGCGGGTCTGCGGGTCGAGGGCGTTGGTCGGCTCGTCGAGGAAGAGCACCGTCGGCTCGTGGGTCAGCGCCCGGGCGATCATCAACCGCTGCGCCATCCCGCCCGAGTACGCCTCGATCCGCCGGTCGGCCCGTTCGGTGAGACCGAACCGCTCCAGCAGCTCCGCGGCGCGGGCCTGCGCCTCCCGACGTCGTACCCCGTGGTAGGTGGCGTGGTAGACCAGGTTCTGCCGGGGGGTCAGGGCCCGGTCCAGGTTGTTGTGCTGCGGCACCACGGCCAGCTGGGCGCGGGCGGCGGCCGGGTCCCGGCCCACGTCGACCCCACCGACCACCACCCGGCCGCCGGTGGCCCGCAACCGGGTGGTCAGGATGCCGACGGTGGTGGACTTGCCGGCCCCGTTCGGCCCGAACAGCCCGAAGATCTCGCCCGGCGCGACGGTGAACGACAGCCCGTCCACCGCGTTGGTGTCCGCGCGGGGATAACGCTTGACGAGGTCGTCGACCTCGACCACTGCCGGCCCGTCTCTGCTGGGCATCTCAACTCCTGTCCTGTGGGGTGCGGGTACCGACCCCGGCCGGCGGGTGGTGCCGTCAGCAGCCGGGGCCGGTGGTGGTGCCGTCAGCCGCCGGAGGGCTGGGGGTGCGCGGCGAAGAACCGCCAGATGGTGTCGGTGGCGTTCAGCGCGGTGGAGGGGGGATCGAGGTCGAGCAGTTTCTCCGCCCGGGGCGGGTTGGGTCGTCCGCCGGGCCACTGGTGTCCCGCGTCGGCGACGGTGATCAGCTCGACGGCGCGGCCCTGGGCGCAGTTCGCCGTCGTGCGGGTGACCGGTCCGTCGGTGGTCACCTTCGGTGCGCCACAGGAGTCGACGGAGCGCCAGCGGGCGGCCAGTTCGGTGGTGGGCGGACCGTCGATCTTGACCGGGTTGCGGCCGGTGCCGCCGTTGTCCCGGCGGCCGGGGCCACCGGCGTACGGCATGGTCTGGTCCTGGCGGCCGTGGATGTGCAGCACCGAGACCGGTTTCGGATCGGCGCACTGCCCGGTGAGGGTGCTGGCCACCGCGCCGATCGCGGCGAACGTCGTGGTGTCGCAGACCAGCTTGTACGCCAGCAGCCCACCGTTGGAGATCCCGGTGACGTAGCGGCGGGCCGGGTCGACCGGTAGCTCCCGGCCGACGGTGGTGACCAGTTCGGTGATGAAGCCGACGTCGTCGACGCCCTCCCGGGCGGGTGCGCCGCAGCACTGTGGACCGATGGCCCAGGCCCGGTTCAGTCCGTCCGGGAACAGCACCAGGAAGCCGTCCCGGTCGGCCTGGGCCGTCCAGCCGTACGCCTGCTCGGCCTGCTCGCCGGTGCCGGCCGCGCCGTGCAGCATCACCACCAGCGGGACCGGCCCGCTGAGGTCCGCCGAGGCGGGCCGGTAGAGCCGGTAGCTGCGTTCCCGCCCGTCCACGGTGATGGTGTGCGTGGAGCTGCCGACGGCGACGTCCGGCCGGGCGTCGGCGGAGGGTGCGGCGCTGGCGGGCGGGGCGGTGCCGCCGGTGGGCGTGGCGTCCTCGCGGCGGGGGCTGCATCCGGCGGGGGCGGTCAGCGCGACGAGCAGGGCGAGCGCCCCCACGAGCCGACGAGCCGACCGGCCCGGCCGGGCGGAATGCTGCCCGACTTCAGGGCGAAAAACGGTAAAAGGCATCATATCAATACTTTCGCCCGGGAATGTTCGAGCAACGTCAGGGACGCGCCAGGATTGGGCAAGGGACGGCGGAGGCCGCCGGCCCGGCGACGACGCGGTCACCGGGCCGACGCCTCAGCTCAGTAGCCCCGGAGCCGGAGCAGTTCCCAACCACCCTCGGGGACGTCGTCGGTCGGGTCCGCCCGCAGGTTCATCGGGTTCGCCATCCCCAGGTAGAGGGTGGGACCGTCGGCGACCATGTTGCGGATGCCGTAGTTCAGGTAGTTGCCCAACCCGGTGTTGTCCACCGTCGTCGCCGGCTTCGTCGGCGACGAGAAGGCGTACAGGTCACCGCCGTACACCGCCTCCGGCAGGGCACTGGAGCGCATCCCGGCCGCGTCCATCGGCGCCCGGGCCAGGTCGTCGGCCAACGCCGGTGACAGGCCCAACTCGGCGGCGGTCTCCTTGCCCAGCTCCTTGGCCAGGTAGCTCCAGTCCATCGTGCCGACGTACAGCTTCCCGCCGGCCACCACCATCTTCCAGGTGTAGTTGTTGTACGGGTTACCGAAACCGGGCGGGCCGAACTTCGGCGTCTGGTGCGTCGACTGCAACGCCCACGCCCCGGCCCCGTTGTTGGCCGCCGGGTCGTACGCGGGCAGCTCCGTCGCGCCGTACAACAGGTCGACCTTCTCGAAGTGGGAGCCGAAGTTGCGGCCCCGGTAGATGCTGATCGACCGCTGGGTGTTCTGGATGGTGGCCTGGGCCGCGGCCTCGTCCGCCGGCGGGTAGGTCGCCATGTGTACCGTGGTCGCCTTCATCGGCACGTGCATCGTGCCCCAGTAGAGGAAACCGCCGTAGGAGGCCAGGCCGCCCAGGGCGTACGCGCGGGCCACCACCGGGTCCGGCTCGTACTCCGACACGTTCCACACCTGCTGCCAGCCGTCGGCGTCCTCCGGGTTGAGCCCCGGGGCACCCGAGGCCAGCAGCGGGCTCATCCAGACCGCGGCGATGCTCGGCGGCGGGGCGGCCGAACCAGCCGTCGGGCCGGCCAGCTCGGCGTCCGAGCCCGGCCAGGTGGTCACGAACAGCCGCCCCTGGTGGACGGTGAGGTCGGCGGCCTGCGCCGGCAGGTTCGCCACCACCGTGAACGCGAACGGGTCGGACTTGCTGCCCGCCCAGCGCAGCACGTTGCCGCGCTCGCCACCGTTCGCGCCGACGCCCACCCCGGCGTACAGGGCGTCACCGGCCACCGTGAAGTGCCGGATGTTGCCGTACATCGGGAAGTTGCGGGAGCCGAGGAACGCGCCGGTGTCGGTGTCGAACGCGAACAGGTTGACGCTGGTGCCGAGCGCCGGGCCGCCCAGCAGGGCCACCCCGTTGAAGCTGCCGGCCGCCCGGATGCCCGCGGTGGTCTGCAACCGGTTCGAGTCCTCGGTGGAGGCCGCCTTCACCAGGTCGGTCTTCTCGACCAGCTTGTTGGCGCGGGTGTCGTAGGTGTACAGGCGCGGCTGCCGGTGGTCACCGAGGATCGGCGGCAACTGCGGGTTGCGCTTGGCGACCTGGCTCTCGCCGTACTCGCAGACCCAGTCGTCGTTGACCGTCGGCGTGGTGTTGCGCAGGGCCCGCCCACTGGTCAGGCAGTTGACGTTCGCTCCGGTGCCGAACCACAGCATCTTGCCGACCCGGGTCATCCCCCACAGGTACGCCTGGTTGACCTTGGCCTTGCCCTCGGCGCACGGCGGCCCGGCCGGGTACGGCAGCCCGATCCCGGCGAAGCACTCGTCCGGCTGGGCCTTGGCGAGCAGTTGCGGGCTGCTCTGCTGCGCGCCGGCCACGCTGGCCGCGCTGCCGGGGTCGGCGGCGTCGAGTGGCGCACCGAGCGCCGCCGAGGGAACCGCCAACACCGACCCGAGCCCGAGTACGGCGACGGCGGTCGACAACCGCCGTGCGGAGAACCGGAGTGGATTCACCAACAATCTCTCTTTCGAAGGAAGGTGGACACCCGTTCCCGGGCCCGGCGGACCGGACCCGGTAGCGGGCAGGGACACACAGGGACCGCCTAGACGGCGGCGGGCAGCTTCCGGGGCGCCGGGGCGACGACCCGCGACGCCATCCGCTCGGCCCACCCGGACGGGTCGGGGAAGTCCAGGAACCGGCCGAGACCGGTCAGCTCGGCCACCGGGTCGGCGACCAGGTCCTCGTAGGACATCCGCAGCAGGTGCGCCGGGGGCACGTCCCGCAGCGCCTGGTCGGCCTGGCTGCTCATGAAGGCGCACAACCCGAGGTAACGGCGCAGGTCCTGGCCCCGCTCGCGCAGCGCGTCGGCGGTCAACCGGTCCGGCAGGTACGGCTGGAGGTCCTCCGGCACCGCCTGGTCCGCGCCGACCCGGAACGGGTCCAGGCCGCACCGGCCGAGGAACTCCACCCGCAACTGGATGAGCTGGAACGACGAGTGCCGGCTCATCGACCGCGCGGTGTCCTCCCAGCTGCGGGTCAGGTAGACGACCTTGCAGTCCGGGAACCCCCGCAGCAGGTACGGCGCCACGTGGCTGGAGCCGCCGGAGCGTTCCACCCACCGGGTCTTGCCGGTCAGCACGGCGAGCAGATCCAGGAAGTCGTGGTGGTGCTGGGCCACCGTCTGGGTGCGGAACTGCGGCACCCGCTCGGCGAGCTGGTCGAACAGCGCATCGGGGTCGGGCGTCAGCTTCGACAGCGTGATCGCCAGGATGCGGGGCAGCTCGGTGAGCCGGTCGGCCCACCGGCCGGTGGCCGGGTAACGGACCTCCTTCGGCGGCAGGCCGATCCGGAACAGCGTGGACAGCTCCGCCTTGGGGCTGGCCAGCACCGCCCAGTATTCGGCGCCGGTGAGCACCTCGGCACTGCGCGCCCACGGCGCGACCGACATGAAGAACTCCTGGGCCGACAGGGTGTCCGGCTCCTCGTGGATCAGGTCGGACAGCAGCGTGGAGCCGCACCGACCGTTGCTGATGATGATCGACCGGCCGGTGATCGGGGTGTCCATCGGTACTCCTCCTGCGTGTCGCGTCGTCATGCGGTGGTGGGTTGGGCCACGTCGAGTGAGCAGTCCTCGGCGAGCCAGGCGAAGACCTGCCGGCGCACCTCCTCCGGCCGGTCGATCAGCACCGTGTGCCGCTGGTCGGGCAGCACCACGACCCGGGTCTGCGGCAGCAGCCCGCGTACCGTCGGGGCCAGCTCCACCACCGCCGAGTCGCCGCCGTAGAGGCAGAGCACCGGGCAGTCGATCGCGGCCAGCGCCCCGGCCGTCGGCAGCGGGCTCGCCGGCAACTCCTGCGCCAGACTGGTGTCGGTGAGCATCCGGTGCGTCTCGGCGGCCCGTTGGGCGGCGACCCGGCCCCGCCGGGCCCCGATCTCGGTGACCGCGCCGGCCCGGGGCAGCCGGTCGGCGACCCGGGCCAGCCGCTCACGGACCCGGCGCATCCACTCCGGGACCGGTGGCGCGGACTCCACGGTCACGATGCCGGCCACCCGTTCGGGGTGCCGGGCGGCGTACCCGAACGCGATGGTCCCGCCGAACGAGTTGCCCAGCAACAGCAGCGGCCCGGTGACGTCCAGGGCGGCCAGCAGCGCCGCCAGGTCGTCGACGAAGTCGTCCAGGGCGTACCCGGTGGCGGGGCGCTCGCTGCGCCCGTGGCCGCGCAGGTCGTACAGGACGGTCGGGAAGCCGGCCCGGGACAGCGGCTCGGCCAGGGTGAAGTACCAGCTCGCCATGGTGTCCGAGGCCATCCCGTGGATCAGCACGGCGGTCGGCGTCGGCCCGGTCCGGCCGTCGACGGCCGGACCGGGGGGATCGAGCCGCTGCGTGTGCAGGGTGATCCCGTTCGCCCGGACCATGGTCACCGGCTGCCCGCCCCGACCTCGTCGGCCTGCCCCAGCGACTCGGCGATGTGCGTGACGAGCTGGCCGACCTTCAACTCCCGGACGGTCTCCAGGTCCAGCTTGGCGACGAAGTGGGCGAAGTTCACCGTGTCGCCGTAGCGGGACTGGAGCCGACCGGCGAGCGCGACCACGTCGATGCTCTCCATCCCCAGGTCACCGGAGAACGTGGTGTCCATGGTGACCACCTGGTCGTCGGCGAAGTCGCCCAGTACGGCGTCGATCATCTCGGTGAGCTCGGCGAGGATGGTGTCCTGGGCCGCGGGCATGATCGTTGCTCCTTCTGCTGATCGGATGGGTTGGGCGGTGCTGCGCACCGGGTGCCGGGTCACGGCCGGGACACCCCGGGCGGGGTGGCGGGTGCCGGCTCCGGCCCCCAGGTCCAGGCCACGACGTAACGGCGCGGCGGGAGGTCCTCGGGGTTGGCCACGTCCCGGTGACCGACCCGGTAGGCCCGTCCGCCGATCTGGACGGTCATCCCGACGTCGGTGGCCGAGTAGACCCGGAACCGGCGCGGCGAGCCGTCCAGCCCGGTGCCCTCGGCCTTGGCGACCGCCTCCTTGGCCGCCCAGAACCGGGTGAACCACAACCGCCGGGCCTCGACGTCCGTGCCGGCGAGGGAGGTCAGCAGGGTCAGCTCGGCCGGGGTGAGGGCGAAGGTGAAGGTGCTCTCCGGGTGCTCGGTGACCTCCGCGACGTCGATGCCGACGCCGGGGGACCCGGGCACCGCGTCGGGTGCCCGGCGGCGGGCGATCGCCACCCCGATCTCCGCGCAGTGCGCCAGCGAGACGTCACAGTCGCCGAGGCCCCGGCCGGGCCGCCCGCGTACCCACGGCCGGCCGTCGGGGTCGTTGCCGACGGTCAGCTCGATCGGGTAGATGTCGGTGTGGCCGTCCTCCCACAGCCGGGCCCGCACCGCGTCCTTGGCCGCGATCCGGCCCAGCATCCACTGCTTGCGGGTCTTGGCCGGGTGCCGTTCGTACTCGGCGTAGGCGGCCCCGCCGAGGATGCCCCGGGCGGCCATGCCCCGGGTGACCAGGTCGGTCCAGCAGTCGAAGGCCATCGTCCAGCCCTCGGGCTGCAACAGCGACATCGGGTGCCGCTCGGGGAACCGTTCCGCGACCCGGGCCTGCGGGTGGCTGTCGAACCGCCGGTCCACCGCCCCCTCGATCTCCGACCACACCCGACCCTGGTAACTGAGCTGGGTGTCGGCGACGAGTTTGCCGTCGTCGATGACGCGGACCCGGGCGACGCACTCGAACGCCCGGCCGGCCGGCGGTGGCGGACCGTAGAACCGCACCTGGCCGAGACCGACCGGCAGCGCGACGGTCCGGAACGGCTGGGTGGTGATCAGCCAGTTGCCGATGAGCTGCAGGGCGTTGTCCAGCAGCGCACCCGGGGGCACCGGTGCGGTGACGATGCCGCGTACGTGCATGTCGCCGAGCGCGTGCACCTCGGTCACGCCCTGGAACTGCGGGCCGTGGAACATGAGCCGCTCCGCGTACATCTCGGCGGCGCCGAGGGTGGGCGGGCGTTCGGTGGCCGGGTCGTGGGTCCAGACCGGCGGCGGCGTCGGGTACGCCGTGCCGACCTCGATGGTCGCCCGGGCGTACCCGGCGAAGGCGACCGCGTACCGGTTCGGGCCGGCCGCGCGGACCACGATCTCCACGTCGGTGGCCGGTTCGGCGATCAGCCACCGGTTGAACTTGGCGTCGTGCACCGCCACCACCGGGACGCCGGGCACCAGCTGCTCCACGGCCTCCATCATGTGCGCGACCAGGGCGGTCGCCGGCACCACCGGCCACCGGTCCTCCGGGTCCGGCCAGTCGTCGGGCTGCACGAAGAAGCAGTGGTCCAGCAGGTAGGGCATGGTCTCCAGGGAGATCCGCCGGGTGATCCGACCGATCTCCGCGCCGACCGCTGCGCCGGTCGCCGGGCGGACCTGGGCGGCTGGCGTCACCGGCCGGTTGCCGGTCGGCACGGTGGCGGTCGTCGCCGTCGGCACGGTGGGCGGCATCCCGGTCGGCGTGGTGGGTGGCCGCCCGGTGGGGGCGGTCGCGGGTCGGGCCGACGTCGCGGTGCCGTTGCCACCGGTGGCCGTCGGGGCGGCGGCCGTGCCCCGGGTGTTCTCCCGCAGCAGGGCGGCGAGTTCGGCTGCGGCGCTGGAACCGCCGGAGAGCCGGTGCAGCGCGTCCAGCGCGGTGGCCGGAGCACCGGCCGGCGTGGCGGCGGCCGGCTGTCCGGCCACCCGCGCGACCGGGACCGGTGCGGCCGTCGGTGCCACGGCCGGCGGCGGTGCGGTGACCGGCGGCGGTGCGGCGGCGGGCCGGGCGACCGCAGCGGGCACGGCGGTCGGCCGGGTGACCGTGGCGGGCACGACGGTCGGCCGGGCCGCGCCGTTTCCGTTGCCCGGGGTGGACAGCGGAGCGTCCTGCGACGCGGTCACGCCGAGCAGGCCGGCGGCGTCCGCGCCGAGGCGGACCAGCGGACCGCCGAGGTCGAGCTTCATCCGGGGACCGCGTCGGCCGGTGCCCACCCCGGGCTTCGCCGGGCCGTCGGTGCCGGCCGCAGCCGGGGTACGGCGCTGCGTCGTCGCCGCCGTCCGATCCGCCGGGGTCAGCGCGCCCAGATCCGGGGAGGCCCCCTCCACCCACAGGGCGGTGGCGACCCGGCGCAGCTGGTTCAACCCGCTGCGGTGCGCGGTGTTCACCGGCATCGCCAGGTGGTCGCGCCCACGCAGGTTGTCCCCGATCAGCGAGGCGAGCTGCCCAGCACCGACCTGGAGGAACACCCGGAACCCGGCGGCGTACATCGCCTCCACGGTCTGCCGGAACCAGACCGGCTCCATCATGTGCCGGACGAAGATCCGGTTGACCTCCTCCTCGTCGGCGGGGAACGGCGCGTGCAGGGTCGCCGACCACACCGGCATCCGGGTCGGGTGCACCTCCCAGCGGCCCAGGGCGGCACCGATCGAGGTGAGCCCGTCGGCGAAGGCGGGGGTGTGGAACGCCGAGCGGAACGGCAGCTTCTGGCACAGGATGTTGCGGGTACGCAGCGCCTCGACGAGCCGGTCGACCTGCGGCTCCGGCCCGTTGACCACCGACTGCGCCGGGGCGTTGTCGTGCGACAGGACCACCCCCGGGTAGTCCCCGAGCAGCGGGGCGACCCGGTCCGCGCCGGCCCCGACGGCGGCGAAGACGTAGCCGGAGACCTCCACCGAGTCGGCGTTGAACAGGTCGAGGAACTCGTCCATCGCGGCGGTGCTGATCTGGCCGCTGACCGCGGCGGCGGTCCACTCGCCGATGCTGTGCCCGGCGACCGCGTCGGGTCGTACGCTCATCCGGGCCAGGGCGTCGTCGAGCAGCTTGCCCACCTCGATCAGGCCGGCGCCGTGCCGGCCCAGGTCGGCGGCGGACCACTCGCGGTCCGGCAGGCCGAAGTGGGCGGCCAGGTCGGCGGTGCGGGGGGCGAACTCCGCCTCCAGACCGGGGAAGACGAAGGCGAGCTTGCCCGCCCCCGGGCCGAGCAGCGGCCGGGGACTGAACCAGATGTCCCGCCCGCCCCGCCACGCCTGCCCCCGGGCCACCGTCTTGCGGGCCACCGCGAGCAGCTTGTCCGTCGGGTTGACGATGCCCAGCCGGGTCTGCGGCGGGGCCTCCCCGCCGGAGCGGGCGGCCAGCTCGACGCCGATCCGGCGTACCTCCTGGTCGTCGCGGTCCAGCAGGTCGGCGAGCCCGGCCGGGTCCGACGCGGCCAGCCAGAGCACCTGGTCCGGCTCGTCGACCACGGCCCGGCCGGCGGCCGGGGCGGTCAGCCCCACCACCGGCTCGCCCACCGACACCGGGGCCTGCTCGATGATCAGGTGGGCGTTGATCCCACCGAACCCGAACGCGTTGACCCCGGCCCGGCGCGGGCCGTCGCTCTCCCACGGCCGGGCGGTGTCGATCGGCGCGAACCGGGTCGCCGCCATCTCCTTGCGCGGCGTCTCGCAGTGCAGGGTGGGCGGCAGCACCCCCCGGTGCACGGCGAGCGCGGCCTTGATCAGGCCGGCCACCCCGGCGGCCGGCATGGTGTGCCCGATCATCGACTTCACCGAGCCGATCACCGGACGCGGCCCACCGGTGTACGGGCCGAACACCTCCGCCACCGTGGTCAGCTCGGCGGCGTCCCCGGTCGGGGTGCCGGTGCCGTGCGCCTCCAGCAGCCCCAACGCGTCCGGTGCGGTCGGGTCGAGCCCGGCGGCCTCCCAGGCCCGCCGGATCGCCAGCACCTGGCCGGAGACCGCCGGGTTGAACATGCTCGCCGACTTGCCGTCGCTGGACACCCCGCTGCCCCGGATCACCGCGTAGACCCGGTCGCCGTCGCGCACCGCGTCGGCGTACCGCTTGAGCACCACCACACCGGTGCCCTCGCCGATCAGCAGGCCGTCGGCGGCGGCGTCGAACGGCCGGATCTCCCCCTGCCGGGACAACGCCCGGAGCTGGTTGAACACCGACCAGAAGCTGATGTCGTGGACGTGGTGCACGCCACCGGCGAGGACCGCGTCGAGCCGACCGCTGACCAGCTCGGTGATGCCCTGGTCGACGGCGATCAGCGACGAGGCGCAGGCGGCGTCGATGGTGTACGCCGGGCCGCGCAGGTCGAGCCGGTTGGCCACCCGGGAGGCGGCCAGGTTGGGCACCAGACCGATCGTCCCCTCCGGCTGGTACGGCCCGAGCCGCTCGTCGAACTTCTTGCGCAGCAGCTCCAACCGGGCCGGGTCGACATCGGGGATCAGCTCCCGCAGGATGCTGACGACCTGGCTGGACATCCGCACCCGCTGGGCGTAGCGGGCCTGGGCGGGGCTGAGGATGCCACCCCGGCCGAGGATCACGCCGATCCGGTCGCGGGCCGGGAGCCGGTCGCCGCCGCCCGCGTCGTCGATCGCCGCGGCAGCCACCTCCAGCGTGATCAGCTGGTCCGGCTCGATGTCGCCGACGGA
Organism: Micromonospora sp. NPDC049081; assembly: GCF_040648835.1. Classification (NCBI taxonomy): domain Bacteria; kingdom Bacillati; phylum Actinomycetota; class Actinomycetes; order Micromonosporales; family Micromonosporaceae; genus Micromonospora; species Micromonospora sp. NPDC049081. The sequence goes on along the minus strand of NZ_JBEZEK010000004.1, from coordinate 334,911 downwards.
GGCCGGCATCACCCCGAACCGCAGCGGCTCGAAGGTGGCGTACTCGTCGACGAACCCGCCGCGCCGGCAGTACATCCGGTCGGCCCGGTGGGACTGCTCCGGGTCGTAGAACTCCTCGTCCCAGCGGTGCGCGGGGACGTCGGTGATCGCGTCGACCCCGCCGATCAGGTTGCGCCAGTAGCTTTCCAGGTCACCGGCGGAGGGCATCAGGGCGGCCATCCCGACGATCGCGATCTGGCCGGGCGCAGCGGCGCCGTTGTTCATCGGTTCCTCCGACGGATGGGGCGGGTGGGGGCGGGACGAGGCATCGACACCCTCACCACCCGGAGGCGGTGTAGACGACCGAGGTGACCGACGGGTCGGCCCAGGCCAGCTCGCGCAGCAGGGCCAGCGCGCCCTCCTCCGGGTCGATCAGGCCGATGCCGCGCCGGGCGTACTCCCGGCTCAGTTCGGCGGTGACCATGCCGCCGTGGCCGACGCCCGGGGCCCACGGACCCCAGTGGACGGTCACGCAGCGCACCCCGGTCCGGGCGGCGTACCGGGTGCCGATGGCGTCCAGCGCGTCGTTGGCCGCCGCGTAGTCGGCCTGGCCCCGGTTGCCGTAGGCGGCGGCGATGCTGCCGAAGAAGACCAGGAACCGCGGCGCGGTGGGTAGCGCGTCGAGGCCGGCCAGCAGGCCCCGCGCCCCGTCGACCTTGGTGTCGAAGACCCGGGTGAACGACGCCGGGTCCTTCTCGGCGATCAGCTTGTCCTCGATGATCCCGGCGGCGTAGACCACGCCGTCGAGGCGGCCGTACTCGGCGTGGATGCCGGCCAGCAGCGCGCTGGTCGCCGCCGCGTCCCGGACGTCCAGGGCGTGGTAGCGGACCTCACCGCCCAGCTCGGTCAGCTCGGCGATGGTCGCGGTCACCTCCCGGGCCGCCAGGATCGCCTGCGCGGTGCGGGAGATCTCGGCCGGCGAGGACGACCCGCGCCGGGCCAGCACGCCGACCAGCGCGGCGCGGTCGGTGGCGGCGGCCAGCTCCGGGTCCTGGGGGCCGGTCGGCAGCGGGGTACGGCCGACCAGTTCGATGCGGCAGCCGGTGGCGGAGGCGAGCGCCCGGGCGAACCACGGGGTGATGCCCCGCGCCCCACCGATCAGCACCACCACCGAGTCGCGTTCCAGACCGATCGCGGCCGCCTCGGAGACCCCGTCACCGGCCGGTCCGGCACCCCCGGCGGCCAGTGCGCCCAGCTCGACCGGGACCAGGTCGGCGACGTACCGGTCGGTGCCGCGTCGGGCGACCACCGGGGCGTCGGAGGCGGTGAGCAGTTCGTCGAGGAGTTGCCGGGCGAGGACCTCCGGCGACGCGGCCGGGTCGAGCGCCACGAAACGGGCGGTCAGCCCCGGGTACTCCCGGGCGATCGTGCGGAACAGGCCGGGCATGCCGTCGGCCGCGCCGGTGACGTCCTGTGCCCCGGCGGCGAGCAGCCAGCGCGGCCCGGCGGCCAGGGCCCGCTGCAACAGCGGGAACACGTCGGGCAGCAGCGGCTCGTCGAGGTTGGTCAACCCGTCGAGCACCAGCACCCCGTCGAACCCCTGGTCGGCCTGCTCGCTGTCGAGCACTCCCAGCTGGCCGCCGGCACCGTGGGCCCCGAGCAGTTCGGCCAGGTACGCCCCGACCGGGCCGCCCCCGGTGATCAGGAAGCGCATCCCGGTGAGCGTGGTGGCGGGGTCGAGCTGCTGGCCGGCCTGGGTGCTCTCCCGGGCGACCAGGCGCTTCGGTGCGATCCCCACCCCGACCTCGGTCGGCGCGGGCGGTGCGGCGGGCGGGGCGGCGACGGCGGCCGGTGCGGCGACGGTCGCCGGGGCGGGCGGTGCGGCGGCGACGGCGACCGTCGGGGTGACGGTGACGGTGGCGCTCATCTTGTGGTCGAGCCAGGTGACCATGGCGCGGACGGTGCGGGCCTTGACGAGGTCTTCGAGTTCGCTCTCGTCGCCTTCGACGCTGAGGGAGAGGCGTTGGGCGACCTCGCCGGCGACTTCGGCGCGTTTGATGGAGTCGATGGAGAGGTCGGCTTCGAGGTCGAGGTCGAGTTCGATGAGGTCGACGGGGTAGCCGGTGCGCTCGCTGATGACGGTGAGGATCGCCTGCTGGAAGTCCGCGAGGCTGGCACCGGCGGGCGCGACCGGCCCGGCCGGGGCGGCGGCGGGCAGTGCCACCGGGGCGGCGGGGAGCGCCCCGGCGGGGGTGGCCGTCAGCGGGCCGGTCGTGGTGGACGAGACGTGGATGGTGCCGCTCATCTTCTGGTCGAGCCAGGTGACCATGGCGCGGACGGTGCGGGCCTTGACGAGGTCTTCGAGTTCGCTCTCGTCGCCTTCGACGCTGAGGGAGAGGCGTTGGGCGACCTCGCCGGCGACTTCGGCGCGTTTGATGGAGTCGATGGAGAGGTCGGCTTCGAGGTCGAGGTCGGGCTCGATGAGGTCGACGGGGTAGCCGGTGCGCTCGCTGATCACCGCCAGGATCGCCTGCTGGAAGTCCGCTGCGGTCACGCCGACCTGGTCGCCGGAGGGCAGCGCGGCGGTCAGGGTGGCGGTGGCCGTGACCGTGCCGCTCATCTTCTGGTCGAGCCAGGTGACCATGGCGCGGACGGTGCGGGCCTTGACGAGGTCTTCGAGTTCGCTCTCGTCGCCTTCGACGCTGAGGGAGAGGCGTTGGGCGACCTCGCCGGCGACTTCGGCGCGTTTGATGGAGTCGATGGAGAGGTCGGCTTCGAGGTCGAGGTCGAGTTCGATGAGGTCGACGGGGTAGCCGGTGCGCTCGCTGATCACCGCCAGGATCGCCTGCTGGAACTCGGCGATGCCCGGCCCGGCCGGAGCCACGACCACGCCTGCCGGGGCGGCAGCCGGGACGACACCACCGACCGTGGGGAAGGAGGGCACGAGGTCCGGGGTGACCGGCGCGGGCCGTTCGATCACCGGCGCGGTGGCCAGCGCCGTGCCGCCGTTCGACGCCGCCACGGCGGGCATCGCTGCCGGAGCCGCCACGGCCCGGGGGGTCGGGGTGGGAGGCGGAGCCACCGCTGGCGTCACCGGGGGCCGGGGCGTCGCCACGGGCGTCGCCGCCGGGGTGGGCACCGGGGCCGGGGCGGGCGTCGGGGCCGGGCCGGCCGGCAGCGCCGGGTACTGCTCGACCCGGTACGTCTCGGTGGGCTGCCCGCCCACCCGACCGCCGCCGTCACCGGAGTCGCCGAGGAAGGCGAGCATCACGTCGCGTTGGGTGGCGATCATCTCCCGGGTGGTGCGCAGGTATTCGCTGAGCAGCTCGCCCCGGATGTCCCGGACGGCCGCCGGCTCGGGGACGGTGACGGTCCGGACCTCGCGGACGGTCACCGGTTCGGGGGCGCGGACGGTGCCGGTGGCGGTGCCGGGGGTGGTGGCGGTGCCGTTGGCGGGGGTCATCGACAACTCCTTGATCCGTCGGGGTGGGGTCATGCCACCGGGAAGACAGTTGCCGTGCTGGTCCCGGACGAGTTGACCGTCGACCGTCCACAGCGGACGACGACTCGGAGCGGTGGTGGTGGTGTCGTCCGCGACCCGCCCGTGGAAGAGCCAGTCGGGGCGGACCGGTGCGCCGGCGCAGGCGAGTTCGGCCACCGAGATCAGGAATCCGCGCAGCCCGTCGGACGGACCGCGTTCGCAGGCGACCGTCCGGTGCGGCCGGTCGCCGAGGACCGCCTGCACCAGCCGGCTGAGCACCTGACCGGGGCCGACCTCGACGAAGAGGCGGGCGCCGGCGGCGTACATCGCCTCGACCTGCTCGACGAAGCGCACCGGTGCGCCGATCTGCTCGGCGAGGTGGTGCCGGACCTGGCCGGCGTCACCGGAGTACGGGGCGGCGGTCAGGTTCGACCAGACCGGGATCCGGGGCTCGGCGATCGGCCGGGCGGCGAGCACCTCGGCGAAGGTCTCCACCGCCCCGGCGACCACCGGGCTGTGGAAGGCGCAGGCCACCGGGATGGTCCGGGCCGACAGGCCGGCCTCCTTGAGCGCGACCACCGCCGCCCGTACCTTCGCCGTCGGGCCGGAGACCACCACCTGCTGCGGCGCGTTCCGGTTGGCCAGCACCACCTCGCTGGTCAGGCCGGCCCCGGCGAGCACCTGGGCGACCTGGTCGGCGGTGGCGGTGACGGCCGCCATGGTGCCCGGGTCCTCACCGCACGCGCCGAGGATGGCCGCCGCCCGTTCCCGGCTCAGGTCGAGCAGGGTGGCCGCGTCGAACGCCCCGGCGACGCAGAGGCCGACGAGTTCGCCGTAGCTGTGGCCGGCGGTCATGTCGGGGCGGACCCCCAGCCGGCGCAGCAGGTGGTCCATGGCCAGACCGCCGATGCCGAGCACCGGTTGGGCGGTCCGGGTGTCGCGTACCCGGTCGTCCTGGGCGCGGCGGGAGTCCTGGTCGAAGGCGGCCGGCGGGAAGAGCAGCTCCGCGGCGGCCGGGTCGAGTTCGAGGTAGTGCCGCAGCTCGGGGAAGGCGACGAAGAGTTCGGCCAGCGCGCCGGGGCGCTGGCTGCCCTGGCCGGGGAAGAGGAACGCCAGCTGACCGGGCCCGACCGGGTCGACCCCGGTCGGCTGGACCAGGCCCCGGACCGGGTCGTGTTCGCCGGCCAGCGCCCGGTGCAGCAGGGTCTCCAGTTCGGCCAGGTCGCGGGCGACCACCGCGACCTGGGTCGTCCCGGGCCGGTTGGCGGCCTTGGCGGCGACCGACGCGGCCAGCTCGGCCAGCCGACCCGACCGGTTGCCGGTCCCGTCGGCGGCCAGGCTCTCCAGCAGCTGCCGGACGCCCTGGTGGGCGGCGGCCCGGTCGGTGCCCCGGAAGCAGAACAGCTCCGCCGGCCAGATCCGGTGCGCGTGCCGGGGTTCCGCCGCGTTGGGGTAGGCGCTGAGCACGACGTGGAAGTTGGTGCCGCCGAAGCCGAAGGCGCTGACCCCGGCGATCCGCTCGGCGGCCGGCACCGGCCACGGGCGGGCCTCGGTGAAGAACGCGAACGGGCTCTGCTGCGGGTGCCAGGCCGGGTTGGGTCGTTCCAGATGGATGGTGGGGGGCCGGACGCCGTGGTAGAGGGCGAGCGTCGCCTTGATCAGCCCGGCCAGCCCGGCGGCGCACTTGGTGTGCCCGATCTGGGACTTCACCGAGCCGAGCGCGCAGCTGCCCGGTTCCGCGCCGGACTCGACGAACATCCGGGTCAGCGTCTCGAGTTCGGTGCGGTCGCCGACCACCGTGCCGGTGCCGTGCGCCTCGACCAGCCCGACCTCCCGGGGGGAGATGCCGGTGCGGTGGTAGGCCCGGTCCAGGGCCCGGCGCTGCCCGTCGGGGCGCGGCGCGGTCAGGCCGAGGGCCCGCCCGTCGCTGGCCCCGCCGAGCCCCTTGATCACGCCGTAGATCCGGTCGCCGTCGCGCTCGGCGTCGGCCAGCCGTTTGAGTACGACGCAGGCGACGCCCTCGCCGAGGGCGATCCCGTCACCGGTGCTGTCGAAGGGACGCGACCGGCCGGTGGGGGACAGCGCGTGCGCCGAGGTGAACATGAGGTAGTCGTTGACCCCGTTGTGCAGGTCGGCTCCGCCGCAGATCATCAGGTCGCTGTCCCCGGCGACCAGTTCCTTGCACGCGGCGTCCATCGCGGCCAGGGACGAGGCGCAGGCCGCGTCGATGGTGTAGTTGGGCCCGCCCAGGTCGAGCCGGTTGGCGACCCGGCCGGCGATCACGTTGGCCAGCACGCCGGGGAAGCTGTCCTCGGTGACCGTGGGCAGCAGCTCCTGCATCTGCTCGGGCACCTCACCGAGGTACGCCGGGAGCATGGTGCGCAGGGTCTGCGCGTGTCCCATGTCGCTGCCGGCCTCCGCGCCGAAGACCACGCCGGTGCGGGCGTGGTCCGCGCCGGGGGCGTCGTAGGCGTAACCGGCGTCGACCAGCGCCCGGTGGGAGACCTCCAGGGCGAGCAGTTGGGTCGGGTCGATGCTGCTCAGCGCGGCCGGCGGAATGCCGTAGCCGATGGCGTCGAAGGGCACCGGGTCGATGAACCCGCCCCACTTGGAGACGCTGATCCGGCCGGTCTGCCCCGGACCGACCTCGGGGGCGTAGTAGTGGTCGGTGTCCCAGCGGTCGGCCGGGATCTCGGTGACGGTGTCGACACCGCTGAGCACGGTGCGCCAGAAGCTGTCCAGGTCGGGGGAGCCGGGCAGCATGCAGGCCATCCCGACGATGGCGATGTCCAGCGGGGCGGGCGACTCGTCGAGGTCGGCGGTCGGCGGCGTGAGCCGGGCCCGCAGCGCGTCGAGCCGGTCGGCGTGGAAGCCGCGTACCTCGGTGGTCACCTCGTCGTGCAGCGCGGCGACGGTGGTGGCGGTGTTGCGCAGTACGGCGACCTGGCCGGCCATGAACAGGCCGTCGCTGGCCTGGACGCTCTCGTCGACGGACTCCACGACGTCGCCGGAGCGGCGCAGGCCCTTGCTGGCGATCCGCAGTCGGCCGACGTTGAGCAGCTCCAACTGTTCCCACACTTCGCGGTTCTCCGCCCCGGCGCCCTCCAGTTGGTTGCGCAACTGGTGGAAGTCGTCGACGAACGGGGTGTGCAGGCAGCGGGTGGCGTGCCCGGGGGCGGTCTCCAGCAGCGCGGTGTGCTCGGCGGTGAGCGCCTCACGCTGGAACAACGGCTGGACCGCGCCGTGGGTCACGGCCTCGGCGGTGAACAGGTAGGCGGTGCCCATCAGCACGCCGACCCGGGCGCCCCGGCGGGCCAACGGCGCGGCCATCGTGGCGACCATCGCGGCCGACCGGGCGTCGTGTACCCCACCGGCGAAGAAGACCTGGAGCTGGGCGCCGGCGGCCGGGTCGGTGTCGAGGTGCTCGTCGAGCACCGCGAGCTGGGCCTCCCACAGCGGGAAGCTCGCCCGGGGTCCGACGTGCCCGCCGCACTCGGCGCCCTCGAAGATGAACTTACGGGCGCCGGAGCGCAGGAACTGGCGCAGCAGGCCGGGGGAGGGCACGTGCAGGAAGGTGCTGATCCCCTGCTCCTCCAGGGCGCGGGCCTGCGGTGGGCGGCCACCGGCGATGATCGCGCAGGCGGGCCGGATCTCCTGGATGACCGCCAGTTGGGCGGCGCGCAGCTCCTCGGGGGCGAAACCGAGCACCCCGACGCCCCACGGGCGGTCACCGAGCTGGGCGGCGGTCTCGGTGAGCATCCGGCGGCACTGGTCGGCGGAGTTGAGGGCGAGCGCGATGAACGGTAACGCGCCGCCGTCGGCGACGGCGGCGGCGAAGGAGGCCTCGTCGCTGACCCGTGTCATCGGGCCCTGGGCGACGGGCACCCGCACCCCGAGGGCCTCGGCCAGGGGCGCACCGGGTTGGAGCAGGTCGGCGGCGTCCGGGCCGTCGACGGCGTCGAGCATCGCCGCGCGCATGCCGCGTACGGCGGCGGCGGTGTCCGGCCAGCGGTCGGCGAAGGCGGCGGCCAGCCAGCCGTCCTGGCCGACGGGGAGCAGTTCGGCGTCGGCCTGGTGCGGCCCGCCCCGGCGGATGCCGCGTACCCCGTCGCGCAGCACGGTTTCCGAGCCGTCCATCCGCCGGATCACGGCCTGGACGTCGGCCGGGAGTTCCGACTCGGGCATCAGGGCGAGCTGGGTGTCCAGGACGACGCCGGCCGCGCCGCCGACCAGGCAGGCGCCGGCGGTCCGCGGGCCGATCCCGCCGGCCACCCAGACCGGCAGGTCGAGGGTGTCGTCGGCGACGAGCTGCTGGAGCAGGACGAACGAGCTGAGCTCGCCGACCCGGCCGCCGGCCTCCATTCCCCGGGCGATCAGCCCGTGTGCCCCGGCCGCCGCTGCGGCGTGCGCCTCGGCCCGGCTGGTGACCTCCACGAGCACCCGGTGGTGCCCGGTGATCTCGGCGAGCGGCCACGGGCTCGCCGGCTCGACCACGACCAGATCCACCCGGCCGGCCGCGGCGCGTGCCACGTCGGCTGGGGTGGCCCGGCAGCCGGCGGGCACCCGGATGCCGATCGGGTCGGCCGACCAGTTCGCCGCCCGGGTGAGTGCCCGTAACGACCAGTCGTCGCCGGCGGCCAGGTCGATGATGCCGCGCCCACCACCGGCGGTGGTGGCGGCCGTGATCCGTGGGCCGGGTTCCAGGACGCCGACAGGATTGACGACCAGGATCAGGTCACGCGTGTACGGTGCGCTACTCATCGGGCTCCCACTTCGGTCGCGAAGGATCGCGTGGTGACGGGGGGATCTGCCGGCCGAACGCCAGCGAGCGCGGTTCTGATTTGCGGCAGTCAATGTCGCGCTGAGTCACAATCTAGTGTGGCTCAGTTACATCCCGGTTAAATCCAACCGTCGGAGCCGCTGCGGTGAAGATTTCCTACCAAGGCTACCGGATATGCCCTCGGGGCCACCAGGCAAAATGTCGGCCGGTGAGTCGACGCTGTCGCCAGATCGTGCCACGGTGAGTTGCCAGCTCATTTGCGGGTTTATTTCCAAACTGTTTTCTGCTGATCGAGAACCTCCTGGTAGCAGAGATCAACTCGCCGCGCATCCCACGATGTGGAACGGGTCTTGCCATGGATTGCGGTGAACATTAAAGATCCGTATCGGCATTCTTGCCGTCATTACCCATCGATTTGATATGGCATTCGTGAGGCGAGGTGGGATTGGCTTCGATCATTGGACTCCCTGGTCGGGAGCGGGGTGTCGGTCACCCGGGCTCCCGCCTCGCCCATCGCCGCTGACCTCGGCGGTGACCACCGGCCGCGCGAAGATGCCCCGCCGGTGTCGCCGATAACGGCTCTGGGCTGGTCAAACGCCAAGCTTTGACGACAGTCGACGTACTCACTTAACGAACGTTTCACGCGCTGTCTGCCGACCCCCCTCCTGCGGGTCGGCGCAAGCGATCTGCGGGGGATTCCGCCAGCGGTTCCCACCCCCGTACAGGCCCCGACCAGCCGGGACGTCCGTCACCGCCACGGTGATCCGCCCTAGCCGGGCCGACTTTCCCCATTCACCTTCCGGATCGGCGGTAATTGTGCGTAGCCTGCTTCTTCTTGCCCTCGTCGGCCTCGGTGCGCAACTGGTCGACGGCAGCCTCGGGATGGCGTACGGCGTGACATCCACCACATTGTTGTTGGCCCTCAACACAGGCGCGGCCAGCGCCTCGGCGACCGTTCACCTGGCCGAGATCGGCACCACCCTGGTCTCGGGCGCCGCGCACTGGCGGTTCGGCAACGTCGACTGGACGGTGGTGCGCCGGGTCGGTGTGCCGGGCGCCGTGGGGGCGTTCGCCGGCGCGACCTTCCTGTCCAGCCTCTCCACCGCGACCGCGGCCCCGATCATGTCGCTGATCCTGCTCACCCTCGGCCTCTACGTGCTGATCCGGTTCACCGTCGCCGGGCTGCCCCGCGACCGGGTCGGGCTGCCCCTGCGCAAGCGCTTCCTCGGGCCGCTGGGGCTCGTCGCCGGCTTCGTCGACGCCACCGGTGGCGGGGGCTGGGGCCCGGTCGGCACGCCCGCGATCCTGGCCAGCGGCCGACTGGAACCCCGCCGGGTGATCGGCTCGATCGACACCAGCGAGTTCCTGGTCGCGGTCGCCGCGAGCCTGGGCTTCCTGGTCGGCATCGGCTCGGAGAACATCAACTTCGGCTGGGTGGGTGCGCTGCTGCTCGGCGGCATGATCGCCGCGCCGATCGCCGCCTGGCTCGTCCGGTTGGTCCCGCCCCGCGTGCTCGGTTCCGCCGTCGGGGGGGTCATCGTCCTGACCAACATCCGGACCCTGCTGCGCAGCGACTGGATCGGTGCGCCGGACGCCGTCCGCTACGCCAGCTACCTGATCGTCGTGGTGCTCTGGGTGGCCGCTGTGACCTGGTCACTGCGTCGGCACCTGGCCGACCGGCAGGCCACCCCGGTCGCCGTCGGACCGGAGGCCGGTGCCGGGGAACCCGCCACCACGTCCAGCTGACCGGGCGGCCGGTGGCTCCCCGACCTCCCGGCCCCGGGTAGGTCGGGGAGCCACCGGCAACCCCGGGCGCCGCAGTCCGGCCGGCGACTGCTGCCGGGGTCGGGCCGCCGACCGTGGCGTCGCCGGCGGGCGTGGTTCAGGGCGCGGCGTGCTCGGTCTGGGCCCGGATCTGCCGGAAGATCTCCTGCGGCTGGGCGGTCTGCGGAAAGTCGGCGAGGTGGACCACACCGAGCGTGTGCCGGTCGGCCCAGGCGCAGACGTCGAACCAGACACCCCCGCTGCGGCCGTGCCCGCAGCGGGAGGACCCACCGACCGGCCCCGGGGGCACCGGCGTCACCTCCGTGATGGCGGTGAGCCGGGCGAAGATCTGGTCCAGGGCCCGCTCGGGGTCGGGGACCGTGCCGGAGACCCCACTGAGCAGGACGACCCGACGGTCGCCGGGTCGGTACAGCCCGAGTTCGGCCGAGTGTTCCTCCTTGACCGGGATGTAGGCGGTGCCCACCGCGCTGCCCGGCTCACCGTCGAGCAGCGGCTTGAGCCCTGACATGGTGCTCTGGGCGACCATGGTCAGTCGCCGGTCGAGCGACTCGTTCCAGGTGCCCAGCACCGTCGTCGGCTTGTCCAGCCGCAGCACGGCGGGATCGGGGGGTGGCGGCGACGCCCCGGCCGACCTCGCGGCGACGGGCCCGGCGGTGCCCGAACAACCGGTCGCCGTCAGCAGGCCCGCGAGGACCAGCGCACCCGTGCGTACCGCCTGCCGTACCCCCGTGCTGGGTTGCGGATCCATGTGTGCCTCGTCCCCGGTCGCAGTGGCATCGGGCAGGATAGCGTGCACTGTCGTCAGTGGAGGGGGACCGGATGAAGCTGATGCGGGTGGGCCCGGCCGGCGCGGAGCGGCCGGTGCTGCACGCCGACGGCCGGCACTACGACCTGTCCCCGCTCACCACGGACATCGACGCCGCCTTCCTCGCCTCCGACGGCCCGGCCCGGGTCCGGGCGGCCCGCGACCTGCCGGAGGTGGACGTCACCGGCCTGCGGGTCGGTCCGCCGGTGGCCCGGCCCGGCGCGGTGCTCTGCGTGGGGCAGAACTACGCCGCGCACGCCGCCGAGTCCGGTGCCGCCCCGCCCGAGACCCCGATCATCTTCTACAAGGCACCCAACACCGTGGTCGGCCCGTACGACGACGTGCTGGTGCCCCGGGGCGCGACCGCCACCGACTGGGAGGTCGAGCTGGCCGTGGTCGTCGGCCGGCGGGCCCGCTACCTGGAGTCGCCCGCGCAGAGCCTCGCCCACGTCGCCGGCTACCTGGTCTCCAACGACGTGTCCGAGCGCGACTTCCAGCTGCGTGACTCCGGTGGCCAGTGGTCCAAGGGGAAGTCCTGTGAGACCTTCCAGCCGCTCGGCCCGTGGCTGGTCACCCCGGACGAGATCGCCGACGTGCAGGATCTCGGGTTGCGTTCCTGGGTCAACGGCGAGCCCCGGCAGGACTCCCGCACCTCGGACATGGTCTTCGACGTGGCGTACCTGATCTGGCACCTGTCGCAGTACACGGTGCTCGACCCCGGTGACGTGATCAACACCGGTACGCCGGAGGGGGTGGCCCTGTCCGGCCGGTTCCCCTACCTGCGGCCCGGTGACGTGGTGGAGGTCGAGGTGGACGGGCTGGGCCGGCAACGGGTCACCATGGCGGCGGCCTGACCGGCGGCGGGGAGCCGCTTGCCGGCGATCTCCGACGGGCCGGCACCGGCCCGACGGGAGCCGGGCGCCAGCCCCACGGGAGCCGGCGAACGCTGGCCGGGTGGCCCTGCCGTCCGCCCGGGTCAGCGGACCAGCCGCAGGCCCGACATGCCGCCGTCGACGGCCAGCGCGGTGCCGGTGGTCGCCCCCGACAGCGGGGAGGCGAGAAAGGCCACCGCCTGGGCGACCTCGTCGGCGGTGACCAGCCGGCCGGTGGGCTGCCGGGCGGCGAGCCGGCGCTTCTCCGCGGCCGGGTCCCCGGCCCCGGCGAGCAGCCGGGTCACCCACGGGGTGTCCACCGTGCCCGGCGCCACCGTGCACACCCGGATGCCGTCGCCCACCAGGTCCGCCGCCATGGCCAGGCTGAGCGCGTGCACCGCACCCTTGGTGGCGGAGTAGACGGCCCGGTCGACCAGCCCCGCCGTCGCCGCGATCGAGGTGATGCTGACGATGGCGGCGCTGGTCGAACGCCGCAGGTGGGGCAGGGCGGCCCGGCAGGCCCGGGCGACCCCGACGACGTTGACGTCGAGGCAGCGGTGCCACTCGGCGTCGTCAGCGGCCTCCACCGCCCCCACCGCACTGACCGCCGCGCAGTTCACCAGCACGTCGAGACCGCCCAGGGTCGCGGCGACCCGGTCCATGACCCCGTCCAGCGGGCCGGTGACGTCGGCGGTGAGCCGCAGGTGCCCGCCGCCCGCACCGGGGTCGCGGTCGAGGACGGCGACCCGGGCCCCACGCGCGGCCAGCAGGTCGGCGACCGCCGCGCCGATGCCCGAACCGCCGCCGGTGACCGCCGCCACCAGACCGTGGAAATCCGTCATCTCGGCACCTCGTAGCACGGGCGACAGGGACCGGCGGACGCCCCACCCGCACCGGACGTCCACCGGGGCCGGTGTGCCGTGGCGATCGGCGGGCCAGCCGCCGGCCAGGCCGCCGGGACCGCAGGACATCGCACCTCGCACCGGACGCCATTGATCATATACGATTTCTTCGATCACGGCCGGGAGCGGTGAGGGGGCACGGTGCGCATCGCGTTGTTCGTCACCTGCCTCAACGACGCGCTCTTCCCGCGCGTCGGCATCGCCACCGTGACGGTGCTGGAGCGGCTCGGCCACACCGTGACCTTCCCCGCCGGGCAGAGCTGCTGCGGCCAGTTGCACGCCAACACCGGCTATCCGGGCCCGGCCCGCGTGCTGGAGCAGAGCACCGAGGCGGCGTTCGCCGGCCACGACGTCGTCGTCTCCCCGTCCGGTTCCTGCGTGGCCCACCTGCGGGCGCACACCCGACTGCCGGTGTACGAGCTGTCGGAGCTGCTGGTGGACGTGCTCGCGGTCACCGACGTGGGGGCCCGCTTCCCCTACCGGGTCACCTACCACCCGACCTGCCACGGGCTGCGGATGCTGCGGCTGGGCGACCGGCCGCTGCGGCTGCTCGGCGCGGTGCGTGACCTGGAACTGCTGGGCCTGCCCGAGCCGGAGCAGTGCTGCGGCTTCGGGGGCACCTTCGCGCTCAAGAACGCCGCCGTCTCCGGTGCCATGCTCGCCGACAAGTGCGCCCACGCGGTGGCCACCGGGGCCGACTACCTGGCCGCCGCCGACAGCTCCTGCCTGGCGCACATCGGTGGTGGTCTGGCCCGCCGGCCCGGCGCCCCGCGACCCGTCCACTACGCCGAGATCCTCGCCGCCACCGGGGCCGGAGCGGTGGGATGAGCACCCGACACCCCCCGCCGGGCCGGCAGTTGCCCATCGTGGCCGTCACCCCGTTCCCCCGGGCGGCGGCCGGTGCGCTGCGCGACGCCCAACTGCGGGCCAACCTGGGCCGGGCCACCCGCACCATCCGGGAGAAGCGGGCCGCGGTGGTGGCCGAGGTGCCCGACTGGGAGCAGCTGCGCGACCGGGCGGCCCGGGTCAAGGACGACGTGCTCGACCGGCTGCCCGAGCTGGTGGACCGGTTCACGCGGGCGGCCACCGCCGCCGGGGCGACCGTGCACCACGCCACGGACGCCGCCGCCGCCAACGCGATGGTCACCGACCTGGTCCGGGCGCAGGGCGTCGACCGGGTGGTGAAGGTCAAGTCGATGGCGACCCAGGAGATCGGCCTCAACGAGGCGTTGGCGGCGGCCGGGGTGACGGCGGTGGAGACCGACCTGGCCGAGCTGATCGTCCAACTCGCCGACGACACCCCGTCGCACATCCTGGTGCCGGCGATCCACTACAACCGGGGGCAGATCCGGGAGTTGTTCGCCCGGCGGATGCCCGGCTTCCACGCCGACTCGGACGACCCGGCGGTGCTGGCCGGTGCCGCCCGGGACTATCTGCGGCGTACCTTCCTGGCGGCCCGGGTGGCGATCTGCGGGGCCAACTTCGCGGTGGCCGAGACCGGCTCGTTGGTGGTCGTCGAATCCGAGGGCAACGGCCGGATGTGCCTGACCCTGCCGGACACCCTGATCGCCGTGGTCGGGGTGGAGAAGCTGCTGCCCCGCTTCGTCGATCTCGGTGACTTCCTGCGGCTGCTGCCGCGCTCGTCGACCGGCGAACGGATGAACCCGTACACCTCGATCTTCACCGGGGTGACCCCCGGCGACGGGCCGCGCCGGCTGCACGTCGTGCTGCTGGACAACGGCCGACGCCGGGTGGCGGCCGACCCGGTGGGCCGGGCGGCGTTGCGCTGCATCCGCTGCTCGGCCTGCCTGAACGTGTGCCCGGTCTACGAGCGGGTCGGCGGCCACGCCTACGGCTCGGTCTATCCCGGGCCGATCGGGGCGATCCTGTCGCCCCAGCTCACCGGGCAGGACGCCGGCCACAACGCGACCCTGCCGTACGCCTCGACGCTCTGCGGGGCCTGCTACGACGTCTGCCCCGTCAAGATCGACATCCCGGCGATCCTGGTGCACCTGCGCCAGACGGGGCCGAAGCCGGCCGCCGAGCGCGCGGCGATGGCGTGGCTCGGCTGGACGATGCGTGACCGTCGGCGGTGGCGGGCGGCGCTGCGGGCGGCCCGCTCCGGCGGCCGGCCCCTGCGGGTGCTGGGCCGGCGGCACGGCGGGCGGCTGCGCCGCGCCCCGTGGCCCCTGTCGGCGTGGACGACGCACCGCGACGCCCCACTGCCCGCCGAGGAGTCCTTCCGCGACTGGTGGCACCGCACCCATGACTCCTGAGCTGACCGCGCTCTTCGTCGCCCGGGCCGGGGACCACCACGCCGGGGTGCACCCCTGCACCCCGGCGGAACTGCCCGGGCTGCTCGCCACCCTGCTCGCCGGGGCGACCGCCGTGGTGTTGCCGCCCGGGACGCCACCGCAGTGGACCACCCGGCTCGGCCCGCCCACCCTGGCCGGCGACACGCTCACCGCCACCGAGCTGGACGCCCCCGGCCTGGCCGTGCTCACCGGCTGCGCACTCGCCGTCGCCGAGACCGGCACCCTGGTCCTCGACGGGGGCGCGGCCCAGGGCCGCCGCCTGCTGACCCTGGTCCCCGACCACCACGTCTGCGTGGTCCGCACCGCGCAGATCGTGGCCGACGTGCCCGACCTGGTGCGCGCCCTGCCCGACCCGACCCGCCCCCTGACGATGATCTCCGGCCCCTCCGCGACCAGCGACATCGAGCTGAACCGGGTGGAGGGCGTGCACGGCCCCCGCCGCCTCGACATCGTCTGTCTCCCCCCGGGGTAGCCGGGCCGGGCCCACCGGACCCCGCCATGATCGCGCTCGATCCGTGTCGTGGTGGCAGCCGGCCGCGACGGAGGGGACCACGACACGGATCGGGCACGATCAAGCGGTTCCCGCCACCGACCGGCAGCGCGGGTCACGAGCGCACCCCGGCTACCCTCGCCGCCGTGGACGCTGTGGAGATCGAAGCACCCGTGGTCGCGGTCACCGTCTATCCGGACCGGGCCCGGGTCACCCGCCGGGGGAGCACCCGGTTGACCGCCGGGGAACACCGGATCCGGATCGCCCCCCTGCCGCTGCGGCTGCGGCGGGACTCCCTGCGCACCGGGGGCGGGGGCGCGGTCACCGTCCTCGGGGTGGAGGTGAGCACCTGGCGGCAGCCCCGCAGCACCGACGGTCAGGTCGACGCGCTCACCCGGCGGGCCCGGGAACTGGCCGACGCCCTGGCCGAGGTCGACGACGACGCCGAGGTCGAGACGCAGCGACGACAGTTCCTCACCCGGCTGGCCGACCGGGCCGGCGGCACGTACGCCCGCACGCTGGCCGCCGGTGACACCGCCCCGACCGACGTGGCCACCTTCGCCGACGCGGTGGCCGCCCAACTCGCCGAGTCCCACCGCCGTCGACGCGGGCTGGCCCGGCAGCGCACCGAGCTGACCGAGGAGTTGGCGGCCGTCGAACGGGAGCTGGCCGCCGCGAACGGCAAACGGGAACCGGACCGGCTGGCCGCCGAGGTGACGGTGGCGGTGGACGCCGACGACACCGACGTGGACCTGGAGCTGAGCTACCTGGTCGACGGGGCACGCTGGGAGTCCTCCTACGACCTGCGGCTGGTCGAGGAGACCATGTCGGTCACCTGGTTCGGTCTGGTCACCCAGGACACCGGCGAGGACTGGCCGCAGTGCGCGCTGCAACTCTCGACCGCCCGGCCGGCGGCGGCTGCCGGCGTACCCGAGTTGTCGCCCTGGTATCTCGACCGGGTGCGGCCGGTGCCGGTGCCCCGGACGGCGGCGAGCTTCGGCGCACCATCGCCCCCCGCGCCCGCCGCCGCCCCGGCCGGTGGTGGTGGGGTGGCCCGCGCGGGCGCCCCGCGCCCCGCGGTGCGGGAGAGCGTGGCCGAGGTCGAGCAGGGGGTCACCGCGGCCACCTACCGGCCGGCCCGCCCGGTGGCGGTGCCCGCCGACGGCAGCGCCTACCGGGCCGTCATCGCCGTGCTGGACCTGCCGGTCCGCCTCGACCACGTGACCGTGCCGGTCCGGGCCGCCGAGGCGCACCTGCGGGCGACGGTCCGCAACACCTCGGCGCACACCCTGCGCGCCGGCCCGGCGGCGGTCTTCCACGGCGCCGACTTCGTCGCCGCCACCCGGCTGCCGACGTGGGCGCCCGACGAGGAGACCGAGCTGGCGCTCGGGGTGGACGACCGGGTCCGGGTGGAACGGGAGCTGACCCGGCGGGCCGACACCCGGGCCACCCTCGGCTCCACCCGGCGGCGGGACGTGGAGTACCGGATCAGCGTGGCCAACCACACCCCCCGGCCGGCGACCGTCGAGGTCCACGACCAGCTGCCGGTCTCCCGCGACGAGGCGGTGGCGGTCCGGGAGGCCGCCCTGACCCCGCCGCCGGACGAGCGTACCGAGCTGGGCGAGCTGACCTGGCGGTTGCGGCTCGGCCCGGGCGAGAGCGGCGAGATCACCCTCGGTTTCCGGGTCGAACTCGGCAAGGGGGTCGACCTGGCCGGCTGGCGGGAGTGACCGCCGCTCCCGCCGCGACCCGCCCGGCCGGCCGGGCGGGTCGCGGCGGTCACCCGACGGCCGTCACGGTGAGTGCGGCGACCGACGGGTGGGGCCGCCCCTGCGCGTCGTCGATCGCCACGGCCAGCCCGCCGGTGGCCCCCGGCCCGGTGGGTGTGACCACCCGCAGGGCCGGGCCGCCGTCGACCCGGGCCACCGTCTCCCCGTCGCGCACGGTGACCGCGAGCCGGTGGGTGGCCGCCGGATCCAGCGCGGCCTCGGCGACCACCCGGCCGTCGCGCAGCAACGCCACCCGGCCGTGGGCCACCCGCACCGACACCGTGGCGTCACCGTTCACCCCGACCAGCACGGTCACCGTGCCGCCGTCGGCGCGCAGGCCACGCACCGTGGCGTCGGCCGTGTAGCCGGTCCAGTCCGCGCTGGCGTACGCGAGCAGGGTGCCGTAGGCGCGGCGGGGGCTGTCGGCGGGGAACCGGCCGCCGGTCAGCGGGGACAGGTCGGTCATCGGCTCGCCGTGCTGGTCGCGCCAGTCCCAGGCGCGGGCGAACGGGTCGGTCACCTCGGCCGGCACACCCGTGCGTTCGACGACCGCGCTGACCAGTTCGGCGGCGCCGGTCGTGGCGTACACCTCGGCCCGCTCGACCTGCCCGTCGGCCGCCGACCGGCGGCTGCCCGGTTGCGGGGCGAGCGACTTGTTGGTCAGCGCGCCGACGAACCGGGCGGCGATCAGGTCGCGGCTGAACGCGGCGGCCTGCGGGTCGGTCGTCGCGTCCCCGATCTCGGAGAACGGGTACGCGAACAGGCGCGGCCGGGGCAACCCGTGGGTGGTGAACGCGGCGAACATCGCATCGAAGTCGGCGGTGAGCCGCTGCCGGTAGGCGGCCAGGCTCTCCTGGGTGCCGGTGGTCGGCTCCCACCGCCGGTGGGTCAGCGGGGAACCGAGCCGCCCCGGCGCGGTCTGCACCCGGGTGTGCAGGTCGTGGGTGTGCGCCTGGAAGTCCCACCGGCCGGAGCGGCGCATCCGGTCGATCTCCGCCCAGCTCAGGTAGTACGGCCGGTGGGTGCCCACCTGCGCGGTGATCAGGTAGGAGGCGGCCACCATCCGGTGCCGGCGCAGGATCGGGTCGGCGTACGACCACAGGCCCCGGGTGCCGTCGTCGAAGGTGAGGTAGACCGAACGGGCCGGCACCTCGCCGCCGCGCAGGTAGTCGACGTACTGGGCCGAGGAGATCGTCCGGTAGCCGGCGGTGCGCAGTGCGGTGAGCTGGGCGTCGAACGCCTCCGGGGTGACCACGTAGTGTTCCCGGCCGCCCGGCGTGGTCGCCGCCGGGTCGTCGCCGTGCGGTCGGATGTCGTGGTAGGCCACCACCACCGGCGCGGCCCGCTCCGGCAGCCGCCCGGCTGTCTCGGCGAAGCGGCGCAGGTCGGCGGGGTCGACCCGGGTGACCGGGGTGTCGTGCTGGCCGCTGACGTGGCGGCGCAGGTCGTCGAGGTACCAGGACACCCCGAAGGGCGCCGCCACCACCAGCAGGGTGACCAGCGACAGCAGTCCGCCGAGCGTGCGGGGCCACAGCCGGCTCACCGGAGCACCTCGCCCCGGGAGAAGACCACCGCGTAGAGCAGCACCAGCACCGCCGCCCCGGCGAGGGTGAGCGCCACCCGGGCCAGCCGGCTCAGCAACCGCCGCCCGGCGTTCACACCGTGCTCCGCGACCACACGCCACGCCGGATCGTCCCCACCGACCAGGGCAGCAGCCAGGACAACATGGTGGCGGAGAGCACGCTCATCAACGGCCGGTACGCCCAGCGCGGGTCACCCGGGTTGTCCAGCCGGTAGGCCAGCCCCCACGCGGTGCCCTTGAGCAGCACCCCGCACAGGTAGAGCAGCGGCACCGCCCACCAGCCGCGCAGCGGCGCCCAGACCAGGTGGGAGAAGGCCATCGCCGGGGCCAGCGCCACCCACAGCGCGTGTCCGTAGTAGAGCGCGGCCGGGCCGGGCCCCCGCCGCCACATGAACGTGCCGGTGAAGAACAGGTTCCGCACGTAGCTCTTCTTCCAACGGGTCTGCTGACGCAGGAACGGCCGCAGCCGGGCCGGCACGGTGGTCCACACCTTCGCCGAACGCACGTAGCCGACCCGCCAGGCGCGGGGCGGGTGGTCCTCGTCGCGCACGAACGGCGAGTCGGCGAAGCGCGCCTTGAGCCGGTCGCCGATCCAGCGTTGCCCCAGCACGTAGCCGGTGAGCTGCCGGTCGGTGGCGAACCGGAACTCGCCGCCGAGGAACCGGTCGGCCGCCCAGGCGGGCAGGTAGTTGAGCACCGCCTCCCGCCGGAACACCGCCAGCGGGCCGGAGACGCAGGTGACCGCCCCGAACGACGCCTCGGCAGCCTTGGAGACCCGGAACTGGCCCTCGTACCAGACGTCCTGGACCCGGGTGAGCAGCGACTCGTCGGGGTTCAGCGCGCGGGCGTGGCCGCTGACCGCGCCGAGGTCGGGTTGCCGCAGCAGGGCCTCGACGCAGCGGCCCAACGCGTCCGGGGCGAGCACGCAGTCGGAGTCGGTGAAGGCGAGCACGTCGCCGGTGGCGTACCGGGCGGCGTGCACCAGGGCCCGCTTCTTACCGACGTTGCGCGGCAGGTGCAGCACGGTGACCGGGAGTTCGGCGGCCAGCCGGTCGAGCACCTCGGCGGTGCCGTCGGTGGAGCCGTCGTCGACCACGATCACCTGCAACGGGCGGATGTCGCTGCCGGTCATCGACCGCACGCACGCCTCAATGCCGTCCGCCTCGTCCTTGACCGCCACCAGCAGGCTCACCGTCGGGGACGGCGGCAGCGGCGGGAACGTGGCGGCGTGCCGGGGCTGCGCCGGGGCCTCGGCCGGGTCGACGTAGCGGGCGTAGGCCAGGTAGAACACGGCGACGGTGGCGGTGAGCACGGCGAAGCCGTAGAACGCCAGCAGCGGGGCGTACGGCAACTGGGGCAGTTGCCGGGCCAGCAGCACGATCAGCGGCAGCAACGCGAGCACGGTGAGCAGCCGGCGCAGGCCACGCCGGACGGGGGCGGTCACCGGCATCTCAGACGACCTCCCGCCGGGGCAGCCCGGCCAGCCGGTAGGTGGCGTCGAGCACCATCGGCTGCCCGCGCAGCCACGCCTCGTCCAGGCCGGACTGGCTGGTGTGCACGACCACCAGGTCCCACTCCCGGTCGGCCGGGTCGGCGACCCGGTGCAGGGTCTGGCCGTCGGGGGTGCGGACCGTGTCGACGAGCTCGTCGACGAAGCCGACGTCCGCGCCGGCCCGGACCAGCTCACCGATGATCTCCAACGCCGGGGACTCCCGTACGTCGGCCACCCCGGGCTTGTAGGTCACCCCGGCGAGCAGCACCCGGGCGCCGAGCAGCGGGCGGCCGGCCCCGGCGAGCAGTTCCCGGATCCGGTCGACGACCCGGCGTGGGCGGGCGGCGATACCCCGCATCGCGGTCTCGATCAGGGGCGCCTCCCGGCGTTGGCCGCGTACCTGCCACAGCAGGTAGTGCGGGTCGCAGGGGATGCAGTGCCCGCCCACCCCGGGGCCGGGCTGGAAGGCCATGAACCCGTACGGCTTGGTGTCCGCCCCGTCGATCACCTCGGTGACGTCCAGGTGCAGGTCCCGGCAGAGGTCGGCGAACTCGTTGGCGAGGGCGATGTTGACCGCCCGGAAGGTGTTCTCCAGCAGCTTGGTCATCTCGGCGGCCTCGGGGGAGCCGAGCCGGTGCACCAGGGGGGTGATCCGGGACAGCGCGGCGGCGGCCCGTGCGGTGCAGTCCGGGGTGGTGCCGCCGACGACCCGGGGGGTGAGTTCCTGGCGGTGCCGGTCGTTGCCGGGGTCGACCCGTTCCGGGGCGAAGGCCACGAAGACCTCCTGCCCGACCCGCAGGCCCCGGGCGGCCAGCGGCGCGACCAGCAGCTCCCGGGTGGTGCCGACGTAGCTGGTGGAGGTGAGCACGATGGTCTGGCCGGGGCGGGCGTGGGCGACCACCGCCGCGCAGGCCGCCCGCAACGCGGTGAGGTCGGGGGCGAGGTGCCGGTCGACCGGCGTGGGTACGCAGATCAGCACCGTGTCGGCGTCGGCGATCTCACCGACCGCGGTGGTGAGGCGCAGCGCGGGATCGGTGGCCCGCAACGTCTCCCGGAGCCGGTCGTGGTCGTCGTCGAGCAGGTCGGCGCGACCGGTCCGGATGTCGTCGAGCCGGTCCGGGGAGATGTCCACCCCGATCACCCGGGAGCCGCTGGCGACCAGGGCCAGGCTGGTCGGCAGGCCCACGTAACCGAGGCCCACCACGGCGGTACGCGCCCCGGGGGCGGTGGTGGCGGTGGCCGGCTCCGGTGGGGCGGCCGGGGCCGTCGGGGCGCTGGTCGGGACGTCGGACCGGGCGGCGGGCAGAAGCTGCGACATGGTCGGTGACCCTCACGGACGGTGAACGGGGATGACCCAAGAGTGCGACCAGCCCACCCCCGTCGGCTGTCCGACGAACAGTCGTCACGAAGCGAAAAGACTACGGTCGGTGACCGTCCGTTCGGTCAGTTTTCGGCGTGCTACCTGCCCGGAAGCGGTGTTACCGCCTGTAAGTCCTGACCGGCGGTGGTCTCCGGCGCACCATGGGTCCCGCCCGTCCCACCGCTGTCACCGGCCGGCGCGGAGTAAGAATCATCACTGGCGGTGAGCCGTCGATCGTGCGCAACCCGCCGGGCCGGCGGTCCGACCGGTCGGCCGTTCCCCGGCTCCACGGCCCCGCGTGTCGCCGCGGGAGCGCCCGGGCGGGGCGGGCCCGATCCGGCGAGCCGTGTGGTTCGCTGCCGCTGCCGCTGCCGCTGCCGCTGCCGCTGCCGGGGGCGACGGGCGACGGGCGGGTGTGGTGTCGCCCGGCTGCTCCGACGGGTACCCCGGGTACCCCCGTCGATGGTCACCCACGGTGACGCAGCGGTGCCGGCTGCCGGGTGCCGCCGCGTGGCGGGACGACGGCCCGGCTTTGTCGCCCGGGTGGGCTAGCCTCCGGTGTCTTAACCCACCGAGCCATGGGGTGTCCACATGGGATGGTCAGAGGTGTCGGGTGGCTACCAGGTCACTCTCCGCGATGGTGATGTCGTCGCCCGCAACGCCAAGGGACGGGAACTCCGTTCCGTGCCGGCGTCCCTGCGCGACGACCCGACCGTGGTGGGGCTGCGTCAGCTCACCGAGTGGCTGACCCGGCACGAGGGCCAGTGCCGCACGGACATCGAACGCTGGATGGTGCGTTCGCTGCCGGTGCCGGTCGCGGTCCTGACCGAGGTGTGGCCGGACGAGGCGTGGCGCACCGCGCTGACCGACCTCGTCGTCGTGGTGCTCGACGACGACGGCCACCGGGACCCGGACGGCGTGGGTCTGCTCCGCGAGGTCGGCGACGGCCAGGTCGGGCTGGTCGACCTCGACGGTGACTCCGTCCGCCGGGCCGCCCGACGGATCGTCATCCCCCACCCGGTCACCCTCGACGACCTCGACGACCTCCGGGAGTTCGCCGCCGAACTCCAGGTCCGCCAGTCCGTCGACCAGCTCTTCCGGCAGACCTGGGTGCGGGGGCCGCAGGTCGACGCGACGGCGACCCGGTTCGGTGACTACGCCGGCGGCCGGTACGACCAGCTGCGCCACCTGACGGCCCGCGCGACGAAGCTCGGCTACCCGGTGCGCGGCGGCAACGCGGTGTGCCGGATCGTCGAGGACGGGCGCACCGTCGAGGCCCGGTCGTGGGTCGGCGCGGAGGACCCGTACTTCGAGACCGAGACCGGTGACCTCGTCTTCACCGACCGGCACGGCACCGCCCTGCCGCTGGGCGCGGTCGGCCCGGTGGCCTGGTCGGAGGGAACCCGGATGGCCGCCGCACTGTACGCCGGCCGGGTCGTGGCAGCAGAGCAGGAGGAGGACCGGTGAGTATCGACGCGATGGACCTGTTGGAGGCGGGCGCGGTGCTGCCCGTCGGCACGGTGGTGGCCAAGGACGACACCACCGACACCCTGACCGCCCGCCGGTACACCCACCCCGTCCTCGCCGGACGGACCGTGGTCCGGCTGGTCAGCGAGGCGCTGGGCGAGGCCGAGGACCTGTCCATGGAGTTCCTCGGCTTCGACCGGCCGCAGCGGGTGACCCCGGTCGGCGTGGTCCGCCAGCAGGCGCTCGGCTTCCCGGCCTGGGCGCTGGTCCACGACCCGGCCAACGGGCACCACGCCCTGGCCCTGGTCAAGGAGATCGAGCGGCTGGCCCGTACGGCGCGCTCCCGGGTCGGCCCGGCCAAGGACGGCTTCAACGCCCTCGGGGAGCGGCTGGCCCGGTCGGTGCCGCACTTCCTGCCCACGTTCTACGAGGAGGCCGGTCGGGCGTTCCTCGCCGCCGACAGCGTCACCCACGCCGCGACCATGTTCGGCAAGGCCCGCGACGCCGAACGCGCCTACGGGCTGACCATCGACGAGGACCGCCAGCACGCCGTGTTCCTGGAGTTCGCGCTGGCCGGGGCGCTGACCGCGAAGGCGCTCTCCGGTCACGCCCGGGACCTCGCGACCCGGCGTTCCGCCGCCGACGCGTACGCGATGTTCCTGCGGCTGTGCGTGGAGCGCACCCTGGGTGGCCTGCCCCCGTACGCGGCGATGCACACCGACCTGCGCCGGCTGGCCCGCGCCGCCGGGCTCGACCCGGCCGCCGAGGACGAGCGGGTACTCGGCGAACTGCTGGCCGCGCCCGCGCTCAACCGGGCGCCGGAGGCGTTCTGGAACGCCTACCGGGCGTCGTTGGCCCGGCTCGCCGCGAACGACCCCGCCCTGCGCGGCCGGCTGCTCGGCCTGACCCCCCAGCACTGCGGCGACGACGTCTGGCTGGAGGTGCTGGAGTCGGCCGGCGCCACCCAGGCGCTGACCGGGCCGGCGGGCGGCGTCCCCGCCGAGGCCGAGTCGCCGGACGGACCCGCCGGCTGGCTGCGCCGCTTCGACGAGCACCGGGAACGCCGCTCGTGGCGGGTCCGCAAGCGGCACCCGGGGCTGCTCGCCCTGGTGGACCGGATGGCGGGACGGCTCAAGGCCGACGGGGTGCCGGTCGTTCTCTGCCGCGCCCACGACACCGTGGACCTCGACCTGCTCGACACCTGCCTGGCGCTGGGGGTGCCCGTCGCGGATCCGGCCGACGACGTCCGGCACCGGCTGGAACTCTGGTTCTCCGACGACACCGACGGCCGGCGTGACCTGGTCGCCGTGGCCGCCGACCCCCGGTTCCTGCCGGTGCTCGTCGAAGGCGTCGAACGGCGACTGCGCACCGGCGCGCGCGACCAGCGCGACCCGACGCCCCGGGTACGGGAGATCGTCGCGGTGCCCGGCCTGCGGACCGCCCTGCGCAGCTGGTTGGACACCCTCGCCGACGCCGTCGGGCGGCAGGGGTTGCCGACGCTCGACCAGCACCTCGACCGGGTCGGCACCGTCGCCTGCCCGACCGGCTTCGCCGTCAACCCCGACGCGGTACGTCGACTCGTCGACCACGACCTCGGCCCGGTCCTCGGCCGTACGCTGCGCTCCGGCCTGCTCGACGAGTACGGCTGGCCCGCCCTGGACACCGCCGCCGAACGGCTCACCGAGTCGACCACGGACGTGCAGCTCACCGGGCAGTGGCCGAACCTGCTGCTGCTCACCGGCGACCTGGTGACGGTCATCGGGCCGGACGCCGTGGAGCAGGAACACCTGATGCGGATCCCGGCCGGGGAGAACCGGTACCGTTGGCGGCTGGTACTGCGCCACGTCGACGGGCAACTGCTGGTCTGCTGGGACCGGGGCCGGGACCGGGCCGCCTACTGGAGCGGCACCCCGGACGACGTCTTCACCCTCGCCGACGACGCCTTCACCACCTACCCCCAGCTGTCGCTGCCGCTGCCCGGCGGCGGGCGCACCATGGGGCGACGTCCGTTGCGGGTCGGCGACCGGGCCGAGCGGACCGGTGGCCGGGTCATCAGCGACGGCACCACCTACTGGCTACGCGCCGCCGACCACCCGCTGGGCTGGCAGGAGTACGACCCCACGACGGGCGAGCGTGGACGGTTCTCCCGGCCGACGTTCTTCGAGGACGGCACCGTCGACGGTCGACCCCTCGACGCCGGCGCGTCCTGGCTGCGCCCCACCGAGTCGTCCGACAGTCCGCTGGGCCGCGCCGACGGGCTCGCCGGCTGGCGGGTGCGGCGCGGGGCGGACGGCGGCTGGTCCGGCGAAGCCGTGAACGGGCGGTCCTTCGCCCTGCCGGCGGATGCCTCCGACGGCAGGCTCGCGGCGGCGGTGCGGTTCCCCGGCGCGGACACCACCTTCGGACTGCTGCACGGTGGCCGGGGCGCGAACGGCGAGCTGCTGCTCTGCGCCGAGGACGGCTTCCTGCTCGGGCGCTACCCGGCCGGTGGTGAGCGGTCCGCCTTCGCCGCCGGCAGCCGGCTGGTGCCGCCGGCGGAGTACTGGCACTTCCTGCGACCCCGCGACGAGGCCGGCTCGGCGGCGCTGCGCGGCGTCACCGACGCGCAGGCCGGCGCCCTGCTGGCCGAGGCGGCCGGGCTGGACGCCGCCCAGGTGCGTGCCCTGGTCGGCCGGCACCTGCCGCAGCTCACCGCGCCCGCCCTCGTCGCCGGGGTCGCCGGGCTCGTCACCCGGGCCGCCGAGCAGGTGACGCGGCTGCGGACGCTGGCCGCCGTGCTCGACGGCGAGCAGGACAACGCGCTGCCCGCGCAGGAGGCCCCGGCCGGGTCGCCGGCGGTCGACCGGCTGCTCTCCGAAGGGCTCGCCGGGCTGATCCAGTACTGCTACGCCGCGGAGGACAGCTCCCTGCAGCTGATCTCCCGCGCGGGTGCCGCGCTCACCGGCACCGACCCGACGCCTGCCGCCCGGGTCCAGCTGGACGGTGACCTCGACTGGTTCGACCTGCTGGGGGTGCTGCCGGCCGCGATGTACCGGGCGGTGGCCCCGATCTGTCTGTCCGAGGTCCGTGAGGCGCTGCTGACGCTGCTGGAGGTGTGCGCCCGTTCCGGGCTCCTCGCCCCGGGCAGCCGACTGCGGCGGGTCACCCTGGTCGCCGACGGCAACCAGCCGCTCGACCACGTCCGGGGACAGGTGCTGACCGAGGCCGGCCGGCGGCTGCTGGTGCTCGCCGTCGACACCGACGACCGTGAACTCGACGTGCTCGACTGGACGCCGACCGGACGGTTCTCGGCGGTGTCCGGCTTCCGGATCACCGAGGAGCGGATCCTGCCGACCGGTGACGTCACGCCGCAGCGGATCGACGAGTTCGTCCGGCTCGCCCGGGCCAACGAGCCGATGGAGTGGCAGCCGGAGTGGGCCCGCACCCTGTCCGAGGCGGCAGGCATGAGCTACGCCGAGGCGGTGTTGCTGCTGGCGGGCCTGCCCCGGCTCGTGTGGGAGAGGGCCCCCGCCGAACTGCTGACCATCCTGGAACTGCCCGACCCGGCCGCCCCCGCGGCGGCGGCCCGGTTCTGGGGCACCGGCGGTCGCGGCCGGCAGGTCTTCGCCAACCTGCTCGGACGGCTGATCCCCGAGGACCCGGCGCGGCTGTGGGTCGACGGGCCCCGGCAGGATCTGATCGTGCAGGAGTGGGTGCGGCGGCACGGGCCACGGCGACCCGTGTCCGACGAGTTGATCGTCGGAGTGGACAAGGCCGGGGTGACCAGCCCGCTCCCGGCCTCGACGGTGCTCCACTGGGTCGCCAACGCGGCCACCGGCCGGTGGCTGGCCGGGTCCGACACCGGTGTCGACGACGACGACGCGCTGATCGCGCTCACCAGGACGCTGCCGTGGCTGGCGTACCACCTGGCCGTCGACGACCCGATCCGGGCGGCGCTGCCGGTCGCCGCCGACCTGGCCCGGCAGCGGTTGGCCGACCCCGGCTTCACCATCTTCGTCGGGCACGTCGACGGCACGAAGCTGCCGGCGTTCACCGCCGCGTTCGGCCTGCCGGTGACGACCGGCCCGGCCGGCACCGAGGTCGGCCCGGTGCTGATCCCGCCGACCGACCGCTGGCACCGGGTCCGGTTGTACCCGTCCCGGCTGTCCGGAACGGACGATCCGGCGGTGGCCGTGCTGCGGGCCCGCCTCGACCACGTCAACGAGCAGCTGCTCGCGGCGCTGCGGGCGCTGGTCGGCGGCCAGCTCACCGAGGTGGTGTCGCACGTCGTCCCGGCGATGGACGACGGCTTCGCGCAGGACCCGACCCGGTCCGCCCCTGAACTGGTCGCCACGGTCGCCACGACGCTCGGGCTGGGTGCCGACGCCGCGGCGCTCTACCTGCAACTGCTCGCCCTGCCCGACCCGACCGACCGCAACGTCGCCCGGTGGACCGGCTGGAAGCCGGCCCGACTCAAGGCGGCCCGCGCCGAGTTGGCCGCGACCGGGCACGTCGTGGTGGCGAAACGGCCCCGGGCCGGGCGGTCGCTGTTCCTGCCCGGCGGCTGGTTGGCGCTCAAGGCGCCGCTGCTGCCGCTGGAACGGTGGAAACTCCCACTGCTGATCGGGGGCGAGGGTGGCGTGACCGCGTTGGGCATCGTCTCCCCGGTCGCCCCCCCACCCCGCCTGTTCGCGCTCGCCTGGGCCCGGCTGCGCGACGGCGACGCACCCCGCTTCGACGATCTCGTTACGGAAGGCCGCCGATGACCACCACGACCACCCCGACGGCGCGTCAGGTCGAGCCGGCCGAACACGCCCACGCCACCGAGCTGGCGTTCCTCGCCGCGTACGACGACGGGGCCCGGCCGCCGGGCTGGCGGTTGACCCCCCGTGCCGTCGTCACGTTCATCGTCGGCAGCGCCGGTGTCCCGCTGGAACTGCCCCGACAGGCCCGCCGCGACGACCTGCCCCGCACCCTGACCGTGGCCGCCAAGTTCGTCGGGGAACGGGCACTGGTCGAACGCTGCGTCGTCACCCTCGCCGGGGAGCGGGGCCTGCTGCTCGTCGGCGAACCGGGCACCGCCAAGTCGATGCTGTCGGAGCTGCTGTCCGCCGCGATCTGCGGCAGCAGCGAACTGGTCGTGCAGGGCACCGCGGGCACCACCGAGGACCAGCTCCGCTACGGCTGGAACTACGCGCTGCTGCTCGCACACGGGCCGAGCGCCGCCGCGCTGGTGCCGTCGCCGATCCTGTCCGCGATGCGTACCGGCGCGGTGGCCCGGGTGGAGGAGATCACCCGCTGCCTGCCGGAGGTCCAGGACGCGCTGGTGTCCATCCTGTCCGACCGGCGGATCGCGGTGCCCGAGCTGTCCGGCACCGCCGACGCCACCGTCCCCGCCGCGCCCGGGTTCACGCTGATCGCCACCGCCAACCTGCGTGACCGGGGGGTGTCGGAGATGTCGGCGGCGCTCAAGCGCCGGTTCAACTTCGAGACCGTCGGCCCCATCGGTGACCTGGCCCAGGAGATCGCCCTGGTGCAGCGGCAGGCCCGCGCCACGCTGGAGCGGGTGCAGGCCCCCTTCGCGGTCGACGAGGCCGTGCTGGAGGCCCTGGTCACCGCGTTCCGGGACCTGCGCGCGGGTCGGTCGGTCGAGGGCTGGGAGGTGGAACGGCCCTCCACCGTGATGAGCACCGCCGAGGCGGTGGCGGTCGCATCGTCGCTGGCGCTGGCGGCGGCCTACTTCCCCGGCGACCGGGACGTGTTGTCGCTGCTGCCGGGGCACCTGCTCGGCGTGGTCCGCAAGGACGACCCGGCCGACGGGGCCAAGCTGCTCGGCTACTGGGACGGCGCGGTGCGGCGACGGGCCGAGGACGGTGCGCGGCTGTGGCGGCAACTCTGGGAACTGCGCGATGTCCTCGCCGACTGAACCGCCGTCCCCGGCCGGGCCGCCGTCGCCGCGCGCCGAGCAGGTGCCCGCCGGGCCACCGGCGGAACCGGTCGACCCCACGGTCGCGGTCACCGCGCTGGCCGGGCACCGGCGGCCCTACCTGATCGGGGTACGCCACCACTCGCCCGCCCTGGCGGTGGCCCTGCCCCGGCTGCTGGCCGGGTACCGGCCCGAGGTGCTGCTCCTGGAACTCCCACCGGAACTCGGCGAGTGGCTGCCGTGGCTCGCCGACCCGGCCACCACCGCCCCGGTGGCGCTGGCCGGGGTGGTCGGCGAGGGCGGGGGACCGGCGTTCTACCCGTTCGCCGACTTCTCCCCGGAACTGGTGGCGGTGCGCTGGGCCGCCCGTAACGGGGTTCCGGTCGTACCGTGTGACCTGGCGTTGGCGGACGCGGCCTGGGGGGAACGCGAGCCGGTCACCGCCCCGGCGCCGGGCGTGTCGTTCGCCGACGCGCTACGCGCGGCGGGCAGCGGGCGGGCCGACGAGGACCTGTGGGACCGGTCGGTCGAGGCCCGCGCCCCGGGCGCCGACCCGGAGGCGGTACGCCGGGCGGCGCTCGCGGTCGGCTGGGCGATGCGGGCCGACGCCGAACGGGGGACCGGGGTGTCCCCCCTCGACCTGCGGCGGGAGGCACGGATGCGGCAGTGCCTGGCGGAGGCGGGGCAACGCCGGGTCGCCGTCCTGGTCGGCGCGTTCCACGCCCCGGCGCTGCTGACCGGTGCGCCGGCCCTGTCCCGGGCCGTCCCGGCCGGTGCGTCGTCGGTGGTGACGTCGCTGGTGCCGTACACGTTCGGGTTGCTCGACGCCCGGTCGGGCTATCCGGCGGGCATCCGCGATCCGCAGTGGCAGCAGTCGGTCCTCACCGCCGCCGGCGACCCCGC
Organism: Micromonospora sp. NPDC049081; assembly: GCF_040648835.1. Taxonomy (NCBI): domain Bacteria; kingdom Bacillati; phylum Actinomycetota; class Actinomycetes; order Micromonosporales; family Micromonosporaceae; genus Micromonospora; species Micromonospora sp. NPDC049081. The sequence continues at coordinate 305,024 of NZ_JBEZEK010000004.1, read as the reverse complement.
CGCGGTCGAGTCGGCCACGACCGCCGCCGTGGTGGCCGTCTGCGCGGCGATCCGTCGGGCCGGCCACCCGGCCGGGCCCGGCGAGGCCCGGGAGACGGTCCGGCTCGCCCTCGACCTGGCCCGACTGCGCGGCCTGCCCGCACCGGGCCGGGGTGAACTGGTCGAGGCGATCCAGAGCGTGTTGGCCCACGGCGAGGTGCTCGGTCGGGGCCGGGCGGTGGCCCGCGCGATGGAGGAGGTACTCGTCGGGGACCGGCGCGGCGCGCTGGCCCCCGGTGCCCCCCGCTCCGGGCTGGCCCCGGCGGTGCGGGAACTGCTGGCCCGGTTGCGGCTGCCCGGGGCCGGCGACCCGGCCAGGGAGCTGCGGTTGGACCCGCTGCGTTCGCCGCTGGACCGGCGGCGGGAGATCACCCTGCACCGGCTGACGGTCTGTGGCGTCGGCTACGCCACGCCGGTCGCCGGCACGGGGGTCGGCGGGGTCGACCCGGTCACCACCCGTTGGCGGGTGGAGTGGTCGCCCCGGACCGAGGCGACCATCGAGGTGGCCGGGCTGCACGGGGTGACCCTCGGCCAGGCCGCCGAGGGTGCGTTGGTGCAGCGGCGACGGCGGGAGCGGGCCGAGGACGGACCGACGGTGACCGCCCTGATCGCCGGGCTGGAGGACGCCGCCCGGTGCGACCTGGCCGGGTTGGCCGCCCGCCGGCTCGCCGAGGTGGCGGTCACCGTACCGGCCGAGGGCACCCTCGGTGAACTGGTCGCCGCGTTGGCGCTGCTCGACCGGTTGCGCCTCGGCCACCTGCCGGGCACGTCGGAGCTGCCGGCGGACGAACTGGGCCGGGTCGTCGAGGCGTTGGAGAGTGCGGCGGTCCGGCAGGTCGACGGGCTGGCCGGCGCCGAGGACGTTTCCGACGCGGAGGCGTTGGCAACGCTCGCCCAGCGGGCCGACGCCGCCGGGGCGGGGCTGCGCCTGGCCGACTGCCTGGCCCGGCTCGCCACCGGGGGTTCGCCGCTGATGGCCGCCGCCGCCGGGGCGGTCCAGGTCCTGCTGGGCCTGCGGGAGCCGGCCGCCTACGGACGGCTCGTCACGTCCTGGCTGGACACCGCGACGACGCCCACCGGACGCCAGCAGCTGCAGGGCCACCTGACCGGGTTGCTGGTCGTCGCCGAACCTTTGCTGCGGGCCAGCGACGAGGTGCTCGACGGGCTCCTGGAACGGGTCGAGACCCTGCCCGACGAGGAGTTCCTCACCCGGCTGCCGGCGCTGCGCGCCGGCTTCCACGTGGTCAGCCCGGCCGGTCGGGACCGGCTGCTGGACGTGGTCCGGGAACGACTGGACGACACCGGTCCGGCCGCCGACGTCGCGGTGCTCGACGACCCGGACGCCCTGCTGGTCCGGCTGCACGCCGACGCGGCGGGCCGCCGGGCGCTCCTGGCGCAGGGTCTGCCCGCCGCCGGGCCGGCGGACCCGTCGCCGCAGCCGCCGACGGTCACCGACGCGACGCGGCCGGCCGCCCGGCGTACCCCGGCCGGCGGGTTGTCGACAGTGGACCGGTGGCGGCTGGTGCTCGGCCGGGAGTCGACCCGGGTCGGGCCGCGCGCCCGCCGCTACGCCACCGCGCTCGACGAGCTGTACGGAGCCGGCCGGGGTGAGGGGGCCGGCGCCGAGGCGGCCGATCGCGCCGGCCGGGAGGCGTCCTTCCCCGGCGTACGGGAGTGGGCGCAGGAACTGTCCGCCCTGTTCGGCCCCGGGGTGCGCGAGGAGGTGCTGGCCCGGGCGGTGGAGGCGGGGCGGCTGGACGCGGTCACCGAACTGGACCCGGCGGCGGTCCGCCCGTCGGTCGAGCTGCTCCGTGACGTGCTCACCCTCGCCGGTGGGCTGCCGGAGTCCACGGTGGCGCGGCTGCGCCCGCTGGTGGCCCGGATCGTGGCGGAGCTGACCCGGCAGTTGGCCGCCCGGCTGCGCCCGGCGTTGACCGGGTTGACGACCCCCCGCCCCACCTACCGGCCGGGCGGCCCGCTGGACCTGCCCCGGACGCTGCGGGCCAACCTGACCACCGCCCGCCGCGACGGGCAGGGCCGGGTGACGCTGGTGCCGGAGCGGCCGGTGTTCCGCACCCGGGCCCGCCGGGGGGTCGACTGGCGGCTGGTGCTCGTCGTCGACGTCTCCGGCTCGATGGAGGAGTCGGTGATCTGGTCGGCGCTCACCGCCGCGGTGCTGGCCGGTGTCCCGGCGCTGAGCACGCACTTCGTCGCCTTCTCCACCGAGGTGGTGGACCTGACCGAGCGGGTGGACGACCCGCTGGCCCTGCTGTTGGAGGTCAGCGTCGGCGGGGGCACGCACATCGCGGCCGGGCTGCGCTACGCCCGGTCCCTGGTCACCGTGCCGCAGCGGACGATGGTGGTGGTGATCAGCGACTTCGAGGAGGGGTACCCGATGGGTGGTCTGCTGGCCGAGACCCGGGCGTTGGTGGAGGCGGGCTGTCAGGTGCTGGGCTGTGCCAGCCTGGACGACACCGGCCGTCCCCGCTACTCGGTCGCGGCGGCGGGTCAGCTGGTCGCGGCGGGGATGCCGGTCGCCGCGTTGAGCCCGCTGGAGCTGGCCCGGTGGGTCGGCGAGCAGGTGCGGCGGTGACCGGCCTGCCGCCGGTGACCGCGCCGGTGCTGGCCGAGGCCCTGGAGGCGCTGCCCGCCCGGCTGCGCCGCAAGGTCGACGACGCGGTCGCCCGGGCCGCTGGCTGGCCGGTCACCGGCACGGACGGCGGGGCGACGGTCCGGGTCGACGAGGCGACCACGGTGACCCTGGTGACGGCCGACGGGGTGGTGCGCCGCGCCGCCGACGCCCGGTGCAGTTGCCTGCTCGCGCCGAACTGCCTGCACCGGATGGCGGTGCTCGCCCTGGCCCCGGTGGACGACGCGGCCCCGGTGGACGACGCGGCCGCCATGAACGACGCGGCCCGGGTGGCCGACGCGGCCGCCGGCCGGCCCGTCGATCCGGCTCGCGCCACCGAACCGCCCGCCGGGGCGACCGGTGACGCGGTGGCGGAGGGTGCCGGGTCGCCGCCCGCGCCCACCGAGCGGCAGCGGACCGCCGCCGACGGGCTGTGGCAGGTGGGCGTGGCGGTGCTCGGGGCGGGGATCGTCGGCTGCGGGGTGGTGCTGCGGACCGCCCTGCTGCGGGCTGTGCACGAGGCCCGGGCCAACGGGCTGCACCGGGCTGCCGCGGCCGGCACCCGGGTCGCGGCCGGGCTGCGGGCCGCCCGGGAGGGCGAACCCCAGCACCGGCTGGCCGACCTGACCGACGACCTGCGGGAGCTGCTGGCGGTGTCCCGCCGGCTGCGTGGGGAGACGCCGGCCGGTGACCTCGGCGCGTTGCTGGGCACCGCCCGGCGGGCCTACGACCCGCAGGCCGGCCTGCGACTGTACGGGCTCTGCACGGTCCCGGTGGTGGCCGATTCCGGGTACGCCGGGGTGGTCACCTACCTGGCGGACCGCGACGGTCGACTCTGGACGGTCGCCGATCTCGCCCCGGGTGACGCGGGCCGGGCCGCCGGCGCGGGTGACGCGACCGTGGCGGTGGGCGAGTCGGGGCTCAGCCACCGGCAGCTCACCCGGGCCGGGCTGGTGGTGTCCGGCGGCACCGCCTCGGAGTCGGGGCAGTTGGGTGCCGGGCGGGCGGTCCGGGCGGCGCGGGCCGCCGGGGTGGGCTGGGCCGAGGAACCCCTCGCCGGGCTCTGGGCGCAGCCCCTGCCCGACCAGGTCCGGCGGGCCTTCGGCGCGGTGACCCTGCCGCTGCCGGAGCGCCCGGCCGGTGCCGACCTGCTCTTCCTGACCGTACGGGTGCTGGGTGGGCACGACCACACCATCCTGGTCGACACCGCCGACGGGGCGGTCCTGACGCTGACCGTCGCCGACGAGCACGCCGCCCTGCCGCACCGGGCCAACCTGCGCCTGCTGGGGCAGGCGGTGGGGGCGCGGCTGCGCCTGGTGGGTCGGCTCGATCCGACCCGCCGGGCGACCGTCCAGGCGCTCGCCGTGGGACCGGTCGACGACGACGGGCCGGGAATCACCCTGCCGGTGAGCTGGGCGGGTCACGCCGATCTCGGCTACGACCAGCTGCACACGAGCCAGCTCCGGACGGCGGACGCTGCGGCGGTGCCACCGCCCGACCGGCTCACGGCCCCGGACCCGGCCGTGCCGCGTCCCCGGCTCGGCGATCCCGCCCTGGAGTCGTTGCGCCGGCAGGTGGAGCGGGTCGTCTCGGGTGGCCGGGCGATCCAGGCGTTGGCCGACCCGACGGAGCGGAAGCTGCGGCTGGCCAGCCTGGACCTCGGCGCGCACCTGCTCGCCGCGATGGGATCGGCGGCCCGGGCCCGACCCCGGGATGCCTTCGGGCGGCTCACCGACGACGACGGGCAGGCGTTCGCCGCGTCCTGGCTGGCGTTGGCGGTCTACGAGGAGGCGGCGTCCCGGGCGTCGGCGGAGGCGTCCTGGCTGCCCTGACCGTCCACGCCCGGCCGGGTCATCCGCCGGTCGGCCCGGCCCGCCCGGGTCGGGCCGGTCAGCGGGCGTCGTCGGGTACGGCGGTGGACAGCAGCGTGACCAGGTCGTCGAGGGTGTCCAGGGGCCGGCCGGGACCGTTCAGCTCGACCTCGACGTCGTACTCCAGCTCGATCGCGTCGACCATGCGGAGCAGGCCGAGCGAGTCGACGCCGAGAGCGACCATCGAGCCGCCGGTGAGCAGGTCGGTGGCCGCGACGTCGCCGCCGGTGGCCTCGCTGACCAGGTCGGCGAGCCGCCCCCGCAGGTCGGTGGTGTCGTTGGTGTCCATCAGTGCTCCTTCACGGACGGCCGGACGATCTCGGCGATCTCGGCGATGGTGGGGGTGTCGAAGAAGGCGTCCAGGGGCACCTCGACGCCGAGTCGTTGCCGGATGCGGCCACTGATCCGGGTGATCGTCAGCGAGTGGCCGCCCAGGTCGAACAGGTCCTCGTGCACGCCGATGTCGGGGATCCGGAGCACCTCCTGCCAGATCAGCCGCAGCTGGGTCACCACCGGATCGTCGTCCCCGACCGGCATGACGGCTCCGCCCGGTGCCGGATCGCCGGGCGGCCCACCGGTCCCGGTGGTGCCGGGTGCTCCGATGCCGGGCGTGCCGGTTGCGCCGGGCGTGCCGGGTGCTCCGATGCCGGGCGGGACGGTTGCGCTGGGCGCGAGGATGGTGCCGGGGGGATCGTCGGCGGTGCCGGCCGGGCGGGTGGGGTCGGTGACCGGTGGCCGGGGGAGGTCCACGGCGAGGTCCCGGGCGGCCAGGGCGGCCCGGTCGACCTTGCCGTTCGGGCTCGACGGCAGCCGGTCGAGCGGCACGAAGTCGGTCGGCAGCACGGCCTGCGGCAGGCTCGCCGCCAGGTGCCGGCGCAGCTCGGCCGGTGCCGGGTCGGTGCCGGTGCGGGCCACCAGGTAGGCGACGAGCCGGGGCCCGTCGGCGTCCGGGCGCAGCACCGTCGCCGCGCCGGCCACGGCCGGATGGTCGAGCAGCCGGGCGTCGATCTCACCCAACTCGATCCGATGTCCCCGGATCTTCACCTGGTCGTCGGTGCGGCCGAGGAATTCCAGCCGCCCGTCGGGCAGCCACCGGCAGCGGTCGCCGGTGCGGTAGAGCCGCTCCCCGGGCCGCCCGAACGGGTCCGGCACGAACACCTCGGCGGTCCGGTCGTCGCGGCCGAGGTAGCCGGCGGCCAACCCGACGCCGGCCAGGTGCAGCTCACCCGGCACCCCGATCGGCACCGGTCGTCCCGAGGTGTCCAGCAGGTACGCCCGCACGTTCGGCAGGGGCCGTCCGATGGTGACCTCGTCGGGATCGGCGGGGACGTCGGCCATCGTGGCGTACACCGTCGCCTCCGTCGGGCCGTACCCGTTGATCAGGCGGCTGGTGCGGGCCCGCAGGTCCCGGGCGAGGGCGACCGGCAGGGCCTCCCCGCCGGTGACCGCGACCAGCGGCGGGGTGGGCCCGGCGGCGTCCGGTGCGGGCGTGCCGAGGCCGGCCTCCAGCAGCACCCGCCAACCCGACGGGGTGGCCTGGGCGTGGGTCACCCCGGCGGTGTGGACCAGCCGCAGCACGCCCGCGCCGTCGAGGGGGCCGACCGTCGAGGCGACGACCACCCGGCCGCCGGTGACCAGCGGCAGGAAGACCTCCACGGTGGAGATGTCGAACGACAGCGAGGTCAGGTGCAGCCACCGGTGTGCCGGGCCACTGCCCAGCAGGTCCCGGACGCCCAGCAGCAGGTTGGTCAGCGCCCCGTGCCGCACCGACACACCCTTGGGTCGGCCGGTCGAGCCCGAGGTGTAGAGCACGTAGGCCAGGTCGTCGGCGTCCGGCGGCACGGCGGGGGCGACCGGCGTCGGCCCGGTGAGCAGGTCGATCCCGTCGAGGGCGAGGGTCGGCCAGGTCAGCGCGGTCACCGTCGGCGTCACCACCAGCATGGGGGTGGCGTCGGCGAGGACGAGTTCCCGGCGGGCCGGCGGGTGCTGCGGATCCACCGGCAGGTACGCGGCCCGGCAGCGCAGCACCGCCAGCAGGGTGACCACCGCCCGCCAGGACCGGTCCAGGGCGACCGCGACGAGTGACCCGGGCCCGACCCCGCGTTGGCGCAGCAGCCCCGCCAACCGGTCGGCGGCGGCGTCGAGCTGGGCGTAGCTGAGGGTCAGCTCGTCGTCGACCACGGCCGGCGCGTCCGGGTCGGCGGCGACCCGGGCGGCGAACAGGGTGGGCACGCTCGCCCCGGCGGGGTACGCCCGGCCGGTGTCGTTCCACACCCGGGTGACCCGGTCGAGTTCCTCGGCGGGCAGCACCGGCAGCTGCGCCACCGGCCGGTCCGGATCGGCGACCACGGCGGTGAGGAGGGTACACAGGTGCGCCCCGATCCGGCGTACCGCGTCGGTCGGGATCGCCGCCGGGCTGTGCTGGAGGCTGACCGTGGGGCCGGTGGGGGCGTCCACGATCTGCACGTGCAGGGCGTTGCGGGCGGCGCCGCCGAAGAGCGTCCAGTCGACCGCTGCGGTCACCCCGGGGAAGACCGGTTCCGCGCCGCGCCGCCGGTAGCCGACGCTGACCGGGGTCACCGCCGGGGCGGGCCGCAGACCGGGCACCGCGTGGGCCAGCGGCACGGCCCGGTGCCGGTACACCTCGCGCAGCCGGACCCGCACGGCGCGGGCGTACGCGCGGAACGTGCCGTCGGCCGGGTCGACGGTGACCGGTAGTTCGTTGACGAACAATCCGATCCGGCCGGCCTGTTCGGGGGTACGGGTGGACAGCGCCACCCCGACCGGCGTGCCCTGGTTGCCGTACCGCCCGAGCAGGGTGTGCAGCGCGGCGAACAGCAGCTCGAAGCGGGTCACCCCGAGCGACCGGGCCGCCGGGTCGAGGCCGTCGACCACGTCGGCGGGCAGCGTCACCTCGACGGCGACGCCGGGTTCGGCGCCGGTGGGCAGCCGACGCAGGCCGGGCAGCACCACGTCACCGGGGCCGGACCAGTGCCGCGCCCAGAAGTCGCGGGCGGCGGGCAGGTCGACGGCGATCCGCTGCTGCTCGACCGCCGCGCGGCCGGCGTGGTCGTCACCGGACTGTTCCGGGCCGGTGTCGGCGGGCCGCACCGTGCCGGCGGACCGGGCGGCGGCGTATCCGGCGGCCAGATCGTGGACCAGCACGTCCTTGGAGGTGCCGTCGAAGACCAGGTGGTGCGCGGTGACCAGCAGCAGGTGGGCACCCGTCGTCCCGGTCAGCAGGGTGAACCGGGCCAGCGGGCCGGTCCGCAGGTCGTACGGCCGGGCGATCTCCTCGGCGACCCGGGCGTCGGTCAGCTTACCGAAGGTGACCGACGGGCGGGTGTCGGCCGGCGTCAACCGGGGGGTGCCGTCGTCGTCGGTGCCGACCCGGGCGGCCAGGACCGGATGCCGGGCGACCGTCGCCGCGCACGCCGCGACGAGGGCCGCCCGGTCCAGCTCCGCGCCGAACCGGATGCCCAGCGCCAGGTGGTACGCCGTGCCGGCGACCCCGGCCTGTTCGGTGAACCAGACGGCGTGCTGCGCGAAGGTCGCCTCGGCGGTGCCCACATGCTCTCCCATGGTCGTGCTGTCGGTGCGGGTGGTCAGTTGTCGAACAGGACGGTCAGCTGCCGTTTGAGCACCTTGCCGCCCTCGTTGCGGGGCAGCCGGTCCAGCAGCAGCAGCCGGGCGGGCAGCTGGTGGTCGGCCAGCCGGCCGGCGAGGAAGCCGCGCAGCACCGGTAGCGTCAGCCCGTCCGTGCCGGCCTGCGGCCGGGTCACCACGGCGGCGGCCACCGCGGAACCGAGCACCGGATGCGGCACCCCCACCACGGCCACCTCGGCCACCAGCGGATGCTCGTGCAGCGCCGCCTCGACCTCGACGGTGGAGACCTTGAACGCACCGGTCTTGATCACGTCCTGGTGCCGGTCGGTGAGGTAGAGGTAGCCGTCGGCGTCGATCCGGCCCACGTCACCCATCCGTACCCACCCGTCGCGGAAGGTGGCCCGGTTCGCCGCGTCGTCGCGGTAGTAGGCGCGCGGGTGCGGTGAGCGCAGCCACACGTCGCCGGTCGTCCCGGCCGGCAGCGGGCGGCCGTCGGGGTCGGCGACCATCAGCTGCCCGCCGACCGGCCGGCCGACCGCGTCCGGCCGGGCCGGGTCGTAGATCATCGTGGTCTGCGCCGGGGCGGCCTCGGTGGAGGTGTAGTAGTTGACGATCGTGGCCTGCGGGAAGGCCGTGGCCAGCCGGGCCGCGACCGCCGGTGGCAGCGGCGCGGCGGTGGACCCGATCAGCTGTACGCCGCTGGTGTCGCGGTCCCGCAGCGCACCGGAGTCGAGCAGCTCGATGGCGATCGACGGCACCACGAACACCGTCCCGGTGCCGGCGGCGGCGACCAGCCGGGCGAACCGGACCGGGGTGAACCGGGGCAGGGTGAGCGCGGCGGCCTTCGCGGTCAGCGCGTTGAGCAGCATCGTCTGCCCGGCGTTGGTGCCGATCGCGAAGGCGTGCAGGAACCGCTGCGAGTGGGCCAGGGCCAACCGGCGCGGGTGGTGCGGCGCACCGGCGGTGAGGTTGGCGTGCCGCGCCGACACCCCCTTGGGGCGGCCCGTCGTCCCCGAGGTGTAGAGGATCTGCGCGAGGTCACCGGGGCGGACGGTGACCGGGTCGCCGTCGTCGGGGTGCCCGTCGGCGCGCAGCTCGGCGTCGCCGAACACCGCCACGCCGGGTGGGGCGGGCGGGGCGGGGGTGTCGTCGCCGTACACGACGGCGGTGGCCGTGCAGTGGGTCAGCGCGTACCCGAGCTGCCCGGCGGCGAGTCGGTCGGACAGCGGCACCGCCACCCCGCCGGCCCACAGGACCCCGCAGTACGCCACCGCGTACCGGACCCAGTCGCGGGGGCCGAAGACCAGGCCGACCCGGTCGCCGGGGCGCAGCCCCCGACGTCGCAGTGCGGCGGCGACGGCCCGTGCCCCGGCGGACCATTGGGCGAAGGTCAACGTGGCCACCTGGTGCACCTCGACCGCCACCTGGTCCGGGTGCAGCCCGGTGCGCCAGTCGAGCAGTTCCGGCAGGGTACGCGGCGGGGGCGTCCCGGTGGGTGTCGTGCTCACCGCGACCCTCCCGTCCCGGCACCCACCGGGGTCCGGTCGGCGGGGGTGGCCGTGCGGGCCCGGCGTTCCTCGATGCCGACCAGGTCGTCCGGGGGCGCGTCGGGCACCTCGTCGTCGAACCGGGCCAGGGTGGGGGTGGCCAGCGACACCAGCGCGGTCAGCGCGATGCACACCCCGAACAGCACGTAGAGCAGCCCGTGCCCGCGACCCGGCCCGACCCCGAGCACCACCCCGACGGTGCCGGCCAGCGCCCCGTCGGGCAGCAGCGTGGGCTCCACCACCCGGGCGGCGAACGGAGCGACGACGCCCCAGCCCAGCGGCAGGGTGGACTGGGCGACCATCTGGTTGACCGCGAACACCCGGCCGTGCACCCGGGCCGGCACCTTGGTCTGGATGATCGTCTGGTAGACGCCGTTGACGATGCCCAGCGCCAGGTACATGCCGAACGCGCCGGCCCCGATGAGCAGCAGGTTGGGTCGCAACCCGGTCAGCACGGCGGCCACCGCGATGCCGAGGGTGCCCAGCAGCACCGCCCGCATCCGGCGTCGGCGGGGTCCGCCCCAGAGCAGCATCACCAGGCCCCCGGTGGCCGCACCGACCCCACCGGTCAGCGCGACGCGGGACACGTCGGTGAGGTCGGCGAAGCCGAGCACCAGCGGGGAGAGCAGGAACAGCACCGGGAACAGGAAGAAGTTGAGCGCGGCGAAGAACGCCAGCATGGCGCGGAACTCCCGACGCCGCAGCGCGTAGCGCAGCCCGGCGACGATCTCGGTGCCGATGCCCTCGCGGCGTTGCAGGGCCAGGGTGCGGGGGAACCGGACGACCGCCAGCACCCCGACCGCGAACAGGTACGACGCCACGTCGACGAGCAGGATGCCGCGCAGCCCGACGGTCTCCAGCAGGGCCACGGCGAGCAGCGGCACGGTGAACTGGGTGAGGCCGACGGCGGTCTGGGTGAGGCCGTTGGCGTGCCCGAGGAAGCGTTTGGGCACCAGTTGCGGCACCGCCGAGACGAACGCGAGCCGTTGGAAGGCCAGTGCCACCGACAGCCAGCCGACCAGCGGATAGAAGTGCCACACCTGCGCCCGGTCGGTGAGCACCAGCCCGGCGAGCACCGCGTTGGCGCTGCCGGCGGCGAGGCCGGCGAGCAGCAGCACGCGCCGCCTGCTGGTGCGGTCGATCAGCGCGCCGGCCAGCGGTGCGACCAGCAGGCCGGGCAGCAGGCCGAGCACGGCGAACAGGGCGAACCGGGCGAGCGAGCCGGTCTGCGTATAGATCCACAGTGGAATCGCGAAGGTGGTCAGCGCGGTGCCCAGCCCGGAGACGACCTGACCGGCCGCGACCAGGCCGAAGCGGCGCAGGCTCGGCGGTGGCGCGGTCCGGCCCCGGTCCGCGCCACCCACGCCTGCCCGGGGCGGGTCGGACGTGGGGGGTCCGTCGGCGCTGCGGCGGGAGACGGCGGCGAGCTGCCAGGCCGGTGGCGTGGCGGCCGACCCGGTCGGGGCGGGCCGGGGTGGCGTGTCGAGCCGCCGGTGCACGTCGGTGACGATCTCGGCCAGTTCATCCGACCGGTACTTGAGGAAGTAGTGCCCGCCCTCGTCGACCACGACGAGCGCGGTGCGGTCACTGAGGAAGTGCCATTCCCGGAACCGTTCCTCGTGGTAGTCGGTGCTGCGGTCCCGCTCACCGACCACCGAGACGACCGGTGCCCGCAGCGGGGTGACCCGCCGGCGCATCAGGTCGGTGAAGTAGTCCTCGGCCACCCGGGCGTCGTGCCGCATCGCCCGGACCAGGAACCGCACCTCGTCGGGGGCGAGCGAGCCGACGGCGGTGCCCTGCGCCTGCAACCAGGTGCGGTAGATCCGGTCGCTGCGCAGCCGTTCGGCCAACCGCAGCCGCAGCAGCGGCCCGAGCGGCCCGTCGGCGGGGCGGGCGAACGGGAACACCGCACCGAGGTAGACCGCGAGCAGGTCCCGTCCGGCGGCCTCCAGCCGGCGGGCGACCTCCACGGCCAGCGCCCCGCCGGGGCCGCAGTGCCCGTACACGATCAGTGGGCCGGTGACCCGGCCCAGCAGTTCCGCGACCACCCCGGCGGCGACGTCGGCGATCGGTGCGGGCTCGTCGGCGAGGCCGATGTCGTGTCCGGGTACGGCCACCGCCAGCAGCCGGTACCCGGCCGGCAGCGCGTCGGCCAGCGGCTGGTACACCACCGCGCTGCCCCCGCCGTACGGCACGCACACCAGGGTGGCGACCCGGTCGGCGGCGGGCACCGGCGGCGTCAACTCGTGCAGCAGCCCGGCCCGACCCGGGTCCGGCCCGCCGACGAGGCCGGCCAGTTCGCGTACGGTGCGGTACCGGAACAGGTCCATCACGCTGACCGTCGGGGTGCCGTCGGTGACGGTGGGCAGTTCCCGGCGCAGCCGGGCCACGACCCGGGTGGCCAGCAGCGAGTGCCCGCCCAGGTCGAAGAAGTCGTCGGTGACGCCCACCTCGGGCACTCCGAGCACCGTCCGCCACACGTCGGCCACCAGCGTCTCCACCGGCCCCACCGGCGGCACCCGCTCGCCGGTCGGGCCGTCGTCGGTGGGCTCGGGCAGGGCCCGCCGGTCCACCTTCCCGTGTTCCTGCAACGGCAGCCGGTCCAGCACCACCCAGCGGGTGGGCACCATGTGCTCGGGCAGCCGCCCGGCGAGCAGGCGACGCCAGCGCGCCGGGTCCGGGGCGTCCGCGTCCGGCCCCGGTTCGGCATCCGCGTCCGGCCCCGGTTCCCGCTCCAGGTAGGCCACCAGCCGGTCGTCGCGCAGCAGCACCGCCGCCTGGCGTACCCCCGGGCAGTCCCGCAGGGCGGCCTCCACCTCACCCAACTCGACCCGGTAACCACGGATCTTCACCTGGTGGTCGCGGCGACCGAGGAAGACCAGCTCCCCGTCGGCCCGCCACCGGCCCAGGTCACCGGTGCGGTACAGCCGGGACCCGGGCGGCCCGTACGGGTCGGGCACGAACCGTTCGGCGGTCGGGCCGGGCCGGTGCAGGTAGCCCCGGGCGAGCCGGTCCCCGCCGAGGTACAGCTCACCGGGCACCCCGACCGGCACCGGACGCATCCGCTCGTCGAGCACGTGCACCGAGGCGTACGGCAGCGGCCGGCCGGTCGGTACCGGGCCGACGTCCGGCCCGTCCACGGGCACCCGGTAGGTGGCCACGCCGACGGTGGCCTCGGTGGGCCCGTAGTGGTTGAACACCCGGGTCGGCCCGGCGGCGAGCGGGGCGATCCGCTCCAGGTCGGACGCCTCGCCGCCGAGGATCAGCGCCCGGGCCGGCAGCAGGTCCTCCGCTGCGCAGTCGGCGGTCAGCGCCGCCAGGTGCGACGGGGTGATCTTCAGGTAGTCGATCCGTTCGTCGCGCAGCCGGGCGGCCAGCTCGGCCCCGGTGCCCCGGCGGGGGAGCAGGTGCACCGTGCCGCCGGTGGCCAGCGCCAGGTAGAAAACGGTGACGGCGAAGTCGAACGACATCGACTGCAACAGCCCGTACCGGGCGGCCGGGACGACGGCGAACCGGTCCGCCACCCCGTCGAGGTAGCGCAGCACCGGCCGGTGCGGCACGGCCACCCCCTTCGGGGTGCCGGTCGAGCCGGAGGTGTAGATGACGTAGGCCAGGTGCTCGCCGCCGACGCCGGTCGTGGGTCGGTCGTCCGGTGCGGCGGTGACCTCGGTGGCGATCTCGTCCAGGCGGGTCGCCACCGTCCCGGCGGGCAGCCGGTCGAGCAGGTCCGCGCTGGTCAGCAGCACGGTCGGCCGGGCGTCGGCGAGCATCAGGCCGAGCCGGGCGGCGGGCTGCTCCGGGTCCAGCGGCAGGTACGCGCCGCCGGCCCGCAGCACCCCGAGCAGCGTCACGGCCAGCTCGACCGACTGCTCCAGCAGCACCCCGACCAGCCGGTCCGGGCCCACCCCCCGGGCCCGCAACCAGTGGGCGAGCCGGTTGGCCCGCCGGTCCAGCTCCCGGTAGCTGATCCGGTCCGACCCGCAGACCACGGCCGGCGCGTCCGGGGTGGCGGTGACGTGCGGGGCGATCAGGTCGGCCAGGGTGACCGCCGCCCCGGTGACCCCGGTGCGGTCGTCCGACGGCAACCCGCGCGCCTGCTCCCCGGCCCACCGGTCCGGAGCGGGCGGTGCCTCCGGAGCCGGCGGTGGCTCCGGGGCGGGCGGCGTCGCCGGAGCGCCGGCGAGGGCCAGCATCCGGTCCCGTTCGGCCGGGTCGAGCAGGTCCAGATCGACGACCGGCCGGTCCGGGTCGGCGACGGCGGCCCGCAGCAGGGTCTGGAAGGACCCGGCGAGCCGGGCCACGGTGGCGGCGTCGAACAGGTCGGTGTGGTAGACGAACGTGCCGCGCAGTCCGTCGGCGCTCTCCCCGACGTACAGCGACAGGTCGAAGCGGGCGCTGGCGGCGTCGGTGCCGACGCCCTCGACGTGCAGTCCGGCCGGCCACCGGTCGCCGCCCCGCGCGTAGTTCTGCAGGGTGAACAGCACCTGGAACACCGGGGCGCGGGTGACGTCCCGGGTGACGTTGAGTTCCTTGACGAGGCGTTCGAACGGGATCTCCTGGTGCGCCAGGGCGCGCACGACGATGCCCCGGTTGCGGCGCAGCAGGCTCGCGAAGCTCGGCTCGGCGGCGGTCGTCGGGTCGGGGGAGAGGTCGGCGCGCAGGGCCAGGGTGTTGACGAAGAGACCGATCAGGTGTTCCAGCTCGGGGACCACCCGGCCGGCCACCGGCGAGCCGACGGCGAAGTCCCGCTGCCCGCTGTGCCGGAACAGCACGGCCTGCAAGCCGGTGAGCAGGGTCATGTAGAGGGTGGCCCGGTGGGTCCGGCCCAGTCGGCGCAGCCCGTCGGTGAGGTCGGCGTCGACGGTGAACCGGTGGGTCGCGCCCGGGTAGGACTGCACGGTCGGGCGGGGCCGGTCGGTGGGCAGTTCCAGCGGCGGCACGCCGGCAAGCGCGCGGGTCCAGTGGGCGAATCCGTCCCCGGTCGCCGGGCCGTCGAGCCGGTCCCGCTGCCAGCGGGCGTAGTCGACGTAGCGGGTGACCGGCGGGGCGGGTGGTTCGCCACCGTCGCGCAGCGCGGCGTAACCGGCGGCGATCTCGCCGAGCAGCAGGTCCAGCGACCAGCCGTCGCTGACGATGTGGTGCATGGCCAGGTGCAGCAGGTGCTCGGTGTCGGCCAGCCGGACGACGAGCACCCGCAGCAGCGGCGCGACGGTGAGGTCGAACGGGGTGTGGACCGACTCGGCGACCAGCGCGTGGGCGGCGTCCCCCGTCGCTGCGGCGGTGACGGTCACCGGCACCCGCACCTCGGGCAGCACCGTCACCACGGGCTCCCCGTCGACGCTCTCGGTGAACCGCATCCGCAGGCTGTCGTGCCGGGTGGCGGTGGCGTCGAGGGCGGCGCGCAGCAGGTCGACGTCGAACGGCCCGCGCAGCCGCACCGTCGCGTGCACGACGTACGCGGCGGTGCCGGGGGAGAGCTGTTCGGTGAACCAGATCCGTTCCTGACCGAATGACAGACGCGGATTTCCGGTGGACCGGGGGATGGTGGAATGTGGCGGGGCGGCCCGCGTCGGTACGTCAACGTTCGTCACGCGGTGCCTTACTCGAAACGGTGCGGGCAGTGGCCAGTAGTGTGCACGTCGGGTGCGAACCGTCGGATCGGCTGATCGGTCCACTATGGAAAGCACCTTCGAGCGATTCGGCGACGGCCGTCACGTCGTACGGTCGGGAATGCGATTCGCCGACGCGGTGGTGCCTGCGCAATGGGCGTCCGAGACCCTGGTCCACGCCGAGTTCTCCGGCGACGGTGCCGGGGTGGCCCCGTTGACCTGGGCCCAGCGGGTGATGTGGCGCTCGATCGCCCGCAACGGCTCGAACCACGTCTTTCTCAACCTGCGCCGTACCGTCCCGGTGTCCCGGCGGGCGGGGGCGGCGGTGCCCGGCGTCGCCCGCGCGGTCGGCGCGTTGGTCGGTCGGCACGGCGCGTTGCGCACCCGGGTCCGGGAGGTCGACGGGGAGCCACGCCAGGAAACGGCGGCGGCCGGGGCGTTGCCGCTGCTGGTCTGCGCCGGGACGCACGACGGCGCAGAGGCCGCCCGGGAGGCCGCCGGCCGGCTCGGCGACGTCGCTTTCGACCACGCCGCCGAGTGGCCGCTGCGGGTCGCGCTGGTGACGGTCGACGACCGGGTACGACAGGTCGTGGTGGTGTTCAGCCACTCCACGGTGGACGCGTACGCCGCCGAGACGGTGCTGCGGGACCTGCGGCTGATCATGCTGCGTGGTGACGTGTCCACCCCCGCCGGACCGCAGTCGGCGGACGTGGCGCGGGGGCAGCACGGGGCCGACCGGGACCGCTCGGCGCGGGCGGTCGGGCACTGGCTGCGGGAGTTCGACCGGCTGCCGACGTCGCCGCCCGCGCAGCCGGGGCCGGGCCTGACCCCGCCGTGGCGGCGGGGGGTGCTGGTCTCCTCCGCCGTCGACACGGCCACCCGGCTGATCGCCGCCCGGCACCGGGTCAGCGGCTCCGCGGTGTTGCTGGCCGGGGTGGTGGCGATGGCCGCCGGTGCTGACGGACAGGACCGTCGCGGCCTATTCCCGATGGCCCACAATCGATTTCGCGCCGGGTACGCGAATGCCGTCGCCAATCTCGGCCAGATCGGTTTCGGTGTGCTGGATCTGTCCGGTCGCCCCCATTTCGGGGAGTTGTTGTCCCGGGTGTGGAGCGCCTCCCTGGACGGCCTGCGGCACGCGTATTACGACCCGGTCGCGCTGCGGCACGCATTCGTCGAACGAGGGGTCGACCCGGCGTCGGCGTTCCAGCCGCACTACTACTTCAATGACATCAGGTTGCCCCTCGGCGGGGTCGACCGGCTGCCGGTGGTGACCCGGGACGCGCTGCGGGCCGCCACGGGCCGGAGCACCTTCTCCTGGACGACGGGGCTCGACCAGGCGTCCTGGCAGCTGCTGACCCACGTGGTCGACGAGCCGTCGGGGGTGGGTGTCACACTCACGGTCGACACCCGGCACCGGACGCTGGACGCCGTCGAACCGTTCCTGCGCGGGCTGGAGGAGTTGCTGGTGGAGGCCGCTTTCCACGAGGTGCCCTGGCCCTGGTCCCCGGCTGCCGTGCCGTCCCCGGCGGCTGAGTCGGCGCTCACCGCCGGGCCGTCCCCGGCTGCCGGGCCGGTGCCCACCGGGGGGCCGGGTGGCGACGCCTGGCCGGGCGGCGACCGGGTGGCGTACGCCGAGTTCGACGGGGGTCGGGACGCGACCGCGCCGTTGACATGGGGGCAGCGGGCGATGTGGCGGACGGTGGCGGAGTTCGTGGCGCCCGCCGCCTACCGGGTGCTGACCCTGCCGCGCACGCTGGCGGTGTCGGCACGGGCCGGGGTGGACGTGCCCCGGGCGGTGCGGGCGGTGGGGGAGCTCGTCGCCCGGCACGAGTCGTTGCGCACCCGGGTCCGCCCGCACGACGGGCAGCTGTGCCAGGTGGCGTCGGCGGCCGGGCGGCTGCCGGTCCCGGTGCACGCCGTACCCCGGCCGGCCGACGACCCGGACGGCGCGCGCACCGCGGCGGAGTTGGCCGCGCGGCTGGCCGGGGTGCCCTTCGACCACGCCGTGGCGTATCCGCTGCGGGTCGCGCTGGTCACCGTGGACGATCGGGTACGGCAGGTCGTGCTGGTGTTCAGCCACTGCGCCGTCGACTTCCACGCCGCCGGCATCGTCCTGCGGGACCTGCGGTTGCTGCTGCTACGGGGGGTGTTGGACAGCCCGCCCGGGCTCCAGTCGTTGGATCTCGCCGCGCGGGAGCGCACGGTGCAGCGGCGGCGTTCGCAGCGGGCGGTGGCGTACTGGACCAGGCAGTTCGCGGGCCTGCCGATGGACCTGGCCGATCCGACCGGAGCGGGGTCGACGCCCCGATACCGGCAGGGTTCGCTGGTCTCCCCGGCCGTCCACCACGCGGTGCGGCTGGTCGCCGCCCGGCACGGCGTCAGCACCTCGACCGTCCTGCTGGCCGCGACCGCTGCGGTGCTGAGCGGGGGTGGGCAGGATGCCTGCGGGATGGTGGTGATGGCGAACAACCGCTTCCCGCCGGGGTACGACCAGGCGGTCGCCACCCTGAACCAGATCGGGCTCTGCCGGCTCGACCTGGTCGATCGACCGGACTTCGCCGAGTTGCTGTCCCGGGCCGGGCGGGCGGCCCTGGACGCCTACCGGCACGCCTACTACGACCCGGCCGAGTTCGAGCGTGCCTTCACCGAGCTGGGGCACGACCACCGTAGCGTGCTGGCCCCGCTGTGCTACCTCAACGACACCCGGCTCGCCCCCGAGGTCGGGCCCGGCGCGGCCGGTCCGGACGAGGCCGGCCTGCGGGCGATGGTGACGCCCGGCGCGTTCCGCTGGGTGGGGGAGCTGGACCGGTTCGCGTGGCGGTGCCGGGTGCAGGTGCTCGACGCCCCGGGCGCGGTGGAACTGGTCGTCACCGCCGACACCCGCTACCTGTCCGTCGAGCGGGCCGAGGGGCTGCTGTCCGGCATCGAGGCGTTGCTGGTCGAGGCGGCCTTCCACGGGGTGCCGTGGCCGTGGTCCACGGCGGGGTGAGGGTGCCCCAGAGGCCCGGAGGGACACCCTCACCCCATTGGCCGGGGCGTCGCGGTCCATCGTCCGCGACGCCCCGGCCGGCTCAGGCCGGGCTGCCGGTGACCGTGCTCCCGGACTTCGTGATCCGGTACGTCTTCTGCGTACCGCTCCAGAAGTGGAAGGTCAGGGTGACCGGGCCGTCGTTGACCTCGGCGAAGAACTCCGGCTTCAGCAGGATGGTGTTGGCGCTGTAGTCCGGTTGGAAGTGCGTCCAGAACTCCTTGTAGGAGGTCCAGTTCGCCGGTCCGGCGCCGCTGCCGTCGGCGTACTTGGCCTCCATGGTGGCGAGCTGGTCACCCCGGAACTGGGTGGGGATGGCGAACGAGCTGGTCGTCCCGCTGGCCGCCGACTGGGTCGGCGGGTCGTAGGAGATGATGCTGATCTGCCACGGCACGCCCTGGGAGAAGCGGGCCTCGATGGTGGCGTTGACCCCGGCGGCGCGGTTGCCGGCCAGCCGGCTCAGCGCCGACGCGGTCAGCGTGAGGGTGCTGCCGGAGACCGTGTAGTCGGTGCCGTTGACCAGGTTGGTGCTGCCCTGCCGCAGGCCCTGGAACGACGTGCCGTTGAGGTTGAGGGTGAGCGACCTGCTGGTGATGGTGCCGCTGCGCGGCAGGTAGACCTGGTCGGCGGACGCGGTGGCCGAGCGGGTGGTCAGGTTCGCCTTCATCAGGTCGTAGATGCCCTGGTCCCGCCACTGCAACGTGGGGCGGTTGAGGAAGGATCCCGCGTCCCAGAGCATGGTGGTGAGGTTGCGGGTGCGGGCGTGGTAGCCGACGGCCTCGAAGAACTTCAGCAGTTCGCCGCGTTCGATGATGCCGGGGCGGGTGTAGTCGTAGCTGAGCAGCGCCCACTCACCGATGATCACGGGGATGCCGCGGGCGACGAAGGAGGCGCGGGCCCGCTCGAAGGTGCCGACGAGGTCCTGCTCGACGTTGCTGTCGTAGCGGGTGCCGCCGGCGATGTTGACGCTGAACGGCCAGTACCCGTAGAAGTGGATGGTCGCGGCGATGTTGGGGTCGCGCAGCTGGCTGAGCGTGGTGTTCAGCGCGTCCATCCGGGCCTGCTCGCCACTGGTGTGCAGGGTGGGCAGCACCAGCAGCCGGGTGGCGTTGCCGCCGCCGGACTGGCGGATCAGGCGGACGAAGGCCAGGTGCAGCTCCCGCAGCACCTCGTCGCCCTGGGCGTCGTCGGAGGTGCCGGTGAACTGCGGCTCGTTGATGTTCTCGAAGACCAGCTTGGCCGAGTGGTCGCGGAAGGTGGCTGCGATCTGCGTCCACAACGCGTTGTACCGGTTCAGGACGGTGGTGCGGTCGCCCGGGTACGTGTTGATCCACTGCCAGGAGTCGTGATGCAGGTTGATCATCACGTAGAAGCCCTCGGCCAGCGACCAGTCGACCACCTGCCGGACCCGCGCCAACCAGACCGGATCGATGGTGTAGGTCGGCGCCGGACCGGTGTGGTCGGTCCAGGTCACCGGGATGCGGATGCTGTTGTAGCCCTGTGAGCGCACCTGGTGCAGCAGGGCCTGGGTGGTCAGCGGGTTGCCCCACGCGGTCTCGTCGGGAATGGCGTCGAGGGTGTTGCCCAGGTTCCAGCCGGGCTGCATCGCCGCCACCGTCGCCATCGGGTCCCCACCCGGCGACGGCGACGGGGAGGTCGTCGGCGTCGGGGTGGGGGTCGGGGTCGGCGTCGGTGTCTGGGTGGGGCTGGCGGTCGGGGTGCCGCCCGGGTTCCCGGTGCACGCGACGCCGTTGAGGGTGAACGAGGTCGGTACGGGGTTGCTGCCCGTCCACGACCCGTTGAAGCCGAAGGAGACCGTGCCGTTGGTGGCGATCGCCGCGTTGTAGCTCAGGTTCTTCGCGGTGACCTGGCTGCCGGCGGCGGTGACCGTCGAGTTCCACGCCTGGGTGACGCGCTGGCCGGCCGGGAAGGCCCAGGTCAACGTCCAGCCGTTGATCGCGTCACCGAGGTTGGTGACCTGCACGTCGGCGGTGAATCCGCCCTGCCACTGCGACGGCACGGTGTACGCCACCCGGCAGCCGGCGGCGGCCTGGGCGCTGCCGGTGATCATCAGGCCCGCGAACAGCAGTGCGGCAAGTGCGCCGGCGAGCAGGCCGGCCCGCCGCCGCATTCTTCGGAGGTGGTGTGAACTCATCTGGGAACTCCTCGCCATGGTGGCACGGTGGTTGGGGTCGTCGGACGTCTCGCCGACCGGGCCGCCCTGACGGGTCCGGGGTGAACCGGATCGGGTGGGGCCACCGCACCGGGCCACCGCAACCGGGAGAACGGGGTTGCGCCGGGCGGGCGTGACCGTCCGACGGCACGGCCGGGCGTGGCGGATACGGACGCTGCCCAGTGCGTCCGTACGGAATGGCGAGGCTCCCGCCTGGAAACAATCGGAGGATGGACTCGGAAAGTTTCCGTCGCAGACCATACAAGTGTCGGTTGACGCACGTCAATGGAGGGGAAGTTCCCGGGTTGTCCGGGGCCTGGCCCGGTGGTCTGGCCCCGGTGGCGACACGGGAACACCGGGAGGTGCTGAGTTCAGATCGACAGATGACGGAAACTTTTGGTCGTACCCCCGAATGTGCGTCAGGGCCGGACGCCGACCGCCGGGTTATCCTGGTTTCCCTGAACGGTGCCGGCGGCCCGGTCGCGTGGCGATGCCGGCCCGACCGGCAGCCGCCGCGGAGGAGGAGGCCGGGTTGAGGCACGTCGAGTCGGGCAGGCCGGGCGGCGACCTGGCGTCGTTCGTCGATCCGACCAGACCGGTGACGATCGCGGCGATCGCGGAGTCAGCCGGCGTGTCGATTCCGACCGTGTCGAAGGTGATCAACGGTAGGTCCGGTGTCGCGGCGGACACCCGGGCCCGCGTCGAGGCGGCGATCAGCCACCACGGCTACCGCAGGACCGCCCCGGCGACCCGCAGCAACATCATGGAGCTGGTCTTCGACGAGATCGAGGACATGTGGGGCCTGGAGATCATCCGGGGCGTCGAGCGGGCGGCCCGGCAGCAGCGCGTCGGCGTCGTGCTGACGGAGTTCGGGCCGCAACGCAACGCGATCCGGTACTGGATCGACGACACCCTCGCCCGCCGGCCGGACTGCCTGGTGATGGTGGCCCAACTGGGCGCGGAGGACCACCAGCGGCTACGGGCCCGGGGCATCCCGTTCGTGGTCTTCGACCCCACCACCGAGCTGCCCGAGGACGTGCCGTTCGTCGGTGCGACGAACTGGGCCGGCGGCCGGTCGGCCACCCGCCACCTGATCGGGCTCGGTCACCGACGGATCGCGATGATCGGTGGCCCGGAACACGTCCTGTGCTGCCGGGCCCGACTGGACGGCCACCGGTCCGCCCTGGAGGCGGCCGGCCTGCCGGTGACCGCCGACCTGGTCGTGCACACCGGCCTGAACCCCGCCGACGGCCAGGCCGCGGCGCTCGACCTGCTCCGCCGGCCCGACCGGCCGACCGCCATCTTCGCGTGCAACGACCTGCAGGCCCTGGGCGTCTACCAGGCGGCCCGGTCGCTGGGGCTGCGGATTCCCGCCGACCTCAGCGTCGTCGGCTTCGACGACCTGCCGATGGCCGCCCTGGTCGACCCGGCGCTGACCACCGTGCACCAGCCGTTGACCGAGATGGCGGCCACCGCCACCGAGCTGGCGCTCGCGCTCGGCCGGGGGGAGCCGACCGGCCAGGTCCGCCTGGAGCTGGCGACCACCCTCACCGTCCGGCAGAGCACCGCGCCCCCGGCGACCTGACGGGACGGCCGCCCCGCGACCGCCCGCGTGCTGCCCGGTCCGCACCCGGACCGCCCGCGTGCTGCCCGGACCGCCCACGTGCTGCCCGGTCAGCACCTGGACCGCCCGCCCCGCCGCACCCGGTCGGTCGGGCGTGGCGGGCCGGTCCGCGTGCCGATCTCGATCGCCGCGAGAAACTCCCGGCCCGCCGGCCCGCCGGCCCGCCCGGCGGCGACGGTGGACGGTCGGATCGACCCGGACAGATCGCTACGACTTGACGAATGACATGTTATCGCTCACAGTCGATGCGAGGACGACAGCACCTGATGGCTCACCGGGCGAGCCGTGCTGGTCGCACCTTGGATCGCGACGTCCCCCCAGGGCATGCGGGACGTCGGATCAGGATTCCCGTCAGCAACTGCCGGTGGCGGCGCGACCGGCCCCGTACGCATGGGGTCGGACGGTTCCGCCCGGCCGGCCCGGTCTCCTCTGACAAGGAGGATCATGGCTCCCTTTTCGGGCGGCGCCACGCCGTTCCACCGTACGGGCGATCCTCCCGCCGGCCCGGGCTGCGCCCTCGGCGTCGAGGTCACCGGTGTCGATCGCGTGCGTGGACCACGGCGGGGTCTCCGCCCGTCCGCGCCGTGGCTGACCGGGCGGCGTACCACGCCGGCCGGTGCGGTCCGCCGCACGGGGAGTCGGGCATCCCAACACCACCACCGCTGCACCCACACCGAGAAGGATGCGACATGAGACCCAAGAGAGCCCTGCTAGCGACGGCGACCCTCGCCGTCGCCGGCGCACTCACCGTCGGAATGACGCTGGCGATGGCCCCCTCCGCCAGCGCCGGGACGACCCTGCGGGCGGCGGCGGCCGAGAAGGGCCGCTACTTCGGCGCGGCGGTCGCGACGGGCAAGCTGTCCACCAGCACCTACACCACCATTCTCAACCGCGAGTTCAACTCGATCGTGGCCGAGAACGAGATGAAGTGGGACGCCACCGAGCCGCAGCAGGGCCGGTTCAGCTACACCGGCGGCGACCGGATCGTCAGCCACGCCCAGGCCAACGGGATGAGCGTGCGTGGCCACGCGCTGCTCTGGCACCAGCAGGAGCCGAGCTGGGCGCAGGGCATGTCGGGCAGCGCCTTGCGCAGCGCGATGATCAACCACGTCACCCAGGTCGCCACCCACTTCCGCGGCAAGATCTATGCCTGGGACGTGGTGAACGAGGCGTTCGCCGACGGTGGCAGCGGTGGGCGTCGGGACTCCAACCTGCAGCGCACCGGCAACGACTGGATCGAGGCGGCGTTCCGGGCCGCCCGCGCCGCCGACCCGGGCGCGAAGCTCTGCTACAACGACTACAACACCGACGGCGTCAACGCGAAGTCGACTGGCGTCTACAACATGGTGCGGGACTTCAAGTCCCGGGGTGTGCCGATCGACTGCGTCGGCTTCCAGTCCCACCTGGGCACCACGATCCCGGGCGACTACCAGGCCAACCTCAAGCGCTTCGCCGACCTCGGCGTGGAAGTCCAGATCACCGAGCTGGACGTGATGACCGGTGGCAACCAGGCCAACATCTTCGGCACGGTAACCCGGTCCTGCATGGCCATCCCGCAGTGCGCCGGCATCACCGTGTGGGGGGTGCGCGACTGCGACTCGTGGCGCGGCTCCGACAACGCGCTGCTGTTCGACTGCAACGGCAACAAGAAGCCGGCGTACGACTCGGTGCTGAACGCGCTCAACGCCGGCCCGGGCAACCCGACGACCACCCCGCCGAACCCGACCACCACGCCGCCGAACCCGACGACGACCCCGCCGAACCCGACCACGCCGCCTCCAGGCGGGGCGGGGTGCTCGGCGTCGGTGTCGTTGAATTCGTGGACGGGTGGTTTCGTGGCGACGGTGAAGGTGACCGCGGGTTCGTCGGGTACCCGTGGGTGGACGGTGAGCGTGACCCTGCCGGGTGGGACGAGTGTGACCGGGACGTGGTCGGCGACGGCCAGTGGTAACTCCGGGACGGTGCGGTTCACGAACGTGGACTACAACGGTGCGCTCGGTGCCGGTCAGTCGACCGAGTTCGGTTTCCAGGGCACGGGCAGCGCGGCGGGTGTGACCCCGACCTGCACCGCCAGCTGAGTACCACCGTCAGATTGAGCACCAGCGTCAGTTGAGTACCACCACCGCCGGCCCGACCCGGGCGCACCCGGGTCGGGCCGGCGGTGCATCACCCCCGACCCGCCGGCCGGTGCGACGTGCCCCGGCCGGACCATCGTCGGCCAGCCCCGGACCGGGCCAGTCCGGACCGTCGTCCCGCACGCCGGGAGGGCCCGTCGTCCGTCGCTGACCACCGACTCCGACAGAGGAACCGCCGATGAAACCCCGACTCGCACTGCTGGCCGCCGCGCTGGCGACCGCCCTGGCGACCGTCACGGCCGTGGTCGCGGCCCCCAACCCGGCGTCGGCCGCGACGCTGACCCAGGTGACCAACTTCGGCACCAACCCGACCAACCTGCAGATGCACCTGTACGTGCCCGACCGGGTGGCCGCCCGGCCGGCGCTGCTGCTGGCCCTGCACTACTGCACCGGCAGCGGCCCGGCGCTGCACACCGGTTTCGGACTCAGCTCGCTGGCCGACCGCTACGGCTACATCGTGATCTACCCGTCGGTGACCCGCAGCAGCAAGTGCTGGGACGTCTCCTCCCCGCAGGCGCTGCGGCGCAACGGCGGCAGCGACCCGGTGGGCCTCATGTCGATGATCGACTACGTGCGGAACCGCTACCCGGTCGACGCGAACCGGATCGGCGTCGCCGGGTTCTCCTCCGGCGCGATGATGACCAACGTGATGGCGGGGGTCTATCCGGACGTGTTCAACGCCGGGGTCAGCTCCTCCGGTGTCCCGTTCGGCTGCTTCGCCACCACCAACGGCTCGGAGTGGAACAGCGACTGCTCCGGTGGGCGGATCGTGAAGACCCCCCAGCAGTGGGGTGACCTGGTCCGCAACGCCTACCCCGGTTACACCGGCAAGCGGCCCCGGATGCAGATCTGGCACGGCACCACGGACACCACGCTGAGCTACGTCAATTTCGGCGAGCAGGTCAAGCAGTGGACCAACGTGCTCGGTGTCGCGCAGACCCCCAGCTTCACCGACTACCCGCAGACCAGCGCCACCCGTACCCGCTACGGCGGCACCGGGGGCACCGCGCCGGTGGAGGCGATCAGCTTCCAGGGCTACGGGCACTCCATCCCGTTCGACGCCGCGCAGGCCGTCCGCTTCCTCGGCTTCGACAGCGCCAGCCCCACCACGCCGCCGCCGACGACGCCGCCGAACCCGACGACGCCGCCGCCGACCACTCCGCCGAACCCCACGACGCCGCCGCCCACGACCCCGCCGGCCACCGGTGGCTGTTCGGCTTCGGTGTCGTTGAATTCGTGGACGGGTGGTTTCGTGGCGACGGTGAAGGTGACCGCGGGTTCGTCGGGTACCCGTGGGTGGACGGTGAGCGTGACCCTGCCGGGTGGGACGAGCGTGACCGGGACGTGGTCGGCGACGGCCAGTGGTAACTCCGGGACGGTGCGGTTCACGAACGTGGACTACAACGGTGCGCTCGGTGCCGGTCAGTCGACCGAGTTCGGTTTCCAGGGCACGGGCAGCGCGGCGGGTGTGACCCCGACCTGCACCGCCGCCTGACCGGGAGTTTCCACCTCCTGCGGGGTGGGGCACCGCCGAGGTGCCCCACCCCGCAGTCGCGTCCGCGCGGCGGCCGGCGCGGCAGACGCGGTGCGGCCCACGCGGCAGGGCGCAGGGCCGGGAGACGATCCCGGCCCTGCGCCCTCCTCACCGGCGGAGCATCGTCCGCCCTGTCACACCGGCGTACGCCGCCACTGCTGGTTCGTGCCGGCGCCGCAGGTCCACTGCACGACCTGCACCCCGTCGGTCAGCCCGGCGTTGAGCACGTCGAGACACTTGTTGCTGTGCCGGGCCACCAGCTGCACCTGGCCGTCACCGACGTCCTGGAGCCGCCACTGCTGGTTGGTGCCCCCGTTGCAGGTCCACTGCACCACCCGGGCGCCGTCGGCGGTCGTGCCCGCGCCGCCGTAGACGTCGAGGCACTTGCCGCTGTTGACGCTCACCACCGTGGACCAGCCGCCGCCGACGTCGGAGAACCGCCACCGCTGGTTGGCCTGACCGTTCGCGGCCCACTGCACGACGTTCGCGCCGTCGGTCGTGGCGGCGTTGTTGACGTCGAGCAGCTTCGCGCTGTGCCGGGCGGTCAGCGTGTACGTCGTCGGGGTCGGGGTGGTGGTCTGCGGCGTCAGCCGGTAGAGCCCGGCACCGTGGGCGGGCAGCGGACGGCTGAACGTCCCGGTCGAGGTGCCCAGGGCCGCGCCGGACCAGAGGTCGGTGGCGGTTGCCGAGCCGATGCCCAGGTCGGCCAGGTTCACCGACACGGTGGCCGCCGCGCCCTCCCGGTTGAACAGTGCGACGTACCGGTCCGTGCTGTCCGGCACGTCGGCGACCCACACCTGCCGGGTGCCGCCGGTGAGCTGGCGGTTGTTGGCGCTGCGCTGGTCGACCGCCAGCACCGCGCTGTTGGTCATCAACGCCAGCTCCGCCGGCCGGTTCTCCACCAGGTTGCCGCCCCACATCAGCGGCGCCCGGTTGATCACCCAGAGCGACATCAGGGTGCGCTGCTCGTCCGCGCTGAGGTTGGAGTAGCGCGGCGAGCCGACCGGGCCGTGCTTCGACAGCCGGCCGATCGGGATCATGTCCGGGTCGGGCCAGGCCCCCGCCCTGCGGTACGGCGTCCAGTTGCGTAACTGGTCGAACAGGGCGTCCACCGACGACCAGTTGTCCCACAGGTCGTTGACGATCCGCCACATGTGCGCGTTGTTCTGCACGTGCGGGCCGGCGGACAGCGGCGTGGCCCCCGGCGACAGGCTCAGCACCATCGGCCGGCCGCTGCGCCCGATCGCCGTCCGGTAACCCTCGACCTCCGCCTGCCGGTAGGTAGGCGCGGCGATGTCGTCGACCTTGACGAAGTCGACGCCCCACCCGGCCAGCAGCTGGAACACCGAGTCGAGGTACGCCTGCGCGCAGGGGTTGGACATGTCCAGCCCCCACATCAGGTTGAGCCAGGCCGCGCTGTTGCCGGCGTCGATCTGGTTGGCCCGGCACGAGGTGCCGAGGATCGGCACGTTGTCCGCGACCGCCTGCCGGGGGATGCCCCGCATCAGGTGGACGCCGAACTTCAGCCCCTGGGCGTGCACGTGGTCGGCCAGCGGTTTGAACCCGTTGTCGCCGGCCGCCGACGGGAACCGGGTGGTGTCGGGCAGCAGCCGCCCGTTGGCGTCCATCCGGAGCCGGGGTTGCAGGTTGGCGTCCTGGTTGGGGCTGCCGTTGTGCTGCCCGGGGAAGTACCACGCCCAGTCGACGACGATGTACTGCCAGCCGTACTGGCGCAGGTTCGCGCCCATGTAGTCGGCGTTGGCCCGGACGTCGGCCTCGGTGACGCTCCAGTTGAACGAGTCGTAGCTGTTCCAGCCCATCGGTGGGGTGTCGGCGACGCCGTTGTCCCACGCCTGCGCCGGCTGTGGGGCGCCGACGCCGACCAGGTTCGTCACGAGCAGGACGGTGGCGGCCAGCAGGACCGCCGCCCGTCGGGTCGCTGAATGGATGACACGGTGCTGCATCGGACCTCCTCGATCACCGGGGTCAGCGGTAGCCGGCGGCGGTGATGTTGGCCTGTACCGCGTTCTCGGTGGCGTCCGACGGGTAGCCGGCGACCATCGCCCCCTCGTAGAAGGTGCCGACGCTCTGGTTGGTGTTGTCGATGCAGCAGTCCCCGCCGCTGCCCAGGATGATCGCGCCCTGCTTCTTCATCGGGCTGTACCCGCGCGGCAGCGACCCGTCATAGAGGGTGTAGAGGCTGCCGGACTGGGCGTTGCTGCCCTTGATGGCGAACCGGGAGGTGCCGTTGTTCTTCAGGGTGGCGGTGACGAACTTGCTGGTGAACGCCCGCTGGTTGGAGTTCCACGAGCTGCTGCCGCCGGGGTAGAGGCCGTACTCCAGGTCGGCCTGCACCCAGGGGCCGGAGCCGGAGCAGCCACCGAACCAGCAGCTGGTGCCGAAGTAGATCGCGTCCATCGCGCCCGCGCCGTCGGCCCGCCGGGTGGTCTCGCTGTTGCCGTAGTCGAAGCAGCAGCCGCTGTTGACGTGGGTGCCGCTGGTGACCATGTACATGCCCTCCGGCGCGGCGCCGGTCGGCACCCCGGTCAGGTGACCGTCACGCCAGTAGCTGCTCTTACCGGGGATGTAGAGCGAGTACACCTTGTCGCCGCCGACCGTCAGCGACTCCTTGTTCGCCACCGCCGGCTGGACGGCGCCACCGACCCCGCCGGCACCCTGGTAGCCGAGGTTGTTGCCGCGTCCGGACTGGTCGAAGATGATCGTGATGACGCAGGTGGTGTTCGCGCAGAAGCTGTCCTGGCTGGCGGCGTTGGCCCGCCCGCCCGGCGACAGCACGCCGATGTTGCGGGTGGTGTTGTCCGAGGACCGGCGCACCTGGTAGAGCGAGCCGTTGTAGGCGGCGTAGAGCGCCCGGGTGGTGCTGTGCGCCGCGATGCAGGCGGTGCCCCCGGCGGCGTAGATGTCACACGGCTGGCTGGTGCCGGGCGGTGGGGTGGTCGGTGGTGGGGTGGTGGGCGGCGGCGTGGTCGGCGGGGGCGTGGTCGGCGGTGGTCCGGTGGTCGGGTTCACCCCGCCGGTGCAGGTGGTGCCGTTGAGGCTGAACGAGGTGGGGGCGGGGTTGCTGCCGGTCCACGCGCCGTTGAAGCCGAAGCTGGCGGTGCCGTTGGTGGGGATCGTGGCGTTGTAGCTGGCGTTGGTGACGGTGACC
Source organism: Micromonospora sp. NPDC049081 (assembly GCF_040648835.1). Classification (NCBI taxonomy): domain Bacteria; kingdom Bacillati; phylum Actinomycetota; class Actinomycetes; order Micromonosporales; family Micromonosporaceae; genus Micromonospora; species Micromonospora sp. NPDC049081. The sequence goes on along the minus strand of NZ_JBEZEK010000004.1, from coordinate 276,057 downwards.
TGGGCGCCGGCCTGGGTGTAGCTGCCGTTCCACAGCTGGGTGATGGTCTGTCCGGCGGCGTAGTTCCAGGTCAGTTGCCACCCGTTCACCGCGTCACCGAGGTTGGTGATGGTGACGTTGGCGCCGAAGCCGCCCTGCCAGGACGAGCTGACCGCATAGCTGACCTGGCATCCGGCGGCAGCCGCCGAGGCTTCGGTCTGGGCGGCGACGGCACCGACGAGCAGGAGGGTGGTGGTGGCGGCGACCAGCGCCGGCCGCCGACGGAGGAATCGGGTTTCTGGCACGGGAGCTCCTGATGATGACTGGACGGTGCGGCACGCCCTGGCAGGGCGGGGACGGATCACCCCTCGACGCGGTGCGGGGGGCTGCGGTCGCGGTGGTTCAGGCGACCACGCAGGTCGCCCCGTTCAGGGTGAATGCCGTGGGGGCGGCGGCGTTGCCGGTGTGGGTGGCCTGGAATCCGATAGTGGTCGACGCTCCGGGGGCCAGCGTGCCGTTGTAACTGACGTTCGTGGCGGTGACCTGGCCGCTGGCCGGTGCGTAGCTGGCGTTCCAGCCGCCGGTGATGACCTGCCCGGCGGGCAGGGTGAACCCGAGGGACCAGCCGTTGAGCGTCGTGCTGGCGGTGTTGACGATGGTGATGCTGGCGGTCAGCCCGCTGTTCCACGCGCTGATCGTGTCGGTGACCCGGCAGGCACCCGACTGCGGCGACGACGTCGGCGTGGGCGTCGGGGTCGAGGTCGGGGTGACCGTCGGCGTGGGGGTCGGGGTGATCGTCGGCGTGGGCGTGGGGCTGGCGGTGGGGGTGGGGGTGGGCGCGCTACCGTCCAGGCCGAGGAAGGTGATGGCGTATGCGAGCTGTCCGGCCATCGGCAACTGGTGACCCACCCCGGCGATGCTGATCCCCTCGACGGGGGCCTGCGACCCCGTCCCGCCGTAGCGGGTGCGCGTCCAGGACGACTGGGGACGGTCGGTGGCGGTGGGCGTGGTGCTCAACCCGTGCAGGTTGGTCCACTGCTTGATCTCCTCGCCGTAGTTGGGGTAGGCGAGGGTGGTGTCGGTGACCCCGTGCCACAACTGCATCCGGGGATAACGGCCCGTGTACCCGGGGTACATCGCGCGGGCCTGGTCGCCCCACTGTTGCGCCGTCTTGATCACGGTGCCGCCGGAGCAGCGGCTGTTCCACAGCGATCCGTCGGTGGTGGCGAAGCAGCCGGCCGGCACCCCGGAGAACGCCGACGCGGCGGAGAAGACGTCGGGGTACTGCGCGGCGAGCACATTGGTCATCATCGCCCCGGAGGAGAACCCGGAGACCACGATCCGCGCCGGGTCGACGTTGTAGCGCTGCCGGGCGTACGCGACCATCGACATGATCCCGGTCGAGTCGCCGCCACCGTTGCGGGTGAGGGCGGCCGGGGTGGAGACGTCGAAGCAGCTTCCGCTGCGGGTGGCCTCGGGCACCACGATGAGATAGCCGTAGCGGTCGGCGGCGGTCACGTAGTCGTGCCCGTTGCCGTTGAAGATCCCGCTGGCCGAACCGCTGCAGTAGTGCACCAGGAGCAGCAGCGCCGGGCGGGGCGCGAGGGTGCTCGGGGCGTACAGGTACATGTTGAGGTTGGTGGGGTTGTTGCCGAATCCGGTCACTCTGGTCAGGGTCGCCGCGGTCGCGGGCTGCGCCGTCATCAGGACGGTGGATGCCGCGATTGCGAGGACGACGGCTGCCAGCGCGGCGCGCAGACTGCCCTTCATCGGTGGCCTTTCTTTCAGGGGGTGGAGATCGCCGCGCCGGGAGGCGGTGCGGGCGTCGCGTCCGGTCGTCGACCCTCGGGCGCGGACGGCGGTGGCGCGATCCGGTGGCGCGGACCGCTGTGTGTGGGCCGGTCGTAGCCGTCCGGCCCCTCGTGGCGTCGGTGTCGGCTCCGCCTACGGTCGGACGAGCGGCCACCCGGTCGGCCGGAGTCCGTACCCGATAAATCGACGATCGTCCATTACGTTAACGTTAACAAGAAGTGCTGTCCAGAGCTGGACCGCACTGTGCGGGGCGGGTCGCCGCCGGCCTGGTCGGCGCGGCACGGCGGGTGGGTACGCCACCGCGGCGACCGGTGACGGTCCGCCCGTCACCGGGGCGCGGCGACGCTGTCCCGGGTGATCAGGGTGGGGGAGATGGTCTGCCGCAGCGTGTGGTCGACGCCTGCGTCGATCTGCGTCAGCAGCAGGCCGAGGCTGGCCTCGGCCACGGTGTCGAAGTCCGGCCGGACGGTGGTCAACGGCGGGATGAAGTACGCGGCGTCCGGGACGTCGTCGAAACCGACGACGCTGACCTCCTCCGGCACCCGCCGGCCGTGTTCGTGCAACGCGTGCAGCACGCCCAGCGCGAGATCGTCGTTGGCCGTGAAGATCGCGGTGACCTCAGGGGTCCGGGCCAGCATCTGGCCGCACCGGTATCCCGAGGCGGCGGACCAGTCCGCCTGCAACACCGGGGGAACCTCCGCACCGGCGGCCTGCAACGTCTCCCGCCAGCCGGCGAGACGCCCCGCGCTGTCGAACCAGTCGGCCGGGCCCGACACGTGCCAGACCGTCCGGTGACCCGCGTCGAGCAGGTGCCGGGTGGCCAACCGGCCCCCCTCCACCTGGTCGATGGTGACCAGCGGCACCGGACGGCGGGGGTCGCCGTCCACGGTGACCAGCGGGATGTCGGTGGGAAGGCACTCCAGCGCCTCGCCGGCGGACTCCACCGGTGCGATCACCACGATCCCGGCGACCCGGTGGGCCAGGTGCCGCTCGACGACGGCGGTGATGGAGGTGCGGTCCAGGTTGCGGACGCTACCGACGCTGACGGCGAAGCCGGCCTCGGCCGCGGCGAGTTCGAAGGCGGACAGCAGGGACGCCGGGCCGTAGAGGGTGGTGTTGAGCGCCACCACACCGAGCACCTGCGATCGCCCGGTGACCAGGGTGCGGGCGGCCCGGTTCGGGCGGTAGCCGAGCTCGGTGATCGCGGCCTGGACCCGTAGGCGGGTCTGTTCCCGCACGTGGGGATGCCCGTTGAGGACCCGCGACACGGTCTGGTGGGAAACTCCGGCGAGGCGGGCCACGTCTCTCATCGCAGGAGCGCGCACAGTCATCCCACACCTCTCGGTCCGCCCCGCAGCCCGCTGACGGCGAAGCGGCCCGGCCCGGCGTCCGATGAGGGACGTCGGACACGAGGCATGGGCGTGCACGCCGTGGACAACGCTGGATCAGCGAGAGTCTACGCGGCGTGTCGCCCTGATTGGGTCGGCGACGCGGCCGAGTGTCGCCGGCGTGCCGTGATATTCGTCATCACGGATCGCAGGCGGTAGGCGAACTGGTGGTGACGGGTCCCTCTGGCCCTCCCTCGCTCCTCGAAGGTCACTGTCCTACGCCGTGTCGGGCCGGCCCGCCGTGCCGGACGACGGACCTGACCTGGACCCACACGCCGTACCAGACGTCGGGCGGTGCGCCACCGGTGGAACCGGAGGACACCGTGACCAGGGTGACCGTGTCACGACGACCTGCCGTATCGATCGAACCGGATGCTACTCGAAACTGTTCGGCAACGACAAGGACAGGTTTCGAGGACCCGCCCCCGGCAAGTGACCCCGGACCGGCCGCGCCGACCCGGACCGGCCGCGCCGACCCGGACCGTTCGCGCCGAACCGGACCGATCGCGCCGAACCGGACCGGCCGCGCCGAGTGGGTCAGTGCGCCGGTGCCGCCGCGGTGCTGCCCCGCACCACCAGCGTGGTGGCCAGTTCGACCCGGGTCTGCGTGAGGTTCTCGTTGGCGGCCAGGGTCAGCACCATCCGCGTCGCGGCGGCGGCCATCTCGGTCAGCGGCTGCCGCACCGAGGTCATCGGCGGTCCGCAGAACATGGTGTACGGGATGTCGTCGAAGCCCACCACGCTGAGGTCCTGGGGGATCCGTCGGCCGGCCAACCGGGCCGCCTCGTAGACACCGAGCGCCTGCAGGTCGTTGCCGCACACTATCGCCGTGGGCGTGGGGTTCTGCCGGAGCAGTTCCTGGCCGAGGCTGAGGCCGTCCTCGAAGGAGAACCAGTGGCCGAAGCGCAGCCGGCGCGCGGGCAGCCCGGCTCCCGCCGCCTCCAGCGCCGCCCGGGCACCGTCCAGGCGGGCCTTGGCGCACAGTCGTTCGGTCGGCCCGGAGATCACCCCGACCTGCCGATGTCCCAGGTCGAGTACGTGCCGGGCGGCCTCGAAACCACCGCTCCAGTTGGTCGTCGTCACCGACGGGACGGCGTGCAGTGGCGGCTCGCCCGTGGGATCGATGACGACCAGGGGGATCGCGCTCGCCGCCAGCAGGGCGTGCTGTTCGGAGGTGAAGCCGAGATTCACCGCGATCACTCCGGTCGGGCGACGGGCCAGCAGGTCGCGGGCCCAGAACCGCCCCTCCGAGACCTGGCGGCGGGCGTCGATGAAGCCGACGGCGAGCCGGTGCGCCCCGGCGACCTGCTGCACCCCCTGCATGATCAGCACCGCCAGGTTGCTCTGCATGCCGTAGAAGACCACCTCCACGCTGGCGTTCGGGGTGCCCAGTTCGGGGCGGCGGTAGCCGTGCTCGCGCAGCAGCGACTCCACCCGGGCCCGGGTCTCCGCCGCGACCCCGGTGCGGCCGTTGAGGACCTTGGACACGGTGGGCGCCGAGACGTCCGCCAGTTGGGCGATCGTGGTCAGCGTCGGTTCGCCCCGGCGTCGGCTGCGTCGTGGCTCCCCGGCCGGCCTGCCGACCGTCGGGATGGTGGTACGCGCGGGGTCCGCCGCGGCGGTTGCCGGGGGGACGGCGGCGGGGGTCCCGGGGGTGCCACCCGACCTGCCGGCCACCGGGTCGCCGGTCGGGGCGGCAGGCGTGGGCTGTCGTCGTACCCGGTCGAGCAGCCGGCTGCGGACGGCTTCGGCGTGGCGGGCCGCGACCGGGCCGGCGGGCACGGTCTCGGTGAGGTAGCGCCGACGCTTCGACACGGGGTCGATCCCGGCGTACACCCGCACCCGGAGCGAGCCGCTGGGGAGCTGCTCGATCTCGCCGCGAGCGCGCCGGCCGCGTCTGGAGCTATCTGACATGGAGCCAGCGTATTCGATGTCAGGCGATGCAGATAGCTCCACGATGGCTCCATGCCGCACTGCTGCGTCCCGCTTCCCGGCGTGGTCCGCAGCCCTCGGGGGGCCGCCGGTGGGGCCGACCTGCCGACCTCCGGTGATAGAGCGGTAAAAATATGGAAGCAGTTGAATACGCCGAAACGCTTACGTAACATGAGGGGCCATTGTTAGCGCTCACACCGAGCCGTTCGAGCGCTCACACCCGGGGTGGTTCGAGCCGACTCCCGGACGTCCCGCCCGACGCGGTGCCACTGATTGGAGACTTCGTGAAGCGATTCGTGCGAGCCCGGAGCTGGGGGCGGGCGCTGGCGGCCGGTCTGCTCCTGGCCGGCGTCCTGGTGGGCATCCGGATGCCGGTGGCACAGGCACTGGACAACGGGACGGCCCGGACCCCGCCGATGGGCTGGAACAGTTGGAACTCCTTCGGCTGCAACATCAACGAGGCGCTGATCCGGCAGACGGCCGACGCGCTGGTCAGCAGCGGTATGCGGGATCTGGGCTACCAGTACGTCGTGGTCGACGACTGCTGGTTCAACCCGAACCGGGACTCGGCGGGCAACCTCCAGGGTGACCCGACCCGGTTCCCCTCCGGGATGAAGGCGCTCGGCGACTACATCCACGCCCGGGGGCTGAAGTTCGGCATCTACCAGGTGCCGGTCGACAAGACCTGCGCCCAGTACTTCAACTCCTACCCCGGAGCCACCGGCAGCCAGGGCCACGAGGTGCAGGACGCCCGGCAGTTCGCCAACTGGGGCGTCGACTACCTCAAGTACGACTGGTGCTCGCCGAACGGCTCCATCGACCAGCAGGTCACCACGTTCGCCAAGATGCGCGACGCCCTCGCCGCCACCGGCCGGCCGATCGTCTACAGCATCAACCCCAACAGCATCCACGCCAAGACCGGCCCGCAGCGCAACTGGGGCGACGTGGCGAACATGTGGCGCACCACCGAGGACATCACCAACACCTGGAACAGCGGCCAGACCAACGGCTACCCGATGGGCATCCAGAACATCATCGACGTCAACGTGCCGCTGGCCCCGTACGCGAAGCCCGGCGCCTTCACCGACCCCGACATGATGGAGGTGGGCCGGGGCGGCATGACCGACACCGAGATGCGCAGCCACTTCGCGATGTGGGCGATCATGGCCTCGCCGCTGATCGCCGGCAACGACGTCCGGTCGATGAACTCCGCCACCCAGACCATCCTCAAGAACGCGAACCTGATCGCCATCAACCAGGACGCGTTGGCGTTGCAGGGCGCTCAGGTCTCCTTCGACGGCACCCGCCGGGTGCTGGCCAAGCGGCTCGCCAACGGTGACGTCGCGGTCGCCCTGTTCAACCAGGGTGGCTCGACGACGACGATCTCCACCACCGCCGCCGCCATCGGCAAGTCCGGCTCCTCCTTCACCCTGGTCGACGCCTGGACCAACGCGAGCACCACCAGCACCGGCACCATCTCCGCGAGTGTGCCGTCGCACGGCACGGTGGTGTACCGGGTCAGCGGTGGTGGCACCGCCCCGCCGCCGACGACGCCGCCGTCCACCGCGGGCGCGCTGGCCAGCGTCGCCTCCGGTCGGTGCCTCGACGTCCCGCAGAGCAGCACCGCCAACGGCACCCAACCGGTGATCTGGGACTGCAACGGGGCCGCCAACCAGCGCTGGACGGCCAACGGCCAGACCCTCCAGTCCCTCGGCAAGTGCCTGGACGCGCCGACCAACGCCACCGCCGGCACCAAGGCCCAGATCTGGGACTGCAACGGTGGGACCAACCAGCAGTGGACGTTCAACGCCAACGGCACGATCAGCAGCGTGCAGTCCGGCCTCTGCCTCGACGTGAACAACAACGGCACCGCCAACGGCACCACGGTGCTGCTCTGGTCGTGCACCGGGGCGGCCAACCAGCGCTGGACCCGCCGCTGACCGACCGGCCGTCGCCGTCCGCCCGCTGCCGGTCCGGGCACCGGGCGGACGGACGTCGGTGAGTGGTCCCGGACCCGGACGGTGTGGTGCGGACGCCGTCCGGGTCCGGTCCGCTTGCGCGTCCGTCCGTCCGGCACGGCGGTGGCCGCCCCCGCGTCCAACCCGGCACGGTGGTGGCCGCCCCCGAGCCCGCCCGGCACGGTGGTGGCCGCATCCGCCCGTACCGCTGCGGCCGGGTGGTGACCGCAGGAACGCTCAGCCGGCCGTGCCGGTGGCGGTCAGCCCGTCCCCGGCGCGGTAACGGACCGCGATCGGATCGCTCAGCGCACCGACGAACTCCCCGTCGACGTGGTCGTGGAATCCGATGAGGGACCAGTCCCCGGCCGGCCCGGGGATCAGCCGGGGCGCGTAGAGGTGCGGGTGCGGGAACGGGCGGGCCGAGGCGATGTCCCACGGGCCGCGTACGTCGTGACCCTCCGCCACCCAGATCCGGTGGCCGTCGTGGCGGGTGCCGGCGGCGTCGGTGGAGAACAGCAGCAGGGGCTGCCCGTCGACGACGGCGACCTGGGGGACCTCCAGGTGCCCGAAGCCGGCCGGGATCGACAGCGGCGGTTGGACGGTCCAGTTCACCAGGTCCGGTGAGGTGGCGTGACCGACGACCCCGCGTGCCTCGGTCGGCCCGGTGTTGATCCGGGCGGTGACGAGCATGTGCCAGCCGGCGCCGTCCGGATCGGGGAACACCCACGGGTCGCGCCAGGCCTGCTCGTACCACAGCGTCCGGTCGAGCAGTTCGTACCAGGTGGGGTCCGCTTCGACGAGCGGCCCGTCGCCGTGCCGGTGCCAGGTGGTCAGGTCGTCGGAGACGGCCAGGCCGATCCGCTGGACCAGCCCGTCCTCGGCGCGGCCGACCCCGGTGTAGAACAGGTACCACCGCCCGTCCGGGCCGCGCACGGTGCAGCCCGTCCAGGTCGCGAGGTCGTCCCAGCTCGGCGCGTCGGCCGGGACGAGCGCGTCGGCGACCAGGTGCCAGGTGTGCAGGTCGGTCGAGACGGCGTGGCCGATCGTGGCGCGGCGGTGCCGGCGGTGCGGGTCGTGCAGGGCACGGGAGGCGCGCAGGAAGAACGCGTGCCACCGGTCGTTGTCGTCCCGGGCGTACCAGCTGTCCCACACCCAGTGGTCGGGTAGACGTAGCATGGCGGGGAAGCTAGCACTAAATCGGTTTAGCGACCAGTTCGGGTGGCCAGCGTCCGGTGGTGGGAGCGCTGCGGCGGGCACCTGCCCGGCGGTCGCGCCGGGGGTCCCGGCTAGCCGGCCGGGGTGGCCACGGACCGGCGGCGACGCAGCGGCATGGGGACGAGGGACGGTTCGGCGTCGCCGCCGTCGAGGAGGATCTCGACGGCCCGCCGCCCCATCTGCTCGTGCGGCAGCGCGGTGGTGGACAGGCCGGGGCGCAACCAGGCGGCGATCGGGTCGTCGTCGAACGAGACCACCGAGAGGTCGTCCGGGACGGTCAGCCCGGCCTCGGCGAGCGCCTGGTAGGCGCCGAACGCGAGCCGGTCGTTCATGCAGATGATCGCGGTCGGCCGGGTGGGCCGGCCCAGCAGCGTGCGCATGGCGGCGTAGCCGTGTTCGGGCAGCCACTCGGCGCAGAAGCACTCGGTCAGCAGCTCGACCCCGGCGGCGCCGAGCGCCTGGTGCACGCCGCGCAGCCGGGCCCGGGCCGCCAGGGAGACCTCCTCGTCGTCCTCCTTGAGACGGTTGCGGCCGATCAGCGCGATCCGGTCGCGGTGGCCCTGGTCGAGCAGGGTGGTGGCGACGGTACGGCCGGCCCGCTCGTCGTCGGGGAGCACGCAGGGCAGGTCGTCCGGGCTGGTGGCGTTGAGCAGCACCACCGGGCCGCCGAGGATGGCCGCCGGGACGGTCAGCCGCCGGGTCGCCATCGCGGCGTAGATCACCCCGTCGACCTGCCGGTCGAGCATCGCCTCGATGGCGTACTGCTCGAAGGTGGCGTCGCCCTGCGTCTCGGTGATGAGCAGCACGTGGTCGCGCTCCCGGGCCGCGTCGAGCGCGCCGCGGATGAGGCCGCCGGCGAACCGGGTGGTGGCGACGATGTCGGAGACGAACGCGATGGTGGCGGTCTTGCGGGTACGCAGGCTCCGGGCCGCCAGGTTGGGCCGGTAGCCCAGCTCCTCGGCGGCGGCGAAGACACGCTGGTGCGCCTCGGCCGACAGTCGGGTGCCCTCCCGGCCGTTGAGGACCATCGACGCGGCGGTCTTGGACAGCCCGGCCCGTCGCGCGACATCGGCCAGGGTTGCTCTGTTGCGGCCCATCAGTCCTCCGAATCGGCGGCGGCGTCGCGGCCGTCGCTCCCGCCCATCATGATGCGTGGTCCGGCCGGGCCCGGTGCCGGCGGTCACCCCGGGTGTGTGTCGGTGACCACCCGCGACGGCCGGTGGAGCGGGTGGCCGAGCGTGAACCGGTTGTTTCCGGACCGTTGCCAATTGGTCCTTGACAGCTCAGGTCGCCGCGCGCATGCTCTGCTAAATCAGTTTAGCGGCTACTTTTGACAGGTCGGGCGGCACCCTCGGTGACCCTCGGCGTGGTCATCGGTAACGACATCGCGTGCTGCGGCGGCATGCCGACGGCGACGTACTGTTGCGGCTGGTCACCCACCGTGACGACCCGCCGACCCGGCCCGTACCGCGGCCGGGGCACGCACGGAAGAGTCGAGGAGTCCTCAATTGGCAACACCACTGGCAAGGTTCTCCCGCCGGACGGCGCTCCTGGCCCCCGTGCTGGCGTTGGGGCTGGCCGCCACGGCGTGCAGCGCACCCGGTGCGGACGAGTCGCCGCGCGCCGGGTCCGACGCCGCCGTCAGCACCGAGCTGGGCAGCGACCCGATCACCCTGGAGATGTACGCCGAGACCGGCTTCCCGCTGGCCAAGGCGCTGGCCGACGAGTTCACCAAGCAGCACCCGAACGTCAAGTTCAACATCCGCGAGGACCAGTTCACGGTCATCGTGGAGAACGCGCCCCGGGTGATGGCCTCGGACAACTCGCCGGACATCATCCGGCTCCCCACCATGGTCGACCTGGTCAAGGACGACCTGCTCAAGAACCTCGACCCCTACTTCACCGCGTACGGCTGGGACAAGTTCCCCGCCTCCCAGCTGGTGCAGCTGCGGGTCGGCGAGGGGGGCACCACCCGGGGTACCGGCTCACTGTGGGGGATGGGCCTCGGCTACAGCGTCACCGGGGTGTTCTACAACAAGAAGCTCGCCGAGCAGGTCGGGATGACCCAGCCGCCGGCCACCATCGCCGAGTTCGAGCAGCTGCTGGCCAAGGCCAAGACCGCCGGCGTGCAGCCGATCATGCAGTTCAACAAGAACACCGCGGGCATCAACTTCCCGCACCAGGCGTTGCAGAACCAGTTCGGTGACCCGGCCCAGGTGGCCGACTGGATCTTCCAGAAGCCGGGCGCGACGTTCGACACCCCGGCCGCGCTGAAGGCCACCCAGACCATCCAGAAGTGGGCCCAGGCCGGCTACTTCCCGAAGGACGCCAACGCCCTGGACTACGCGAGCATGGTGGGCGAGTTCCAGAAGAACAACGGCCTGTTCATGTTCAACGGCGACTGGGAGTCGGCCAACCTCGACAAGACGATGCCCGGCAACGTGGGCTTCTTCCTGTTCCCGAGCGAGTCGGCCGGCGGCAAGCACGTGGCGATGTCCGCCCCGAACACCTTCGGCATCAGCGCCAAGGCCAAGAACCCCGACGCCGCCGCATTCTTCCTGAACTGGGCGCACACCAACCCCACCGCCCGGGAGATCGCCGTCAAGATCGGCGGCTCCAGCCCGGGTGGCCCGAGCGACCTGGCCGTGCCGGCCGCCGCGCCGAACACCGTGCTGGCCGAGACGCTCAAGGCGTCGCAGCAGCTCGGTGAGGAGAACGGCGCGGTGGACTTCACCGCGAACGCCACCGGTGGCATCTTCGCCGCCGCGATCACCCCGGAGATGCAGAAGCTGATCGCCGGTCAGCAGACCCCCGAGGGGTACGTCAAGGCGGTCCAGGCCGAGTACGCGAAGGAACTCTCCCGATGACGTCTGCCTTCGGCAGCGCACCGGTCGGGCGGGGTGACCCGGTGTCCACACCGGCTCGTCCCACCCGTCCCTCCGCCGCGCGGGCCCCCCGGAAACGGTGGGCCCGCGCGGGCGGGACGGGCTGGCTCTTCGTCCTGCCCGCAGTCGTGATGTACGCCGCCTTCGTCCTTCGTCCACTCGTGCTGACCATCCAGTACTCGTTCTACAACTGGAACGGCATCGGGGTGGCCCGCTGGGCGGGACTGGACAACTACCTCACCGTGTTCACCGACAGTGACCTGCTGAAGATCATCGGCAACGCGCTCGTCCTGATCGTCTTCTTCAGCTTCGTCCCGGTCGCGCTCGGCCTGCTGGTGGCCAGCCTGGTCCGCCGCATCACCACCGGCGCGTTCGGCACCGTGGTGCGTACGGTGCTGTTCCTGCCCCAGGTCATCCCCCTGGTGGCGGCGGGTATCGCGTGGAGCTGGCTGCTGTCGTCCAACGGCCTGATCAACCAGCTGCTGCGCGCGGTCGGCCTGGGCGGGGTGGCCCGCGCCTGGCTCGGTGACTTCGACACCGCGCTGCCCGCCGTCGGCGTCATCGGCGCCTGGGTGCTGCTCGGCCTCTGCACGATCCTGCTGGTGACCGGGATGAGCAAGATCGATCCCGCGTTGTACGAGGCGGCCCGCCTCGACGGCGCCGGCCCGATCCGGGAGTTCTTCGCCGTCACCCTGCCCAGCCTGCGCCAGGAGATCGGGGTCTGCCTGACGGTGACCATCATCGCCGCCCTGGCCAGCTTCGACATCGTCTACATCTCGACCAGTGGCGGTCCCGGCCTGCAGACCACCGTGCCGGGCCTGGAGATCTACCGGCTGGCCTTCTCGCAGCGCCAGGTCGGCCTCGCCTCCGCGCTGGCCGTCGTGCTGATGCTGCTGGTGCTGCTCTGCGTGCTGCCGATCCAGCGACTGACCCGGGGGGACAAGTCATGAACCTGAGCCGGCGCGAGAACCTGACCGGCCGGATCTTCCTGCTCGTCCTGGTCGTGGTCACCCTGCTGCCGTTCGTCAGCATGCTCTCTGCGGCGTTGCAGCCCCGGGGCACCGTGCCCAGCGGCCTGGCCTGGCCGTCGGACCCGCAGTGGGGCAACTTCGCCGACGCGTTCACGGTGGCGAACATGGGTGCGCTGCTGCGCTCCAGCCTGCTCATCGTGGCCGGCGTCGTGCCGGTCTCGGTGCTGATCGCCACCATGGCCGGTTTCGGGCTGGGTCAGCTGCGGGTCCCCGGTGGCCGGATCGTGTTCGGTCTGCTGCTGCTCGGGCTGACCCTGCCGTTCGAGGCGGTGGTCACCCCGCTCTACTACCAGATGCAGGACCTCGGCCTGCTCAACACCCGGTGGGCGATCATCCTGCCGTTGATCGGGCTCTACATGCCGTTCGCGGTCTTCTGGATGCGGGCGCACTTCAGCAACGTGCCGGTCGAGTTGTCCGAGGCGGCCCGGGTCGACGGCAGCAGCACCTGGCAGCTGTTCTGGCGGGTCCAGGTGCCGCTCGCCCGGCCGGCCATCGCGTCGCTGACCATCCTGATGTTCCTCTGGACGTGGAACCAGTTCCTGCTGGCCATCGTCCTGGTCGACGATCCGGCCAAGCGGACGATGGCGGGTGCGCTCGGGGCGTTCCAGGGGCAGTGGGGCACCGACCTGGTGCTGCTGTGCGCCGGCTCGCTGCTGATCCTCACCCCGACCCTGATCGTCTTCCTGATCTTCCAGCGTCAGTTCATCAAGGCCCTGATCCAGGGCTCACTGAAGGGATAGCAGTGGCCACGCAGCCGCAGATCCACGGCCACGCCGACGAACGCTACGGGCGGGTGGCAGACGTCTTCCGCGCCAACTTCACCGACCGGGGGGAGGTCGGCGCGGCGGTCACCGTCTACGTCGGCGGTCGCCAGGTCGTCGACCTGTACGGCGGGACCGCCGACCCCCGTACCGGCCGGCCCTGGACGGCGCACACCCCGGTCGTCGTCTACTCCTGCACCAAGGGCATCCTGGCGGTCTGCGCCTACCTGCTGGTGCAGCAGGGCCGACTCGACCTCGACGCGCCGGTCACCCGCTACTGGCCCGAGTTCGGCCAGCACGGCAAGGCCGACATCCCGGTGCGCTGGCTGCTCACCCACCAGTCCGGCCTGCCCGCGCTCGACCGCCCGTTGACCCTCGACGAGGTGCTCGCCTGGGACCCGGTGATCACGGCGATCGAGGCCCAGGCCCCGCTGTGGCAGCCGGGCACGGCGCACAGCTACCACCCGATGACCTACGGCTGGCTGATCGGCGAGGTGATCCACCGGATCACCGGTCAGCTGCCCGGCGTGTTCTTCCGGGACGCCCTGGCGGCACCGCTGGGCCTGCGGACCTGGCTCGGGCTGCCGGCGACCGAACGCGACACGGTCGCCTGGAACGTCGCCCCGCCGCCCGAGGCGGAGCCGTTCGTCGACCCGGTGGCCGACCGGGGGATCACCATGGGTGGCGCGTTCGCGTTCCCCGCCGACGACGCCGGCCTGGTCAGCTTCAACGACCCGGCCATCCAGGCCGCCGGCATCCCGGGCGCCGGCGCGGTGAGCACAGCCGACGGACTGGCCCGCCTCTACGCCGCGTGCGTGTCTCCGGTGGCGGGCCCGCCCGTGCTCGACCCGGCGTCGATCGACGACGCGACGGTCGTCCGGTCCCGGGGCCAGCAGCGGCACGGCCCGCCGGACACCGGCCAACGCTGGGGCAGTGGCTTCCTGCTGCACTCGCCGCCGGCCCGGCCGTTGCTGTCCGAGCGCAGCTTCGGCCACGACGGTGCGGGCGGCAACCTCGGCTTCGGCGACGACGCCCACCAGGTCGGCTTCGGTTACGTGGTCAACCAGATGCAGGGCATGGGCGACGAACGCGCCAACCTGCTGACCGCCGCGCTGCGGTCCTGCCTGGACGACCGACCGGCCAGGTAGGACACCCCGCACAACTCGCACCCCGGACCCCCGGACCCCGGACTCCTTTGCGCCCCGGGCACCCCGACGACCGGGGCACCCGGGGCGCCCGGCTGTCCCGGTCGCGACGGCCCGGCCACCGCCCACCACACTCCGCCCGTCGCCCGTCGCCCGTCGCCCGTCGCCCGCCCCCGCCCCCGCACCCTCCAACCGTCGCCTGTCGCCTGTCGCCCGCCCCCACCGCCCGTCGCCCACCGCCCGTCGCCCTCCGGTCACCACCCTCCGGAATCGCCCCACCACCCTCCGTCCACCGGTCCTCCGGGGATGCGTCGGTCGTGGTGGTGAGGGTGGGCGCTGAATGCATTCAGCGGAGCGCCTGGCATTGATCGCCTGTCGTCGATGACGACCGCGTAACAGGTTGGAAACCCGGCGGGACGTCGGCGTCGGCGGGTCCGCCGTCCGGTCGCAGCCCGGGGGTGGTGGGCGGGCCGCCGTCGCCGTGCTCACCACGGAAACGAGCCCGCGTCGGCCCGGCGGGCGGGACGCCGATGGGTGGACAAGTCGGAGACGCCCGTTACGAGACCGTGACGTCCGGATTTCCGAGGGGGTGTTGACGGGGGCGATGTGAGCGCTAACACTACCCCGAAAGGTGACAGGTGGTCCCCGCAGTCGGCGGGAGTTCCGGAGAGGAGAAACCTGTGCGCAGGAAATTCCTGGTCGCGCTCGGCGGCGCGGCACTGGCGTTCAGCCTTGCCGCATGCAGCGGCGGGGGAGCGGGTAGCGGGGGCGACAGCAGCGACAAGAAGCCCGCCGATCTGACCATCGGCGTCTCCATGCCGACCCAGACCTCGGAGCGGTGGATCGCCGACGGCAAGGCGGTGAAGGAGAAGCTGGAGGCCAAGGGCTACAAGGTCGACCTCCAGTACGCCGGTGACGACATCCCGACCCAGTCCCAGCAGGTCGACCAGATGATCACGCAGGGCGCGGACGTCCTGATCATCGCGGCGATCGACGGCACCGCGCTCAGCGGCCAGCTGGACGCCGCCGCAGCGGCGAAGATCCCGGTCATCTCCTACGACCGGCTGCTGCTGGGCAACAAGAACGTCGACTTCTACGTCAGCTTCGACAACTACAAGGTCGGCGTCGCCCAGGCGACCGCCCTGCTGGTCGGCCTCGGCCTGCAGACCAAGGACGGTGGCAAGGGCACCGCCACCGGCCCGTTCAACGTCGAGCTGTTCGCCGGCTCGCTGGACGACAACAACACCCAGTACTTCTGGGGCGGGGCGATGGACACCCTCAAGCCGTTCATGGAGAACGGCACGCTGAAGGTCAAGTCCGGCCAGACCCGCATCGAGCAGGCGGCGATCCTGCGCTGGCAGCAGGAGACCGCCCAGAAGCGGATGGAGGACCTGCTGACCTCCGGCTACAACGACGGCACCGTGGTCAACGGGGTGCTGTCGCCGTACGACGGGATCTCCCGGGGCATCATCACCGCCCTGCAGAACGCCGGCTACGGCAAGGGCGCCAAGAAGCTCCCCGTGGTGACCGGCCAGGACGCCGAGATCGCCTCGGTCAAGCTGATCAACGACGGGGTGCAGAGCTCCACCGTCTTCAAGGACACCCGGCTGCTCGCCGAGCAGGCCGTCATCGCGGCGGAGGCGTTCCTGCAGGACAAGCAGCCGCAGGCGAACGACACCACGACCTACAACAACAAGATCAAGGTCGTCCCGGCGTACCTGCTGCCGATCGAGACCGTCTACAAGGACGACATCACCAAGGTGCTCGTCGACTCCGGTTACTGGTCGGCCGAAGAGGTCGCCGCCGGTCAGGCCAAGAAGTAAACCGGTCGTCGGGCGCGGCGGTGACCGACCGCCGCGCCCGGCGCATCGCAAGCCCGCCTCAGGCTTCGACGATCAGGACGCTGACCATGGACGACACCATCCTCGAGATGCGACGCATCACGAAGACCTTCCCCGGGGTGACCGCGCTGGCGGACGTCTCCCTCGCGGTGCGCCGGGGGGAGATCCACGCCATCTGCGGCGAGAACGGCGCCGGCAAGTCCACCCTGATGAAGGTGCTCTCCGGGGTGCACCCGACCGGGTCGTACGACGGCGAGATCGTGCTGGACGGCAAACCGATGAACTTCCGCGGCATCCGCGACAGCGAGTCCCACGGCGTCGTCATCATCCACCAGGAACTCGCCCTGGTGCCCTACCTCTCGATCGCCGAGAACATCTTCCTCGGCAACGAGCGGCGCGGACCGGGCGGCCTCATCGACTGGAACCGGGCCAACGCCGAGGCCGCCGAACTGCTCGCCTCGGTGGGCCTGTACGAGAACCCGGTCACCCCGGTCATCCAGCTCGGCGTCGGCAAGCAGCAGCTGGTCGAGATCGCCAAGGCGCTGTCCAAGAAGGTCCGGCTGCTCATCCTGGACGAGCCGACCGCCGCGCTCAACGACATCGACTCGGCGCACCTGCTCGACCTGCTGCGCCGGCTGCGCGACCAGGGCATCACCAGCATCCTGATCTCGCACAAGCTCAACGAGGTCACCGCGATCGCCGACGCGACCACCGTCATCCGCGACGGACGCACCGTGGAGACCCTCTCCCTGGCCTCCGGGGAGGTCACCCAGGAGCGGATCATCCGCGGCATGGTCGGCCGGGACCTGGACAGCTTCTATCCCGACCGGGTCTCGTCGCCGGGGGAGGAGGTGCTGCGCATCGAGAACTGGAGCGTGCGGCACCCCACCCAGGACCGGCTCGTCGTCGACGACGCCAGCCTGGACGTCCGTGCCGGCGAGGTGGTCGGCATCGCCGGGCTGATGGGCGCCGGTCGTACCGAGTTGGCGATGAGCCTCTTCGGCCGGACGTACGGCCGGGACATCCGGGGTCGGCTGTTCGTGCGCGGCCGGGAGGTCCGGGCGCGCACCGTCGCGGAGGCCATCGAGCACGGCATCGCCTATGTCACCGAGGACCGCAAGCGCTTCGGCCTCAACCTCATCGACGACGTGCGGCACAACGTCTCCGCCGCCGCCCTGGGCCGGCTCGCCCGCCTCGGTTGGGTCAACGGCAACGAGGAGATCAAGGTCGCCGAGCAGAGCCGGCGGGACATGAACATCAAGACGACCAGCGTGATGGCCGTGGTGGGCAAGCTCTCCGGTGGCAACCAGCAGAAGGTCGTGCTGTCGAAGTGGCTGTTCACCAATCCGGACGTGCTGATCCTCGACGAGCCGACCCGGGGAATCGACGTCGGGGCGAAGTTCGAGATCTACACGATCGTCAACCGGCTCGTCGCCGAGGGTAAGGCGGTGATCCTGATCTCCTCGGAGCTGCCGGAGCTGCTCGGCATGTGCGACCGCATCTACACCCTCGCCGCCGGCCGGATCACCGGCCAGGTGCCGGTGGCCGAGGCGACCCAGGAGAACCTCATGGATCTGATGACGAAGGACAAGGAGCGCGTGGGATGACCAGCGTCAAGACCTCATCGCCGCCGTCCCCGCCGCCGGCCGACAAGAGTCCGGGCGTCGCCCTGCACGCCGGCACCAGCGACCTGCGTGCGCTGGTCATGAACAACCTGCGGCAGAGCGGCATCTACGTCGCGCTCGTCGTCATCGTCGGGTTCTTCGCCGTGCTCACCGACGGGGTGTCGCTGAGCCCCGGCAACATCACCAACATCGTCCTGCAGTACTCCTACATCCTGGTGCTGGCGATCGGCATGGTGATCATCATCATCGGCGGGCACATCGACCTGTCGGTGGGCTCGGTGGTCGCCCTCACCGGGGCGGTCTCCGCCGTGCTGGTCATCCGGGAGGGCTTCCCGTGGTGGGTCGGCATCCTGGCCGCGGTGGCGGTGGGCGTCGCGGTCGGCGCGTGGCACGGCTTCTGGGTGGCGTACGCCGGCATCCCGGCCTTCATCGTGACGCTCGCCGGCATGCTGCTGTTCCGCGGCCTGACCCTGCGGGTGCTGGACAACATCTCGCTCTCCCCGTTCCCCGCCGACTACCAGCAGGTCGCGGCCGGCTTCCTCAACGGGCTGCTCGGCGGGGACGGCTTCGACGCCTTCACCCTGCTGATCGGCGCCGTCGCGGTGGCCGGGTACGCGGTGAGCGGCTTCCGGACCCGGGTGGCCCGGGTCCGCTACCAGCAGCCGGTGGAGTCGTTCCCGCTGTTCGTCGCCCGGGTGGTGCTGGTGGGCGCGGTCATCATGTACTTCGCCTGGCAGTTGGCGCACGCCCGGGGCCTGCCGATCGTGCTGATCATCCTGGCCGCGCTGGTGCTGGTCTACGGCCTGCTCACCCGGCGTACCGTCTTCGGTCGGCAGGTCTACGCGATCGGCGGCAACCTCTCGGCGGCGACCCTCTCCGGGGTCAAGGTGCGGACGGTCAACTTCTGGATGTTCGTCAACATGGGCTTCCTGGCGGCGGTGGCCGGGGTGATCTACTCCTCGCGCTCCAACGGCGCGCAGCCCGCCGCGGGCAACATGTTCGAGCTCGACGCGATCGCCGCCGCGTTCATCGGTGGCGCGGCGGTCACCGGTGGGGTCGGCACCGTGATGGGTGCCGTGGTCGGTGGTCTGATCATGGCGGTGATGAGCAACGGGATGCAGCTCATGGGCGTCGACCAGTCCATCCAGTCGGTGGTCAAGGGCCTGGTGCTGCTCGTCGCCGTGGCCTTCGACGTCTACAACAAGCGGCGTGCCGGTGCCTCCCGCTGACCGGTGACGCGGCACCCGCCCGCGTCGTACCCCTTCGCCCGGACGCCCCGGGCCGCGTCGGACCGTTCCGACCCGGCCCGGGGCGTCGGCATTTGCGCCCGTCGATCGTGTCAACGCTGTTTCAGCTTGACGAGCATCATGTTATCGCTCACAGTCTATGGATAGCTGAAGCCGTTCCCGCAGCGGCTGGTCGGCATCCCCGACCTGTCGCTGTACCGCGTCGTGCGCCATCGCGGACGCGCCGCCGAGTGAACGTTGACATCGGCAGGCTTCGAACAATGCGACGACGGTGGCCCCGGGCCGGACCCGGGGCCACCGTCGATCGACCGTTGGTGAGGGAGGGTCATGGTAGCCATGGGAGAGGTGCCGATCGCGGTCCGGCGACGGCGCGGCTGGTGGTCACGGGTCGTCGCCGCCCTGCTGACGCTGCTGGTCGGCGGTGGTCTCGTCGTGGTCCAGTCGACCGGCGCGGCGGCGGCGACGGTGGACACCACCGCCTGGTACGTGCTGGTCAACCGCAACAGCGGCAAGGCGCTGGACGTGTACAACTTCGCCACCAACGACGGCGCCCGGATCACCCAGTGGACCCGCGGCGACGGCACCAACCAGCAGTGGCAGTTCGTCGACTCCGGCGGCGGCTACTACCGGTTGAAGTCCCGGCTGTCGGGCAAGGTCCTCGACGTCTACAACCTCTCCACCGCCGACGGCGCGGCGATCGTGCAGTGGACCGACGGCAACGGCACCAACCAGCAGTTCCGGCTCGCCGACTCGGCCGACGGCTACGTCCGGCTGCTCAACCGCAACAGCGGCAAGGCGGTCGAGGTGCAGAACGCCTCCACCGCCGACGGCGGCAACATCGTCCAGTACTCCGACTGGGGTGGCACCAACCAGCAGTGGCAGCTCGTCCGCGTCGACGGCGGCAGCACCCCGACCACGCCGCCACCCACCACGCCACCGGCGAGCGGCTCGTTCACCAACCCGGTGGTGTGGCAGGACTTCGCCGACGTCGACATCATCCGGGTCGGCGACGCGTTCTACCTGTCCGCCTCGACCATGCACTACTCGCCGGGCGCCCCGATCCTGCGCTCCTACGACCTGGTCAACTGGGAGTTCGCCGGGCACTCGGTGCCCAAGCTCGACTTCGGCGCGAAGTATGACATGTCCGGCGGGCGGGCGTACGTCAACGGGATCTGGGCGTCGACGCTGAACTACCGCCCGAGCAACCGCACCTACTACTGGGCCGGCTGCATCGACTTCGCCAAGACCTACATCTACACCGCCGCCGCCGTCGACGGGGCCTGGAACCAGCACTCCACCATCAACAAGTGCTACTACGACGCCGGCATGCTGGTCGACGACAACGACACCATGTACGTCGCCTACGGCAACAGCCAGATCAGCGTCGCGCAGCTGTCCGCCGACGGCAAGAGCGAGGTCCGCAGCCAGCAGGTCTTCTCCACCCCGTCGAGCGTGGGCACCCTGGAGGGGGCCCGGTTCTACAAGCGCAACGGCAGCTACTACATCTGGCTCACCCGGCCGGCCAACGGCCAGTACGTGCTGAAGTCGTCGAGCCCGTTCGGCCCGTACGAGATGCGGCAGGTGCTGCTCAACATGCCCGGCCCGATCTCCGGCGGCGGCGTGCCGCACCAGGGCGGTCTGGTGCAGACCCCGGCCGGCCAGTGGTACTACATGTCCTTCGTGGACGCCTACCCCGGTGGGCGGGTGCCGGCGCTGGCCCCGATCACCTGGACCGCCGACGGCTGGCCGCAGATCCAGACGGTCAACGGCGGCTGGGGCACGTCGTACCCGAACCCGCTGCCGACCCGACCGGTCAAGCCGCTGACCGGCACCGACACCTTCTCCGGCAGCACCCTCGGCCCGCAGTGGGAGTGGAACCACAACCCGGACAACACCAAGTGGTCGGTGAACAACGGCCTGCGTCTGCAGACCGCCACCGTCACCAACGACCTCTACAGCGCCCGCAACACGGTGACCCACCGGATCCAGGGGCCGACCTCCACCGCCACCGTCGAACTCGACTACTCGGCGCTGCGCGACGGCGACCGGACCGGGCTGGCGGTGCTGCGCAACTCGTCGGCCTGGATCGGCGTCCGCCGGGACAACGGCGCCACCCGGGTGTCGATGACCAACAACCTCACCATGGACGGCAGTTGGCGGACCACCAACACCGGCACGGAGATCGCCTCCGCCCCGGTCAGCGGGGGACGCATCTGGCTACGGGCCACCGCCGACATCCGTCCCGGCTCCGGCCGGCAGGCCCGGTTCTCGTACAGCACCGACGGGGTCAACTTCACCGCGCTGGGCAACGCGCTGACCCTCGACAGCAACTGGCAGTTCTTCATGGGCTACCGGTTCGCCCTGTTCAACCACGCCACCCAGGCCCTCGGCGGCACCAGCACGATCCGTCAGTTCCAGCTCAGCACCCCCTGACCCGACCCGGGTCACGGCAGCGGGGCAACCGGGCCGCCCGTACCGTCGGCACCGCTGTGCGGGCCGGTCGGTGCGGGCGGCCCGGCCACGTCGGTGGCGGTCCGGGACCGCCACCGGCCGGCACGCACACGACGGGGCCGCCCCCGCACAGGGGCGGCCCCGTCCGTTGCACCGCCGGTCCCGCACCGTCTCGCCAGCGGTGCGGGACCGGCGGTGGTCCCTACTGGTTGGCGACGAGCCGCCAGCGGTTGTCCGCGCTGCCGTTGTCGGAGTCCTGTACGGCCTGCGCACCCTGCGCGGTCGAGCCGTTGAGGATGCCGAGCAGCTTCCCGCTGTTGACGTTGCGGATCTTGTAGGTGCCGTCGCCCTGGTTGAGCAGGGTCCACCGGTGGTCGGCGGTGCCGTTGTCCGCCCACTGCAGGACGCGGGCGTTGTCGGCGGTGGACATGTTCTCCACGCCGAGGACCTTGCCGCTGTTGACGTTGCGGAACCGGACGGCGTCGCCGTCGGTCACCACCACCCAGTTGTGGTCGGCGGTGCCGGTGTCGCCCCACTGCAGGGCCAGCCCGCCGTCGGCGGTGGACATGTTCTGGATGCCGAGGACCAGGCCGCTGCCCACGTTGACGATCCGCGTGCTGCCGCCGCCGGTGCTGCCCCCGCTGGTGCTCCAGTAGACCGTGTAGTTGAAGCCGTGGGCGTCGTAGAACGGTCCGAGGTTGACCGTGGAGCCGTTCGCGGTGGCGGTGAACGCCAGGGTGCTGGTGCTCGTCCGGGTCACCGACGAGGCGTTCAACGACGGCAGGGCGCTCAGGCCGGTGTTGCCGTAGTTGCCCGCCAGCACCGCCGGGCCGTACGTGAGGGCCGCGACGTTGGCGTTGTCGTTGCTCGGCTGCACGACGACCTTCATCGGCAGCCGTACGGTGACGGTGTCGCCGGCCGCCCAGGTGCGGGTGACCGTGGCGTAGCTGCCGGGGTTGGTGGCGACGCTCTGCGTCTCGCCGTTGACGGCGATCGTCGCGCCGGTGGCCCAGGCCGGGATGCGGACCCGGATGCTCCACGAGCCGCTCATCGACCCGGAGAGGGTGAGCGTGCTGGTGTCGCTCGCCGGGTAGCTGGTGCTCTGGGTGACCGTGATCCCGCGCTGCGACCAGGTCAGCACCGACGCAACGAACAGGTTCACCGTCAGCGTGGTGTCGTTGTAGAAGTAGATCGAGTCCATCAGCTTGGTGTTGGCCTCGATGCCGGTGCCCTGGCAGCACCAGAACGAGTTGTAGTCGGTGCTGAAGGTGCCGCCTCCCCAGGCCGGCCCGACGCCCCGTCGGCCACCCGGCTTGAGCGGGGTGAAGTAGGTGACGTGGCCGTGCCCGTCGGCCGGGTTCTGCGCGCCGACGACATGGTTGAGCAGGGCACGCTCGTAGAAGTCGAAGTACGCGACCCGGTTCGGGTCGAGCAGCCACAGCTCCCGGGTCAGCTTGAGCATGTTGTGGGTGTTGCAGTGCTCGCAGGTGTCGTTGGTCAGGTACCCGGCGATCGCGTTCGGCGGCCGGAAGTGCTCGGCCTGGCTGTTGCCGCCGATGACGTAGGTGTGCGCGTTGACGGTCATGTTCCACGCGTTGCTGGCGATGTCCCGGTAGCGCGTGGTGCCGGTCGCCTTGAACTCCCGCGCCGCGCCGATCCACTTGGGCACCTGGGTGTTGGCGTGCTTGCCGTTGAGCTGGTCGGAGTTGCTGGCGAGCGGGTTGAACACGCCCGCATGGTCGAACCGCTGGGCGACGGTCAGCCAGCGCCCGTCGCCGGTGTGCTGGTAGATGTCGGTCAACGCCTCGTTCATGCCGCCGAACTCGGTCTCCAGCATCGACTGCATCTGGTTGTAGCTCAGCCGCGACGTGCGGGTGTCGACCCAGCCGGCCAGCGCCAGTAGCACCGAGCGGGCCTGCGTGTTGCCGATGTAGCGCCACACGTCGAGCAGCCCCATGAGGGTCTTGTGGATGCAGTAGTAGGGCACGTTGCCGTTGGACAGCGTGCGGGCCTCCAGGGCCGAGAAGTCCGACTCCGGGAAGCCGGACAGGTAACCGGCGGTGAATCCGGCCGCCCCGTTGTTGGCCTGGCACTTCGCCAGCTCGGCCACCATGTAGTTGGCCTTGTCCCGGCAGGTGGTGTCGCCGAGCACCGCGTACGCCTGCGCCCAGGCGGTGAGGAAGTGGCCCTGCATGTGGGTGCGGAACGGGAAGGACGGCGCGTCCCAGCCCCCGTTGGTCGCGGCCCCGTTGGTGCCCAGCCGGTGGTTGGCCCGGAAGTTGTAGAGCATCCGGTCGACGTCGACGAACCGCAGGTAGCTCAGCGTCCGGTTCTGGTTGTCCAGCAGCCGGCCGGCGGTCAGCCGGACCTGACCCAGTTCGAACGGGTACGCCGACACGCCCAGGTCGGCCCGGGCCGGGGGGACCACCAGCGCCGCGCTGGCCGGACCGGACCCGAGCAGGGTGCCACCTGCGGCGGAGGCGAGCGCGGTGGCGCCAGCGGCCTGGAGAAGTTGGCGTCGGTTGAGGGACGGAAAGGACATGGAAACCTCCAGCGGACCGGATCACGGGGCGAGCCGTCCGGGTGGGTCGTACGGACGGTGGTGTCGGTGGTGGGGTGCCGGCCCGCCCCGGTGGGGTGGAGCGGGCCGGCGCGGCCGTCAGCCGCGTGACGCGGTCACGCGGGGGTGCAGGTCAGGTCGGTCGGTGGCTGGTTGCTGCCGGTGGTCGAGCTGATGTAGCCGACGGTGGTGGAGCCACCCGCCCCGAGCTGCCCGTTGTAGGCGGCGTTGGCGACGGTCACCTGGTTGCCCTGCTGGGTCAGGGTGCCGTTCCACGCCTGGGCCACCGTCTGCCCGCTGGGGAGGGTGAACGACACCCGCCAGCCGGTGATCGGGGTGGACCCGTTGGTGATGGTCAGCTTGCCCTCGAAGCCGCCCTGCCAGGTGTTGACCACGGTGTTGGTGGCCGCGCAGGTCGTCCCGGAGGGGGTCGTCGGAGCCGGCGTCGTCGGGGCCGGGGTCGTCGGGGTGGGGGTCGCGGTGGGCGTCGTGGTGGGCGTCACGGTCGGCGTGGGCGTCGGGGTGGTGCCGCTGCCGTTGAACTGCCACCAGTTGACGTTGAACAGGGTGCCGCTGCCGCCGGTGAACCGCAGGTACATGTCGTGGGTGCCGGTCGCGCCGGACACCGGGCAGGAGACGGTCTGCCAGTTCTGCCAGCCGCCGGTGACCGGCACGGAGCAGCTCGCCACCCGGGTGCCGGTGGTGCTGTCCAGCCGGACCTCGATGGTGCCGCCGCTGCCGGCCGAGGCCACCCGGGCGTTGAAGGACGTCGCACCGGTGCCGAAGCCGACCCCCTTGACCTTGATGTAGTCGCCGTTCTCGATGAAGCCGACGTTCATTCCGCCTTCACTGGACGCCTCGGTCTCGATGCCGGAGCCCCAGGCGATCGTCTCGGCCTCCTGCCGCACGTACGGGTTGAGCGTGCCGATCTGCGGTGCGCCGGTGCTGGTCATGTTGATCGTCGGGATGGTGCCGTTGGTGCCGTAGGTGAACTTCTCCACCGC
This sequence comes from Micromonospora sp. NPDC049081, assembly GCF_040648835.1. Taxonomy (NCBI): domain Bacteria; kingdom Bacillati; phylum Actinomycetota; class Actinomycetes; order Micromonosporales; family Micromonosporaceae; genus Micromonospora; species Micromonospora sp. NPDC049081. The sequence continues at coordinate 251,223 of NZ_JBEZEK010000004.1, read as the reverse complement.
GACCGACCGGGTGTAGCCGCCACCGCCGGGCAGCGCGCCGTTGTGGTAGAAGAAGTACGACCCGCCGTTGAAGTCGACGATCCCGGCGTGGTTGGTGAAGCTGCCGCCCTGGCGGGGCATGACCGTGCCCCGGTAGGTCCACGGCCCGGTGGGGCCGGGCGCCGTGGAGTAGCCGATGAACTCACTGCAGCACTCGGCGGCGAAGACGTTGTAGTAGGTCCCGTTGCGCTTGAAGACCCAGGGGCCCTCCTCGTAGAGGGTGGGTCGGGTGGCGTTGCCGTTGCGGGTGCCGTATCCGGCGGTGGTCAGCGGAATCTTGGTGACACTGCCGGAGTACGAGATCATGTCGGCGTTCAGCTTGACGTACCACAGGTTGGGGTTGCCCCAGTAGAGGTACGCCTGCCCGTCGTCGTCGATGAAGACGGTCGGGTCGATCTCGCCGTTGGCCGCCAGCGGGCGGCCGATGGCATCCCGGAACGGGCCGGTGGGGCTGTCGCTCACCGCCACCCCGATGGCCATCGAGTTGGTCGACTTCGCGGTCACCGGCACGTACCAGTAGAACTTGCCGTTGCGGGCGATGACCTGGCCCGCCCAGGCGTCCGCCTTCGCCCAGCTGAAGGTGCCGACGTTGAGCGGCGAGCCGTGGTCGGTCCAGTTGACCATGTCGGCGGAGGACCAGACCCGCCACTCCTTCATGGTGAACCAGGTCGAGCCGTCCTCGTCGTGGCCGGTGTAGAGGTACATCCGACCGTTGTGCACCAGCGGGGCCGGGTCGGCGGTGTAGATGTGCTGGACGATGGGGTTGTCGGCCTTGGCGGTGCCGGCCGGGAGCAGGGTCGAGACCAGGAGCAGGGCCGTCAACCAGGCGAAGGAGCGCCGCAGTCGGGTCAGCGGTGGCAGTGCGGGTTTCACCAGTACCTCCCAGTATGGGCGATGCGTGTCGTGGGGGGTCACGCCTCGGTGGCCTGCCCGGACTCCGCCGACGCCCGGCCGGTGAGCCGGTGCGGTCGGGATTCGTCCGGACTGCCCGCCGTGCGGGAACGCGGGTGTGGCGTCACGGTCGGCGATCGCGCTCCGGCCTGCCAGGGACGGCACCGCGGTCGGCGCGCGGTCGTGTCAGGACCCCACGGTGGCGGTGGACGACGTGCGCCGGGGGATCCGGGTGCGTCGAGGTGTCGATGCGACCCGGCGGCGTGCAGCGTCCACGGAGGTGCCCGGAGGTGTCCCACCGACGTCGCCCGTGCCCGCACTCCGCTCCGCCGCCCGGATCCCGGGGGTGGAGCGGGGGAGGCGTGCCCTTCGCTCCCGCGGCCGACGGTATCTTGTTATCGTTAACACCCGCAAGCCATTGACGTTCGTTGGTTACGCGGGCGTCATCGGGGTCCCTCCACGGGCCCGGTCCGCCAGGCGGGAGCGCCGGGTGATCCACCCGCCGCCGGGGGTCAGCGCACCAACCGCCCGGTGTCCGGTCCGCCGCGCCGGACCAGCCAGGCCTCGGTGATGTGGGTGACCATGGCCGCGGCGGCGCCGTCCGGGTCGTGGGCCGCGATGCGCTCGTAGATGCGCCGGTGTCCCCGGTTGGAGGCCACGCACAGCGCCCGCTCGAAGCGGCCCATGTAGCGGGCGGTGTTGACCACCTGGCTCTCCAGCGAACGCACCACGCCCCGGGCGATCCGGTTGCCGGACGCCTGCATGATCACGTCGTGGAACGCCCGGTCGTGCTCGTGGTAGGCGACCTGGTCGTCGACCAGCTCGTCCATCCGGTCGACCAGGGCACGCAGCCGGTCGACGGTGTCCTGGTCGGCCAGCCGGGCGGCGACGTTGGCCATGTCGGACTCCAGCACCCGCCGGGTGGCCACCAGGTCGTCGAGAATGGTCAGGCTGTCGTCCTCGGCGATGGTCGCGGAGAGCACGAGTTCGTCGAGCATGTCCCACATCGACGGTGGGGTGACGATGGTGCCACTGCCCTGGCGGACCTGCACCAGGCCCTTCTCCTGGAGGATCTTCACGGCCTCCCGGACGACCGTGCGGCTCACCGAGAACGCCTCGCACAGCGCCGGCTCGGGAGGCAGCGGGGCGCCGGGCGGGTGGACTCCGCGTACGATGCGTCCCACCAGTTCGGCGGTGACGGCGGTCGCGAGGTTGGCGGGTCGTCGTGCCCAGCTGGGGGGCGTTGCCGTGTTCAGGGTGATCTCCCGTGCCGTCATGTCCCCTCCAGTGGATTCCGCGGACCGCGCCACGACCTGCCTGCGGCGAATTCTACGTCCCACTGTTGACGTCATACGTCATACGAGTTACTTTCTCGTCAATCCAAGTGTCTCGATTCAGCGGGGTCGGCCGACGTCGAAAGTGAGCAGCGATGAAGCACCGAGCAGTGTGGTCAGCCGTTCTCGTCGCGGCATTGGCGCTGGCCGGCTGCGGGAGCGCCGGCGGGACGCGTTCCCCGTCCGGCGGGGCCGACGGGAAGCTGGTCGTCTGGGACTGGAAGTCCGGTGAGGCGTCCGCCCGGGCGTACCTGGAGAAGGCGAAGGCCGACTTCGCCAGGAAACACCCCGACGTCACCGTCGAGTTCGTCGCCCAGCCCTTCGAGCAGTACTACACCCTGCTCGGCACGGCGATCCAGGCCGGCAAGGGGCCGGACGTGATGCTGTTCAACGGGGGCGGCCAGATCCGGGACCGGGCGGACGCGCTGCTGCCCCTGGACGAGTACCTCACCGACGACCGGCAGCGACTCGCCGGCTGGGACGCGTTCACCAAGGACGGCAAGACCTACGCCGCCCCGGTGACGCTGCAGGGTCACCCGATCTACTACAACCGGGCCCTCTACGACAAGGCCGGCCTCGACCCCGCCAGCCCCGCCACCACCTGGTCGAAGTTCCTCGCCGACTGCGCCACCATCACCCGGCGGACCGGCGCGAAGTGCCTCGCCCTCGGCAACAAGGAGGGCTACGGCATCCAGTTCTTCCTCTCCGCCTTCGGCTCCGGCGTGTTCAGCACGCAGGAGTACGACGACTGGATCGCCGGCAAGCGGGACTGGACCTCGCCGCACGTCAAGCGGATCTTCGCGCTCTGGAAGGAGGCCCAGGACGCGAAGCTGAACAGCGACGGGGCGAACTCGACGGCGATGTTCAACGACTCCTTCGCGATCTTCCAGTCCGCGAAGGCCGCCCACGTCATCGGGCTGATGTCGGACGTCGGACACTGGAAGGACTTCAGCGAGTTCCTCACCGCCGAGAAGCTCGGCGTGATGCGCGCCCCCGTCGTCGTACCCGGGGCCACCCCGAGCCTGCCCTACGACGGCGGCATCGGCTACGGGGTCGCCAGGTGGACCAAGGACCCCAGGGTCGCCGCCGACCTGGTGCGTTCGCTGACCTCGACCGACGCGCTGAAGTCCTTCTACGCCGACGCCGGGGCGATCGCCGCCGACACCACCATCGACGTGTCCCAGGGCGGCCCGGCCGTGGCCACCATCGTCGCCGACCTCAAGGCCGGCAAACCCGCCCTGCACGTGGCGCTGTCCTCCAAGACCCTGGAGCTGATGGGCCGGCTCTCCCAGCAACTGCTGAGCGGCTCGATCAGCGTCGACGAGGCGGTGAAGCAGCTGGCCGCCTCCGATCAGGCCGGCTGACCCCGTGCCGGTTCCCGAGGCGGCACCGTCGGTCCGTCCGGCCCCGACCGGCCGGGCCGGCGGGACGCCGCCGCGATCCGTACCCCCCGCCCCCGCCGTCTCGCGACGCGGCCGGGCTGGCCGACGGGCGGAACGGCTCGCCCCCTTCGTGCTGCTGGCCCCGTCCCTGCTGATCCTCGCGCTGCTGCGGTTCTGGCCGCTGCTGCTCGGGGTCAACTTCTCCTTCACCGGTGACGGCGACCGTGACGGGCTGATGGTCGGCCTGGACAACTACCGGGAGCTGCTCGGGGACCCGCTGTTCCGGGACGCGCTGGGCAACGTCGGGCTGCTCGTGCTGCTGCTGCCGGTGGCGGTGGCGATCCCCGGCCTGCTCGCGACCCTCATCTACCTGCGGGTCCCCGGGCACCGGCTGTACCGCAGCGTCTACTTCTTTCCGGCCGTGCTGTCCCCGGTCATCGTCGGGGCCATCTTCAACCTGCTGCTCGCCTTCGACGGCCCGCTCAACGCCCTGCTCGGCGGGGTCGGCATCGGGCCGGTGGACTGGCTCGGCGACCCGGACGTGGCGATGTTCGTCGTGGTCGGGGTGCACGTCTGGGCGACCTTCGGGATGGCGCTGGTGGTGTTCCTCGCCGGCTTCGCCACCCTGGACGCCTCGCTGCTGGACGCCGCCCGGGTCGACGGCGCGTCGCTGCCCCAGACCGTCCGGCACGTGATCGTGCCCAGCCTCGCCCGCACCATCCAGTTCGTCTTCGTCACCACGATGATCGGGATGCTGACCTCCATGTTCGGCCTGCTCTACGTGATGACCAGCGGCGGCCCGGAGGGGTCGACCTACCTGCCGGAGTACTACATCTGGATCCAGCAGGGCCAGATGAACCGGCCGGCGCTCGCCTCGGCCGCCTCGACGGTGCTCTTCCTCATCATGCTCGTGGTGGGGCTGCTGCAGATCAGCCTGCTCCGGCGGGCGGTGAGGGAGGCGTGATGTCCCGTGTCCGGTGGGGTCGGTGGCTGCTGGCCCTGCCGATGGCCGTGCTGGCCCTGGCGACCGTCTACCCCCTGGTCTTCACCGCCAACGTGGCGATGAAGACCCGCCGCGACTACGTCCTCGACCGCTTCTCGCTGGTGGACTCCCTGCGGTGGGACAACGTCGCGGCGGCGTGGAACAGCGTCGGGATGGCCCGCTACCTGACCAACTCGGTGGTCGTGGTGACGGTCTCGGTGCTCCTGCTGCTGTTGTTCGGGTCGATGGCCGGCTTCGCGTTGAGCCAGCTGCGTTTCCGGGGTTCGTCGGTGCTCTTCCTGTGCTGCCTCGCGGCGCTCTTCGTGCCGTTCCAGGTGATCATGGTGCCGCTGGCGCGGATCATGTCCGACGCCGGTCTCGTCGACACCTACCCGGGGCTGGTGCTCGCCTACGTGGCGCAGTTCCTGCCCTTCACCATCTTCCTGATGACCAGCTACTACCGGACCATCCCCCCGGAGATCATCGACGCGGCCCGGATCGACGGCAACGACGTCTACGGTGTCTACCGGCGGATCATGCTGCCGCTGGGCACCCCGGCCCTGCTGTCGGTCGGCATCCTCAACGCGCTGTTCTGCTGGAACGACGTACTGATCTCGTTGCTGCTGATGCCCTCGGCCGAGCACCGGACCCTGATGGTCGGGGTGACCTCGCTGCGGGGGCAGTACTCCGCCGACATCCCCACCTTCGCCGCGGGGGTGCTGATCGCCGCCGTACCCGTGCTGGTGATCTACCTCTTTCTCCAGCGCCAGATCGCCGACGGTGTCGCCGCCGGTGCTACGAAGGGCTGACATGCGGATCACCGGATACCGGACCCTGACCACCGTGCAGGAGTGGGGTCGGCCCGTCGGCGACGCGAACGGCGTCTTCACCGACGGGGTGACCACGGTGCCGATCATCGTGGTCGAGACCGACGAGGGCATCACCGGGGTCGGCCTCGGACCGCACACCGACCTCGAACGGATCTTCGCCGCGATCGACGGCGAGGACCCCCGCGCGGTGACCACCCTCTACGACCGGATGCTGCGGCAGACCTTCAAGGCGGGCCACGCCGGCACGGTGTTCGGCACGATCGGGGCGTTGGACACCGCGCTGTGGGACATCAAGGCCCAGTCGGCGGGGCAACCGCTCTGGCGGCTGCTGGGCGGACGCGACCGGCGGGTGCCGGCGTACGCGTCCGGCCTCGACATCGGCCTGGACGACGACGAGCTGGTGGCGGCCTACACGGTCTACGCCCGACACGGGCTGCGGGCCGCCAAGCTCAAGGGCGGCCTGGACATCGAGCGGGACCGGCACCGGCTGCACGTGGTCCGGGACGTGCTCACCGAGGCAGGTCGGGGGCAGCGCCCCGGCCTGATGCTCGACGTCAACGAGGCGTGGACCCGCAAGCAGGCCGTCCGGCACGTCGGCGAACTCGAACGTACCCTGGACCTCGTCTGGATCGAGGAACCCGTCCGACGGTGGGACGCCGAGGGCCTGGCCGTCGTCGGGCATGGTATCCGGGCGTCGGTCGCGACCGGGGAGAACCTCACCGGCCTCGAACAGTACCGGCCGTTGATCGCCGCGGCGGCGGTGGACATCGTGCAGATGGCCGCGGTCTGGGGGGTCACCCACTTCCTGCGGGTGGCCGCCCTGGCGCACGCCTACGACCTGCCGGTCAGCCCGATCGGCAACAGCCCCGTGGGGCTGCTGCACGCCGCCACGTCGGTGCCCAACCACCTGGTCAGCGAGCTACAGGACCTCCGGCCCCCGGTCGGGATCACCCGCGACCTGTACGTTGAGGACGGGGCGTTCGTCCTCGGCGACACACCGGGCCTGGGCGTCACGGTCGCCGAGGAGGAGATCCGTACCCATCCCCGCCGTTCGGACGTGCCCACACCCGACGGACCCAACGTGCGGCCGGAACGGGCCGGACGCCGGCTGCTGGCGGAGAACGACCAGATCGTCGCCGGGCCGCAGCGGTACGTCACGCCGCTGCCCGGCACCCCGGCGCACCACCACGACGGCCTGCCGTCCGCCGTCAGGAACTGACCCCGACCCACGAGGGAGTACGCATGCAGGCAGTGGTCTGCCACCGCGCCCGGCACCACCGGCCCGACGAGCTGGTGGAGGCGCACCGGTGAGCACCCTGTTCGACCTGTCCGGCCGGACCGCCGTGGTGACCGGCGCACGCCGGGGCATCGGGCTGGCCATGGCCGAGGCGCTGGCCGTCGCGGGCGCCGACGTGATCGGCGTCTCGGCGCAGCTGGAGGCCACCGGCAGCGAGGTGGAGCGCCGGGTACGCGCGGCGGGCCGCTCGTTCACCGCGTTGCGCGCCGACCTGGCCGACCGGGCCGCGGTCCGCCGGCTCGTCGGTGAACTGCACGACCTCGGCCCGGTCGACATCCTGGTCAACAACGGCGGCACCATCGCCCGTGCCCCGGCGGCCGAGCACCCCGACGAGATGTGGGACCACGTCATCGAGGTGAACCTGACCAGCCAGTTCGTGCTGAGCCGGGAGATCGGCCGGGCGATGGTGGCCCGGGGCCACGGAAAGATCATCTTCACCGCGTCGCTGCTCAGCTTCCAGGGCGGCATCACCGTCCCCGGATACGCCGCCTCCAAGTCCGGCATCGCCGGGCTGACCAGGGCGCTGGCCAACGAGTGGGCGGCGCACGGGGTCAACGTCAACGCCATCGCCCCCGGCTACATCGCCACCGACAACACCCGGGCGCTACGCGAGGACCCGGAACGTGACCGGGCCATCCTGGCCCGCATCCCGACCGGCCGGTGGGGAAACGCCGACGACCTCGCCGGCGCCACGGTGTTCCTGGCCTCCCCGGCGTCGGACTACGTCAACGGCATCGTCCTGCCCGTCGACGGCGGATGGTTGGGCCGATGAGCGCACCGCCCGGCACCGTCGACGCCCACCACCACCTCTGGGTCCGGGCCCGGCACCCGCAACCCTGGATCGACCCGGCCACCATGGCCGCCATCGACGCCGACTTCACCCCGGCCGACCTGGCCCGGGTCACCCGTCCCGTCGGGGTCACCGGGACCGTCCTGGTGCAGGCCAACTCCACCGAGGCGGAGACGGTGGACCTGCTGGGCGTCGCCGCCGACGACCCGCTCATCCGGGGGGTCGTCGGCTGGCTGGACGTCACGGCCCCGGACGTCACCGAACGACTGGGCCGGCTGCGGGCGGCGCGCGGCGGCCACCTGCTGGTCGGTGTCCGCTACTCCATGCAGGACGAGCCCGACCCGGCGTTCCTCGACCGGGTCGACGTGCGGCGGGGGATCACCGCGGTGGGCGCCGCCGGTCTCGCCTTCGACCTGCTGGTGCGGCAGCACCAACTGGGCGCGGCCGGTCGGCTCGCCCGCGACCTGCCCGAGGTGCGGTTCGTCCTGGACCACCTCGGCAAACCGGCGCTGGGCGGGACGGCCCTCGACGGGTGGGCCCGCGACCTGCACGCCCTGGCCGGCGCGGCCAACACCACGGCGAAACTGTCCGGCCTGGTCACCGAGGTGCACCGGGCACCGTGGACACCGCAGGACCTGCGCCCGGCCGTCGACCACGCCCTCGACGCGTTCGGCCCGGACCGGTTGATGTTCGGCTCCGACTGGCCGGTCTGCCTGCTCGCCAGCTCCTACCCACGCTGGGTCGACACGCTGGCGAAACTGCTCGACCCGCTCGGCGACGAGGAGCGGGCGGCGATCTGGCGACACACCGCCCGGCGGGTCTACCGACTGGAGTCGGCGTGAACGCCCGCCCGCTGCCGCGCCGACCGGCGGTACGCCTCACCGCGCTGGGCTTCGGCGCGGCGCAGGCCGGCAACCTCTACCGGACCACCACCGACGAGGAGTTCACCGCCGCCGTCGACACCGCCTGGGCGGGTGGCCTGCGCTACTACGACACCGCACCGCACTACGGGCTCGGCCTGTCCGAACGGCGGCTCGGCGCGGCGCTGCGTACCCGGCCGCGCGACGAGTACGTGGTGTCGACGAAGGTCGGGCGGTTGCTCGTACCGTCGCCGCAGGACGCCCACCGGCGCGACCCGGAAGGTTTCGACGTGCCCGCCGACCACCGGCGGGTCTGGGACTTCAGCCGCGACGGCGTGCTCCGCTCGCTGGAGTCCAGCCTGGCCCGCACCGGCCTAGACCGGGTGGACGTCGTCTACCTGCACGACCCCGACGACCACTGGGAACAGGCCGCCACCGAGGCGGTGCCCGCCCTGGTGGAGCTGCGCGACCAGGGCGTGGTGGGGGCCATCGGGGCCGGCATGAACCAGTCCCACCTGCTCACCCGGTTCGTCGAGGAGACCGACGTCGACGTGGTGATGTGCGCGGGCCGGTACACCCTGCTGGAACAGGGGGCGCTGACCGACCTGCTGCCCGCCGCCGAACGCCGGGGCGTCGGCGTGGTCATCGCCGGGGTCTACAACTCCGGCCTGCTGTCCCAGGACCGGCCCCCGGCCGACGCCACCTACAACTACCAGCAGGCCCCACCGGAGTTGATCGACCGGGCCCACCGGATCGCCGACGTCTGCCAGGCGTACGGCGTCACCCTGCCGCAGGCGGCACTCGCCTTCGTCCGCTCCCATCCCGCGGTCGTCTCGACGGTCGTCGGCCTGCGCAACCGCGCGCAGGTCGCGCAGGCGTTGACCCGCGCGGACGCCGACGTCCCGGCGGCGCTGTGGCCGGCGCTGCGGGCCGCCGGGCTGCTCGACCCGGCCGCGGCATGATTCCACCGCGACGCCGGGCACCCCACCACCCCACCAGGATTGGAGTCCCACCCGTGTCCGTCCCGACATCACCCGCCCGGCGCGGGCCGGTGCTGGCCGGCCTGGCCGCCACGGCGCTCGCCGCCACGGTCGCCGTGCTCGCCCCGGCCGGTCCCGCCCTCGCCGCCACCACCACCCTCTACGCGTCCCCCGCCGGCAGCGGCACCGCCTGCTCCAGCAGCCAGCCCTGCACGCTGACCGAGGCGCAGAACGCGGTCCGGTCCCGTACCGCCGGGATGTCCGGCGACATCGTCGTCGAGCTGGCCGACGGCGTCTACCGGCTGGCCGCACCGCTGCGGTTCACCGCCGCCGACTCCGGCACCAACGGCTACACCGTGACCTGGCGGGCCGCCGCGTCGGCCCGCCCGCAGATCAGCGGGGCGCGCGCCGTCACCGGCTGGTCGCAGGTCGACGCCGGCAAGAACATCTGGCGGGCGAGCGTGCCCGCCGGGCTGGACAGCCGGCAGCTCTACGTCAACGGCGCGGTCGCCACCCGGGCCCGCACCGCCGTCAACCGGGCCGACTTCACCTTCACCACCAGCGGCATGCGGTTCAGCAACGGCGCGTTGAGCTACCTCAACAACCTGGGTAACCAGAACCGGGTCGAGGTGGAGAGCGTCGGCTCGTTCACCGACCGGTACTCCCCGGTGCAGAGCATCAGCGGAAACTTCCTCACGATGCAGCAGCCGGCCTGGAACAACAACACCTTCGGCTTCGACACCCTGTCCAAGCCGCACCGGGCCGGCCCGTTCTACCTGGCCAACGCGTACGAGTTCCTGGACAGCCCGGGGGAGTGGTACCTGAATCCGGGCAGTGGTCAGCTCAACTACATCCCGCTGGCCGGGCAGAACATGAGCAGCGTCAGCGTGGAGCTGCCGCAGTTGCAGTCCCTGGTGAACGTCGGTGGCAGCTACGACGCCCCGGCGCACCACATCGCGTTCAGCGGGATCACCTTCACCGGCACCAGCTGGCTCGGCCCGAGCAGCAGCAACGGCTTCGCCGACCAGCAGACCGGAGCGCACATCACCGGCACCTGGGCCCGCCCGGCCGACGCGCTCACCTCCTGCCAGGAGGGCTGCCCGCTGTTCGAGGCGACCCGGCCGAGCTGGGCCCAGATGCCGGCCGCCGTGCAGGTCTCCGCCGCCAACACCATCACCTTCGGCGACTCCCAGTTCGTCAACCTCGGGCAGACCGCCATCGGCATCGGCAACGACGCCAACGCGCACGCCAGCGGGGTCGGCCTGGGGGCCAGCAACATCACCGTCACCCGTTCCGAGATCGCCCGCAACTCGGCCGGCGGTATCGTCGTCGGTGGGGTCCGCGCCGACGCCCACCACCCGGGCGACCAGCGGATGACCAACCGGAACATCACCATCAGCAACAACCGGGTGCACGACCTCGGTCTGGAGTACCGGGGTGTGGTGTCGATCCTGACCACGTACGTCAACACCTCGCTGGTGTCGCACAACGAGGTCTACAACATGCCGTACACCGGGCTGTCGGTGGGCTACGGCTGGGGCGCCAACGACGCGGGCGGCAGCAACCACTACGCCGACCGTGGGCTGTACAACTACCAGCCGCGCTACTCGACGGCGACCACGGCGGCCAACAACCAGGTCGTCGGCAACTACATCCACGACGTGATGCAGCAGATGACCGACGGTGGCTGCCTCTACACGCTGTCGGCGAACCCGGGCGGGACCATCAACGAGAACTACTGCCTGCGGACCAACGGCTGGTTCGGGCTCTACTTCGACGAGGGCTCCCGTTACTACACCGCCCGCAACAACGTCTTCTCCTCCACCGGCACCTGGGCCACCGCCAACTACTGGTACGCCGAGAACATGGGCAACTTCACCGTCACCAACAACTGGTCGACGAACAACAGCACCAACGTGACCAACGGTGACCGGGGCAACGTCGTCAACAACAACACGATCGTCAGCAACAACAGCTGGCCCTCGGGGGCGCAGACCGTGATGGCCAACGCCGGTGTGCAGGGCAGCACCAACCCGCCGGCGCAGGGTGTGCGGCTCGTCGGGGCGCAGTCCGGCAGGTGCGCCGAGGTCACTGGCTCCAGCACCACCAACGGCGCGCAGGCCCAGCTGTGGGACTGCACCGGCGCGACCAACCAGCGGTGGACCCAGACCACCGGCCGGCAGCTGACGGTCTATGGCAACAAGTGCCTGGACGCCTCCGGGCAGGGCACCAGCAACGGCACCCAGGTGGTGATCTGGGACTGCAACGGGCAGAGCAACCAGCAGTGGAACGTCAACGCCAACGGCACGATCACCGGTGCGCAGTCCGGGCTCTGCCTGGACGCGAACGGCGCGGCGACCGCCAACGGCACCAAGTTGATCCTCTGGGCCTGCAACGGCGGCACCAACCAGCAGTGGAGCCTGCGCAGCTGACCGGTCGCGTCCGAACGTGGCCGATCCGTGGGGTGCGGGGCCGCCGGCCCGGCCCCGTACCCCGGCGCGGCGTGCGGTGGCGGTGGCACCTCGCGGAGACGGCTGCCGCCACCTCAGCGGGGTGCCACCGACCGGGACGCGGTGTGCCGGCGGCAGCGGGTGAGTTCCGCGCGCAGCTCGCGGCGCAGTGACCGGTCCACCTCGGGTGCGGCGAGCGCGGCGACGAAGTCCCGGGCCGCCTCGTCCCACCGGCCCAACCGGGCCAGCGCGGTGCCCCGGTTGTAGCGGGGCACCGGTGCCGCCGACAACGCGACCGCCCGGTCCAGGTCGGCCACGGCGTCGGCCACCGCACCCCGGTCGAACCGTACGGCGGCCCGGTTCGTCCACGCCTCGACCAGCTCCGGATCGCCGGCCAACGCCCGGCTGAACAGCGCCTCGGCCTCGGCCGCCGCGCCGCGCTCCGAGCGGATCAGCCCGAGGGTGCACAGCAGGGCCGGCTCGTGCGGGGCCAGCACCAGCCCGGCCCGCGCCCCCGTGTCGGCGACGTCGAGGGCGCCCCGGCCGAGGTGCAGGTTGACCAGGGCGATCCGGGCATCGAGGTGTCCGGGCTCGATGGCCAGCACCCGGTCCAGGTCGTCGCGGGCCCGCCCGGTGCGGCCCCGCTCCTGCTGGAGCACCGCCCGGTTGTAGTACGCCTCCGGCAGGTGCGGCCCGAGGCGGATCGCGCTGCCGTAATCCCGGATCGCGGCCCGGTGTCGCCCGGCGGCCCGGTGCAGGGCGGCCCGGTCCACGTAGTACTCGCAGTTGTCGGGGTCGTGGCCGATCACGGTGTCGAGTTCGGCCAGGGCCCGTTGCGGGTCGCCCAGCGCCAGGTGGACCTGGGCCCGGTTGTGGCGCAGCCGGGCCACGTCCTGGGGGCGTTCACCGGGGGCGAGCACCGCTGTCAGCCGGGCCAGCCCGTCGTCGATCAGCCGCAGCGCCCGCTCCGGCTCGCCCGCCCGGCTGTCCAGCAGGGCGACGCCCTGCTCGTAGAAGACCGTCGACAGGACCCGCTGCCGGGGGTCGGGCACCGTGCGGGCGAGCCGGAGCGCCTCCGCCAGCCAGTGCCGCGCCCGGGCCGGGTCCTGGGCGGCGGCCGGCAGGTGCCGGGCGTACAGCATGGCGGTGGCGTACGCGGCCGACATGGTGATCTTCGGATCGTCGGTGACGGTCCGGGTCTCGTGGTAGAGGTCGAGCGCCTCGGTGGCCTGGTCCAGCGCCGCCAGGGCGGTGGCCAGGCCGGTGGTGAACGACCACCAGTGCGGCAGGTCGTCGGCCGGGGTGACCAGGGCACGCCCCTGTCGGGCGGTGCGGGCCGCGTGGCGGTAGAAGCCGCCGGCCAGGCTCTCGCCGAGGGCGGTGCGCAGCGCCGCCGGGCTCAGGTCGACGGCCGGCAAGGCCGGGCCGTCGTCACACAGATCCAGCCGCACCGGGTACGCCCCGAGTCGGCCGGCCAGCGCGTCGAGCAGCTCGCGGGTGGTCTCGTCGGCCGCGCCGACGTGGACGAACCGGAGCGTGACCGGTCGGCGGAGGGTGCCCGCCCAGGCCGCCACGAACTCGGTCGCGCCGTAGGCCAGGGCGGCGGTGCGCCGGGCGGGGTGGAACCGGATCGGCGCCTCGTCGGCGGCGGCGCGGGCGGCCGGGTCGAGCCGGGGCGCGATGGCCCGCAGCTCGGTGCGGTGCCGGGCGGCCAGCCGGGGGCGGTCGGCGGCGATCCGGTGGAGCAGGTCGGCGACCCCGGCGTACGGCCCGAGGTCGCGGTGGCAGTCGTACCGCGGCGGCTCGTCGGTCACGGTCGGGCCGGCGTCGCCGAGGGCGGGCGCCCGGGGGCGCCCGCCGGGCCGGCAGTTACCAGCACCACTCGATCCAGAGCCGGCGGGCGCCGGACACCAGACGCAGTGCACTCGTACGACGGACGGTCATCTTCTTCATGGGCACCTCCGTGGTCGTCCACTCCGGACTGCGCAGAGCCTAATCCCGATCAAGGGAAATGCGAAGGGTGTTCGTGAAGCCGGTCGGCCCGATGGCCTGGCCGCCGACCGGTCCGGCGACTCGGGTGGCGCGTTCGTCTCCGGCAACCAGGCGCAGGGCGTCACCTCAGGTGCCGGTGGCGACTGCAACTCCAGTGGCACCACCGTCTACCAGCCGGTCAACGAGATCCTCGGCACGTACGGGCTGTCGCTGACCACCACCGGCGGTGGCGCTGGGAGTGCACCGGCGGGGCCAACCAGAAGTGGCGGCGCGGCTGAGCGACCCGGGCGCGGGGCGGGCGACCACCTGGTCGCCCGCCCCGCGCGCCGTCGGTGCCGGTGCCGGTGGACGGATCGTCAGCCCGGCGTGGTGGCGCGGTCCGGGGTGGGGCGGGGGCCGCCGGGCAGCCGGTCGCGGCAGAAGTCCCGGAACGAGCGGGGTGGGCGACCGGTGACGTCCGCGACGGTGCTGGTGGTCCGGTCCTCCGCGCCGGCCGCGATCGCCGTGTCCAGGCTCGCGAGGAACCGGGCGAAGTCGGGTGGCAGGCCATTGGCCTCGTGGTACGCCGTGAGTTCGGCCTCGCTGACGGCACGGTGCCGGACCGGTCGGCCGCCGGTGTCGGTGAGGACGGCGGCGATGTCGGCGTAGCTCAGGCGTTCGGGGCCGGTGATGAGGTGCTCGGTGTCGTGCGACGTCGGATCGGTGAGGGCGCGGACCGCCACCCCGGCGATGTCGGCCGGATCGACGATGCCGACCCGGGCGTCTCCGGTGGCGCTGATGATCTCGCCGTGGTCCCGGGCGCTCACCCCGTGCGGACGGTCGCCGACGAAGTTCTCCATGAACCAGGAGGGCCGCAGCACCGCCCACTCGGGGAAGAGCCCGCCCAACCGGGCCTGCACCTCACCCAGGCCGGGAGTGCCCGCCTCGATCGCCGAGGAGCTGAGCAGGACGGCCCGCCGTACTCCCCGGGTACCGGCCAGTTCCAGCACCGGCAGCATGACCGGTGCGGGATCGACCTCGCCGACGGGTGGGACCAGGTACACGCCCGTCACGCCCTCCAGCGCGGTGCGGTGGGTGCCGGGGTCGTACCAGTCGAAGCGGACGTCCCCGGCGGAGGCTCGGCGGCTGGCGACGCGGACCGGGTGGCCGGCGTCGGCGAGGGTGGCGTCGGCGAGGGTGGCGGCGACGAGCCGGCCGGTCGTCCCGGTGCCGCCGATGACCAGGATCACGAGCGCACCAGCCCGCCGCCGAGCAGGTCCTGTGCGGCCTGCGGGTTCCAGTAGTCGCGGTAGTGCACGATGTGGCCGTCCCGGATGGTCAGCACGGCGATGTACCGCAGGCGGTAGGGCCGGCCGCTGGCGACGACGACACCACCGGCGGTGAACTCGGCGACCAGCACCGTCGGATCGGTGGTCTCGTGCACGGTGACCTCGGTGATCTCGCGAACGTCGAGGACCTGCGGGTAGTCGATGAGGTAGTCGTGCACGGCGGCCCGGCCGGTGACCCGGCTCGGCTGCCCGGCCGGCGCGAACGGGAACTCCATGACGCCGTCGTCGGCGAACAGGGCGATGAATCCCGGCATGTCCTTGGCGAGCAACAGGTGCATGGCCCGGTGGAACAGGGCGGTGGAAGGGTTCGACACGGTTGTCCCCTGGTCGTCGGTGCCGTCCCGCTGCGTGGCTACGATAGCGGACGGCCGGTCCGTTTCACTGTAGCGGACTGTTGGTCCGTTTCGCGAGGGGAGAGGGTGTGCGCGCCGACGCGGCACGAAACCGGACGGCCGTGCTGGCCGCCGCAGATCGGTTGTTCGATGCCGCGACCGACCCCGACCAGGTCTCGATGGACGACATCGCCGCCGCCGCCGGAGTGGGCAAGGGCACGCTGTTCCGCCGCTTCGGCGACCGGATGGGGCTGCTGCGTGCCCTGTACGCGCAGCGCGGCGACCGGTTGCGGGCGGCGCTGGCGGCGACGCCACCGGCGGGTCCACCGGCGGAGCGCGCCCGGCACCTGCTCCGCGAGGTGGTGCGGTTCAAACGGGACAGTCGGGTGCTGACGTTGGCCCTGGAGAACGCGGGCGACGGCAGCCCCTACCGCACCGGCTCGTACGAGGAGTGGCACGTCCTGCTGGTCGCGCTCGTCACCGAGGCGCGCGGCCCCGCGTCGGCCGACTACCTCGCCCACGCCCTGTTGGCGGCCGTGCGCAGCGACCTGGTGGAACACCTGCGGGACTGGCCCGACGAGCGCTGGGAGGCGGGGTTGGCCGCCCTGACCCGCGCGGTGCTTGACGGGTGACGCGTCCCCGACGGCATCCGGGGCGGGTGGCCCCGGACGCCACTAGGATCGGTGTGGAGGTGGACGAGGCATGAGACTCGGGCTGCACTACTGGAACTACTCGACCCCGACCGATCCGGCGGCGGTCGCACCGACGCTGATCGAGACCGCGACGATCGCGGAGGAGGCCGGGGTCGCGTCGTTCACCGTGATGGACCACTACTTCCAGATGGAGGCGATGGCCCCGGCCGAGGAGCCGATGCTGGAGGCGTACACGACGCTGGGTTTCGTCGCGGCGCGGACCTCGCGGATGACGCTCGGCGTGCTGGTCACCGGCGTGATGTACCGCTACCCGGGGCTGCTCGCCAAGATCGTGACCACCCTGGACGTGCTCTCCGGCGGTCGGGCCCGGCTCGGCATCGGCGCGTCCTGGTACGAGCGCGAACAGCGCGGCCTCGGGGTGCCTGTGGTGCCCGTGGCCGAGCGGTTCGAGCGGCTGGAGGAGACGCTGCGGATCTGCCGGCAGATGTGGAGCGACGACAACGGGCCGTTCGAGGGCCGGCACTACCGGCTGGCCGAGACGCTCAACTCGCCGCAGCCACTGCGACGGCCCCACCCGCCCATCATGATCGGCGGCAGCGGCGAGAAGAAGACCCTGCTGCTGGTGGCCCGGTACGCCGACGCCTGCAACCTGTTCGGCAGCAGCCCCGCCGAGGTGGCGCACAAGCTGGACGTGCTGCGGGGGCACTGCGCCGCCGAGGGCCGCGACTACGACGCCATCGACAAGACGGTTCTCGTGATGCGACCGCCGCTGGCCGACGTGGACGCCTTCCTGGCCGAGGTGGCCGGGTACGCCGCGCTCGGCGTGACCGAGGTGCAGGTCACCCCGGACCGGCACCCGGTGGAGTTCACCCGACGGGTCGCCGACGAGGTGCTGCCGAAGCTGACCACGATCGGCTGAGGTCGGTCACCATCGGTCGACCCGACCCACCGGGCGTCGCCGCCGACGATCCGGCCGGGATGCGCTGGTGGCGGCACGTCCGCCCGCCGGCCGTGGTCCGCCGCCGGTGTCGTCCGCCCGCCGCTGGCCGGTGTCGTCCGCCCGCCGCCGCTGAGCCGGCGGGCGGACGACCCGACCGTCACTGGCTGAGCCGGGCCACCTCGTCGGCGGTGAGCCGCAGCCCGGCCGGGGCCGCGCTGCGCCCCGTCGCCGGGGTGGCCGGCGGATCGGCCGGTCGGCGCAGGTGCCAGTCGGTCACCGCCTGGTAGGCGGCGGCCACCGACAGCAGCCGGTCCTCGCCGTACGGGAGGCCACCGAGGATGGTGCCGATCGGCAGGCCCGCGCCGGTGAAACCGATCGGGAAGGCGATCTCGGGCAAGCCGAGGATGTCGAACGGCACCGGGCCGGTCTGCACCACCACGTCGCAGCCGGCGAAGAGCTGGTCGAGCACCCGTTCCATCAGCAGCAGCTTGGCCCGTTGGCCGGTGATGAACTCGCTGCCGCCCAGCAGCGCGCCCTGCAACCAGCCGGTCACCGAGACCCCGAAACCCCGCAGGTCGGTACGCAGGTAGGGCAGGAACGGCTCGGTGCGCTCCGGCAGTCGTACGTTGTTGAACGCGGTGCCGGTGAGCAGCTCCCACTCGTCGGGCAGCGGCACGTCGACGATCGTCGCGCCGGGGATCGCGGCGAGCTTCGCCAGGTACGCCTGCCGGGCCAGCGCGGTCTCCGAGGTGCCGGCGGTGAAGCCGGGCAGCACCCCGATCCGGGTCTTCCACCGCAGCTTGAGCTTGCCACCCTGGTGGGTCGGGGTGGCCGCGTCGATCAGCTTGGGCACCTCGGGCAGGCCCTGGCTGCGCGGGTCGGCCGGGTCCTCGCCGGCCATCGCGGTGAGCATGATGGCGGCGTCCTTGGCGTCGCGGGCCAGCGGGCCGGGATGGTCGCGGGTGTAGCTGAGCGGGATGATCCCGTGCAGCGACACCCGCCCCATGGTCGGTTTGAGCCCGGTGAGGTTCTGCGCGTTGGACGGCGCGGTGATCGACCCGCCGGTCTGGGTGCCGGTGCCGCAGGCGGCGAGCCGTCCCGCCACGGCGGTGGCCGTGCCGGTGGACGATCCGCCGGGGTCGGTGGCCGGGTTGGTGGGGGTCCAGGCGTTGACCGTGGTGACCACCCCGGCGGGGGTGGTGGCCCGGGTGGTGGCCAGCGGGCCCATCTGGGTCTTGCCCAGCACGATCGCCCCGCCGCCGGTGACCAGCCGGGTCACCGCCGTGGCGTCGTACGGTGGCCGGAAGTCGGCGAACAGGTAGGAGCTGGCGGTGGTCGGCACGCCGGCGGTGTAGTAGTTGTCCTTGATGGCCAGCGGGATGCCGTGCAGCGCGCCCCGGTGCGGCTTGCGGGCCATCGCGCGGGCGGCCTTGACCGCCTGCTCGGCGAGCACCAGGTTGAACGCCTGGTAGGTCGGCTCGTAGCGGGAGATCCGGGCCAGGTACGCCTCGACCAGCTTCTCCGGGGTGAGCTTGCCGGCCCGGATCAGCCAGGCCGCCTCGGCGATGGTCAGTTCGGTCGGGTCGGCCACGGCCTCCGGGCGCGGCTTGACGTAGGCGTTGGGTACGGCCAACGCCGGGTTGTAGCGGCCGGCCGGAACGGCCGATGTTCGGGTGCTGCCGGCGGCCGAGGCCACGGCGGGCAGCCCGACGACGCCGCCGACCGCCGAGGCGGTGGCCAGCGCGGCGGTCCGGGCGAGGAAGGCGCGACGGTCGACGCCGCGGTCGGCAGGTGCTGTGCTCATCACTTCCGCCATTCCGTGCTGATCGAGGGGTAGAGCATCGGCGCGGGCTGCTGGGACAGCGCCATGGCCACGGCCGGGTCGGTGCCCGCCGGCGCGGGCGGCTGGTAGGCGGCGAGGGTGCCGACGGTGCCGCGGACGAAGGAGCGCAGCGAGGCCAGCACGGTGTCCCGGCCGGGGGAGCCGGTCTGCGGGTCGGCGGCGGTGCCGGCCGGGAGTTGGTCGAGGTCGATGCCGAGCGACGCGAGCCGGGCGCGGATGAGGACGTCCAGCTCGGCGTCGGTCGGTGGGGTGGGGGCCATGACGCTCCTTGAGGGGTGGGCGACGATGCCCCACTGTCGAGCCGGATCGTGTCGCAGACGTGACATGTTGATCTCGGCGTCGTGAAGCCACGCAGGTCAATGCCCCTGTACGGGGGTGCGACAGTGGACGGGCGGGCCGGCGCAGCGGGGTCGCGCGATCGCCCAGCACGTCCCGGCCGACGGACATGTCGGGCCCGTTCGTGGCCACTGCGCTGGGGCAGGTGGCGGTCGGGCCGGTCGCTGCGGTGGTCGGTATCCGCGCCACCGTGCTGATCCTCGCTGCGCTGGTGGTGCTCTCCGTGCTCGGGATGGTGTCCAGCCGGGCGGTCCGCCGGCTGGCGGCGTCGACGCCCGGAGCCTGAGCGTGCGGCGGCACGGCCGGCGTTGACGTCGGGCCCGTGCGGGAACCGGCCGGTGGACCGGCGCGTGGTCGGACGTTTCGCGGAGCCGGTGCCCGGACGGCCCGCTCCCCGGTGGGGTGCCGCCTGCCCCGGTCGGACGCCGGCGGGGGCGGCGGCAGCCGGACGGCTGCCGGCAGCGGTCGGGCCGGCGCCGGTCGGGGTACGCCGGGGCCGCGCACCACCATGCGGTGGACCGAGTCGCGCCGGCCCGACAGTTACCGCAGGGCATTCCCGCTCGACTATGGGGAAAGGGGGGAACGTCAGATCAATTGCCCGCCGTCGTCGCCAATCCCGCCACAATCGAACCGTCCCGGTCGACCCTGGGTGCCATGCGTTCTGCCGGGTATTTCGGACCACGCCGGGTGGCCGTACCCCATTACCCGGTGGTCGTCCGCCGCCGGGAACGACTCAGTCGTGGAGCGTGACGTCGGGCAGTGGGCGGCCGGTGGCGTCGAACAGCGCGGTTCCGCAGTCGCAGTGCTCGTCGGCGAGGCTCCCGGTCGCCGGCAGTTGCCAGACCAGCATCTCCCCGCAGCCCGGGCAGTCGAGGCTGACCAGGGTCTCGGTGGGTGGCGAGGCCCAGTCCCGTACCGGCTGGCCCTGGTGGGTCAGCCCGCTCGGCGGCTGCCCGCCGGTCCGCAGGACCAGCACCGGGTAGCTGTCGGTGCCGTCGTCGTGCACCGCGAGGGTGAAGCCGAGCGGTGCCAGCACGCCGGACAGGTGGTCGAGTTGGCGGATCGGCAGGTCGCCCCGGCCCAGCGTCGGGTCGGCCTCGGCGGCCCGCTGGACGACGTCGGTGTCGACGCCGTCCGGCTGGGCCCCGAAGGCCCGGATCCGCCCGGCCACGAACGCCGCCAGGGCGCCGGGCTCCTCCTCGCCGGTCCAGTCCATCACGAACAGCACGCTGTCGACCCCGATGCCCCGGGCCCGCTCGTCGGGGGCGAGGACCAGGTCCGCCAACTCCGTCACGGCGGCCACGTTAGCAACCGTCAGGTGGCGGGCCGTGCGCGCCGGTCGTCCACTGTCGCCGCCCGTGTCGTGGCGGCGTGCGACGACCACCGGACGCGCGGGATCGGTGCGGACCCGGATGCGGTCGGCGTGCTTGACCCCTATGGAAGGGGAAACTAAACTCCGGCCGTTAACGTTCACAATTATCACAGTCGATATGTGCTGTCGAAACGCCGACGGTGACGTCCAGGTCATCCCCGTGGCGGCGCAGCAGATCGGTGCCGACCGGCTCGATGGAACCGGCAGGGCGCGTATCACCACCACCACCACCAGGAGGACGAAAGAAATGACGCAGGATCAGAATGGGCCGGCGGCCGGCGAGCGGAAAACACTGAGCCGTCGCGTCGTCCTGACGACGCTGGGCACGCTGCCCGTCGCGGCGGCCACGGCGGCCCTGGGAGCCACGGAGGCCTCCGCCGCCCCGGCGAGCATCAACCTGTCGGCGACCCGGCAGACGATCAAGGGCTACGGCGCGATGGCCCACGCCGGCTGGATCGGCGACCTGACCGCCGCCCAGCGGGAGACGGCGTTCGGCACCGGTGAGGGCCGGCTCGGCTTCTCCGTGCTGCGCATCCCGGTCGGCGAGAGCCAGGCGGACTGGAGCCGTGACCTGGCCACGGCCAAGCGCGCGGCCGAACTCGGGGTGACCGTCTTCGCCTCGCCGTGGAACCCCCCGGCCAGCATGATCGAGACGTTCACCCGGGGCAGCCAGACCAACGCCAAGCGCCTGCGGGCCAGCTCCTACGCCGCATATGCGCAGTACCTGAACGACTTCACCGTGTACATGCGCAACAACGGGGTGAACCTCTACGCCATCTCCGTGCAGAACGAGCCCGACTACGCCCACGACTGGACGTGGTGGACCTCCGGCGAGATCATCAAGTTCCTCAAGGAGAACTCCGGGGTGATCAGCACCCGGGTGATGGCGCCGGAATCGTTCCAGTACGTCAAGTCGATGTCGGACCCGATCCTCAACGACGCCACCGCACTGGCCAACGTCGACATCATCGGGGCCCACCTCTACGGCACGTCGTACTCGAACTTCCCGTACCCGCTGTTCAAGCAGAAGGGGGCGGGCAAGGAACTGTGGATGACCGAGGTCTACTACCCCAACAGCAACGCGAACTCGGGTGACGCCTGGCCGGAGGCGCTCGACGTCGGCGAGCACATCCACCGGTCCATGGTCGACGCCGAGTTCCAGACGTACGTCTGGTGGTACCTGCGGCGCAGCTACGGCCCCATGCGCGAGGACGGCCAGATCAGCAAGCGGGGCGCGATCATGGCCCAGTACGCCCGGTTCGTGCGGCCCGGATACGTCCGCGTCGACGCCACCGCCAACCCGGCGTCGAACGTCTACGTCTCGGCCTACCGCAGCGGCAACACCGTGGTCATCGTCGCGGTCAACAAGAACACCTCGGCGGTGAGCCAGCAGTTCACCCTCTCCGGCGCCACCGCGTCGGGCAGCGTGCAGAACTGGCTGACCGACGGCAGCCGCAACGTCGCCCCGCAGAGCGCGCTGACCATGTCCAACGGCTCGTTGACCGTCAACCTGCCCGCGCGCAGCGTGATGACGTTCGTGACCAGCACCAACGGCACCACGCCGACCCCCACCCCGACCGTGACGCCCACGGGCACCCCGACGCCGACGCCGACCCCGACGCCCACCCCGACCCCCACCCCCACCCCCACGGCGGGCGGCAGCGGACCCCGGGTCGGCTACACGATGAACAGTTGGGACTCCGGCTTCACCGCCAGCATCAGCATCACCAACACCGGCACCTCGACGATCGACGGCTGGACGTTGGTGTTCACCCTGCCGTCGGGCCAGTCCATCACGTCGGCCTGGAGCGCCACCATCTCGCCCACCAGCGGTCAGGTGAGCGCCCGCAACGTCAGCTACAACGGCACGATCGCCCCCGGCGCCACCGTCGAGATCGGCTTCCAGGCCAACCACACCGGCAACACCGCCAAACCGACCGCCTTCACCCTCAACGGCATCCCCTGCACGGTGGCCTGACCGGTCGACCGGAGCAACCCCGTACGGCCGCCGTGGACACCGCGGCGGCCGTACCCGTTGCGGGTGCTTGCTCCTCACGCGGCGTGAGGGCCGATAGTCGGTGCCGTGGACGAACACCTGACCGTGGGACGGGTGGCGGAACTGGCCGGGGTCACCGTCCGGACGCTGCACCACTACGACGAGATCGGCCTGCTGACGCCGTCCGCGCGGACGGCGGCGGGACACCGCGCGTACTCGCCCGCCGACGTACGGCGGCTGCGCGAGGTGCTCGGCTACCGGCGACTCGGGTTCGGGCTCCGGCAGATCGCGGACCTGGTGGACGATCCGGCGACCGACCCCGTCGCGCACCTGTGCCGGCTGCGCGGCCTGCTGACCGACCAGCGCGACCGGGCCGCCGCCCTGGTCGCGGCGATCGACCGGGAGTTGCAGGCGCGGGCGCTGGGGATCGCCACCACCCCGGAGGAGCAGCTACGGGTCTTCGGCGGCCGGTTGTACGACACCATCGGCAGCGCCTACCCGGCGACCCGGCGCACCGACCCCCGGATCGCCGCCCGCATCTGGGCGGCGTTGGGCGACGCCCGGACGGTGCTGAACGTCGGGGCCGGCACCGGCTCCTACGAACCCGGCGACCGTGCGGTGACGGCGGTGGAGCCGTCGGCGGTGATGCGGGCACTGCGTCCGGCCGACGCCGCGCCGTGCGTGGCCGCCGCCGCGGGGGACCTGCCGTTCGCCGACGGCTCCTTCGACGCGGCGATGGCGGTCAGCACCGTCCACCACTGGCCGGACCCGGTCGCCGGGCTGCGGGAGATGCGTCGGGTGGCCCGGCGGGTGGTGGTGTTCACCTACGACGCCGACGGCGCCGGCTGGCGGGAGCGGTTCTGGCTGACCCGCGACTACCTGCCGGAGTTCGCCGGCCTGCTGGTCGACTGGCCTGCGCTGGGCGAGCTGACCGCCGCGATCGGTGGGCACGCCGAGCCGGTGGACGTCCCGTGGGACTGCGCCGACGGCCTGTTCGAGGCGTACTGGCGACGGCCGGAGGCGTACCTGGACGAGCAGGTGCGGCGCGCGGTGTCGGTGTGGACCCGGGTCGGGCCGCAGGCCGAACGGCGGGCCGTCGGGATGCTCCGGGAGGACCTGGCGTCGGGCCGGTGGGCGCAGCGCAACGGGGACCTGCTGCGTCGCGACACCGCGGAGCTGGGCCTGCGCCTGCTCGTGGCCTGAACAGCCCGGCCGGGGCCGTTGCGGGCCGAGGTGGGGTGTGCCGCCGGCTTCGCCGGATGCCCGGGTGGGACCGGCCGGGCCGCCGCCACGGTCAGCCCTGGCGGGTCGGTCGGATGGTGAGGTCGCCGATCTCGACGTCGTCGGGTTGGTCGACGGCGAAGGCGATCGCGCGGGCGACCGCGTCGGGATCGAGGCCGATCTCGGCCATGGTCCGCTGCGCCTCCGCGCGGACCACGGGGTCGTCGACGGCCCGGTCGACGAGCTCGGTGCGGACGTAACCGGGGGAGATCGAGGTCGTCCGCAGCGCTCCGCTCGTGCTCTCCTGCCGCAGGCCCTCCAGCAGGGTGCGCACCGCGTTCTTCGTCCCGGCGTACACCGCCTGGGTGGGAACGATCTTCAGGCCGGAGGTCGAGACGACCGTGACGAGGTGACCGCCGCCCTGGCGGGTGAAGACGGGCAGGGCGGCGGCGATTCCGTGCAGGACGCCCTTGACGTTCACGTCGACCATCGCCGACCAGCCCTCGACGTCCAGCTCGGCCATGGTGCCGAGCCTGCTGATCCCGGCGTTGCCCACCAGGACGTCCAGCCGCCCGAACCGCTCCACAGCGAGGGCCACCAGGGAGCGCAGGTCGTCCGGGGCGGTGACGTCCACCCGGGTGGCGACCGCCCTGCCGCCGGAGCCTTCGATCTCGGCGACCAGGCGGTCGAGCCGGTCGGTGCGGCGGGCACCGAGCACGACGGACGCGCCGAGCGCGGCGAGGTGGCGGGCGGTCGCCGCGCCGATGCCGCTGCTGGCGCCGGTGATCGCGACGACCTTTCCGGGGATGGTCATGATTCTCCTCAGGGTAGAGTGGACACATGTCCGGTTACCCCGACGAGCTTAGCGGACACGTGTCCGCTTCTGTCAAGGGCGCGGCGGCGTCCCGCGCCGACGCGCGGCGCAACCGCGAACGCATCCTGCGCGCCGCCCGCGACCTGGTGCACGAGCCGGGCGAGCTGAAACTCAACGCGGTGGCGAAGGCCTGCGGCATCGGACAGGGCACCCTGTACCGGCACTTCCCCACCCGGGAGGACCTGCTCGTCGAGGTGTACCGGCACGAGGTCGACGACCTGGTCACCGCGGCCCCGCAGCTGCTGGCCACCCACCCGCCGGTGGCGGCGCTGGCGGCCTGGTTCGACCGGGTGGCCGCCTACGCCCGGGTCAAGCGGGACGTGTTCGCCGCCGTCGAGGCGGCGACCTGGCGTGACCTCGCCGCGCACAGTCTCGGCCCGATCGGCGAAGCGGTGGAACTGCTGCTCGCCGCCGGCCGAGCAGCCGGCAGCATCCGTGCCGACGTCGAGGCCCGGGACGTCATCGTCCTGATCAGCTGGCTCTCCCGACTGGACGACTCCGAACTCGACAGCCGGGGGCCGCGCCTGCTGGCCATCCTCGTCGACGGTCTCCGCGCGCCCGGCGGGTGACCCGGACCTGCCGGGCGCGCGTCCCGGCGTCCCGGTGGCCGGCCCGGGTGGGAGGCACCGCCCCCGGCGGGATTGTCACCGGTAGCGGCTAGCCTGCCGTCATGGTCAGCGCCGAACTGGATGAGTTGGTCGTCCCCGATGCGGACGCGCTGCGCGCCTGGCTGTCGGCCCACCACGACACCTCTCCCGGAGTGTGGCTCGCCCTGACCCGCAAGGGCGGCACGGTCACCACCCTGACCTGGCAGCAGGCGGTCGACGAGGGGCTGTGCTTCGGCTGGATCGACGGGCAGGCCCGCAAGCGGGACCAGGAGAGTTCCTGGATCAGGTTCACCCCCCGCCGGGCGCGCAGCATCTGGTCGCAACGCAACGTCGCCCACGTGGCCCGGCTGGAGGAGCAGGGCCGGATGCAGCCCTCCGGCCGGGCCGCGGTGGAGGCCGCCAAAGCGGACGGGCGGTGGGCCGCGGCCTACGCCCCGGCGTCGGAGGTCGAGGTGCCCGCCGACCTGCTCGCCGCAGTCGCCGCCGACCCTGCCGCGCAGGCCATGTTCGACGTGCTCACCCGGGCCAACCTGTTCGCCCTCGTGCACCGGCTCAACGCGGTGAAACGGGCGCAGACCCGGGAGCGGAAGATCGGCGAGTTCGTCGCCATGCTGGCCCGCCACGAGACGCCCCACCCGCAGCGGGCCCGGCCGCCGCAGACTCCGTGACCCGGGGTGCCGCCCGACGCGCCTACCGGGACGGCGCGGGCCGGTCCCCGGCGCACAGGGCGTAGGTGTAGCCGTCCACCCAGCCCCGTTCGGCGTGCCACGAGTCGCCGACGCCGTGCTGCTCGCGGCGCATGCCGACCTTCTCCAGCACCCGCACCGAGGCGAGATTGTCGGCGAAGCACCCGGCGGTGATCCGGCGGACGCCCAACCGGGTGAACGCGTACGCCACCATCGCGGCGACCGCCTCGGTGGCGTAACCCCGCCCGCTGTGGGCGGGGTCGAAGATGTAGCCGAGCTGGGCCTCGGTCCGGCTCGGCATGCCCGGCTGCCCCATCCCGTCCAGCACGTCGAGCGAGACCGTGCCGATCACCAGGCCGTCCAGGACGACCGCCCGGCTGTGGTCGTCGGGGTCGTCGGCGGCGCGCTGCCAGGCCGCCCGGAACGCCGCCGGCTCCACCTCGGTCCGCAGCAGCCAGTACGTCACCTCGGGCAGGTTGCGGTATTCGAGGATGCGGTCGATGTCGCCGTCACCCACCGGGCGCAGGCTCAGGCGGGGCGTCCGCAGCGTGGTGCCGTCCATGCGGCCGGACTCTAACGCATCGTGGGCCCTGCCCCCGTCGTCGACGGGTCGCCCCACCCGTCGGATGGGGGCGTGCCCGCTGAGCTGCGCGCCCGGGCAGGTGGGCGGCCCCCGGGCGTGTTTGGATGGTCCGGTGGATCTGACTGTGACGGACGTGCCGGACCGGGAGCGGTTCGAGGCGCGCGACGAGACCGGGGCGCTGGCCGGACTGGTCACCTACCAGCTGACCGGTGCCATCATCGCCTACACGCACACCGAGGTCGACCCGGCGTTCGAGGGGCGGGGCGTCGGCTCGACGCTGGCCCGCGCGGTCATGGACGACGCCCGCGCCCGGGGTCGGACGGTGGTGCCGATCTGCCCGTTCCTCGCCGACTGGCTGGGCCGGCACCCGGAGTACGCGGACATCGTGGCCCGGTCCACCCGCAAGCTCAAGTAGAGGTCCCCGGTCGCCCGACGGTGTCGGGCCGGGCGTCGGGTCGCCCTGTGGTGAGCAGGTGTGAGCGCAGCGCATCGGCGGGGTTCACCTCCTTGACGGCGTCTGATTGTTGCGTTGACAATTCCAGCCTGTTAACGCTCACATGACACCGAGGAATCCCCCATGCGCTCAGCAGTTCCCCGGGACCACCACGCCACCCCCACCCCCCGCCGTTCCCGTACCGTCGCCGCCGCCACCCTGCTCACCCTCCTCGCCGCGCTGACCCCCGCCGTGGCGACCCCGGCCGACGCGGCAGCCGCCGACGTCACCGACGGGCTGCTGCTGCGCTACGACCTCGACCAGCGCACCGGCACCACGATCACCGACACCTCCGGTCACGGCAACGACGGCACCCTCGTCGGCGGCGGCACCTGGACCGGCCCGGACGGGCTGCTGCTCGACGGCGTCGACGACCACGTCAAGCTGCCGAACGACATCCTGGCCGGCCGGTCGTCGCTCACCGTCGCGGTCGACGTCCTCGTCGACCCGTCACAGCAGACCCCGTACTTCCTGTGGGGTCTGGGCAACCCGGCCACCTCCGCCGCCGGCACCGGCTACCTGTTCGCCAGCGGCGACGCGTTCCGTGCCGGCATCACCACCACCAACTGGGCCGGCGAGCAGGTCACCGGTGCCGGCGGCAACCTGACCCGAGGGGTCTGGAAGTCGGTCACCTACACCCAGACCGGCACCACCGGCACGCTCTACGCCGACGGCGCGCAGGTGGCCCGCAACACCGCCGTCACCGTGCCACCCAGCGCCGTCGGCAACGGCGTCACCACCAGCAACCACCTCGGCCGGTCCACCTACGCCACCGACCGGTTCCTCAAGGGACGGGTGGCGAACTTCCGGATCTACGACCGGGCGCTCACCCCCGCCGAGGTCGCCGCGATCGTGCGACCCGAGGAGTCCGACCAGACCCGGGCCGAGTCGGCCGCCGCCGCGCTGTCCCTGGTGCACCCCGACGACGTCCGGGGCAACCTCACCATGCCCGGCACCGGCCGGCACGGTGCGACCGTCACCTGGCGCTCGGCCCGACCCGAGGTGGTCGCCGCCGACGGCGTGGTGCGTCGACCCGCACCCGGAGCGGGCGACGTGACGGTCCCGGTGACCGCCACCGTCACCGTCGGCGCCGCCACCGCCGAACGGACCATCACACTGACCGTCCGCGAGCTGCCGGCCCCCGCGCCGTACGCCGGTTACGCGTTCAGCTACTTCACCGGCAACTCGATCGCCGGGGAGAAGATCTACTTCGCCGCCAGCCGGGGCAACAACGCCCTGCAGTGGACCGAGCTCAACGGCGGCCAGCCCAAACTGGAGTCGACCCACGGCACGCTGGGCCTGCGCGACCCGTTCCTGATCCGCAGCCCGGAGGGCGACCGGTTCTTCCTGATCGCCACCGACCTGTCCATCGGCCGCAACGGTGACTGGGACGCCGCCCAGCGCCGGGGCAGCCGCTACCTCGAGGTGTGGGAGTCCACCGACCTGGTCAACTGGTCGGCGCAGCGCCACGTCGAGGTGTCCCCACCCACCGCCGGCAACACCTGGGCGCCGGAGGCGTACTGGGACGCCGAGCGCGGCGAGTACCTGGTCTTCTGGGCGTCGAAGCTGTTCGCCGAGAACGACCCGAACCACACGGGGAACACGTACAACCGGATGCTGGCCGCGACCACCCGCGACTTCGTCACGTTCAGCCCGGCGACGATCTGGCAGGACCGGGGCGAGTCGCGGATCGACTCCACGATGATCCGCGAGGGCGACACCTACTACCGGTTCACCAAGGACGAGGGCGGCGGCGGCACCGGCTGCTCCGACATCATCCAGGAGAAGTCGACCTCGCTGACCGCCGTCGACCTGCCCGGCCGACCGTCGTGGACGATGCTCGACTCGTGCATCGGCCGTGACGCCGGCACCTCCGCCGTGGAGGGGCCCACCGTCTTCAAGGCCAACCCCGGCGACACCTCCGGCTCGCGGTACTACCTGTTCGTCGACGAGTACGGCGGCCGGGGTTACATCCCGCTGGGCACCGACGACCTGGCCGAGCCGAACTGGAAGGTGCCGGCGTCGTACCGGCTGCCGGCCAGCCCCCGCCACGGCACCGTCATCCCGGTGACCCGTGCCGAACTCGACGCGCTCAACGACGCGCCACCACCGGTGGACGCCAACGCCGACGGGGTGGTGGCCCACTACCGGCTCGACCAGACAGGCGGCGGTACGGTCACCGACGACTCCGGCAACGGCCACCACGCCACCCTGGCCGGGGACGCCCGCTGGGACGCGGGCAGCCTCACCCTCGGCGGCACCAACGGCCACGTCGACCTGCCCGACAACATCATGGCCGGCCTCGACGAGATCACCGTGTCGATGGACGTGAACATCGCCGCCGACCAGGCCACCCCGTACTTCCTCTGGGGGCTCGGCAACACCGACTCCGCAGGCGTCGGCAACGGTTACCTGTTCACCACCGGCAACGACTACCGCACCTCGATCAGCCTCGGCAACTGGACCGGCGAACAGACCGTCACCGGTGGCCGGGCGCTCCCCCGGGGAGCGTGGAAGACGCTGACGTACACCCTGAACCGGGCCGGCACCGCGCGGATCTACCTGGACGGGGTGCGGGTGGCCGAGAAGACCGGGCTGACCGTCGCCCCCGGTGACATCGGCGGCGGTCGGACCACCGCCAACTACCTGGGCCGCTCCCAGTACGCCAGCGACCGCTACCTCAAGGGCCGGATCCGCGACTTCTCCCTCTACAACCGGGCGCTCACCGACGCCGAGGTGGCCGCGTTGGGCAGCAACGGCACCAGCGTGGTCGCCGTCGAACTCGACAGTCTCAAAGTCCCGGCCATCGTGGACGCCGCCAGCGGCACCATCACCATGCCGGTCCGGCCGGGCACCGACCTGACCAGGCTCGCCCCGCGCTACCTGGTCGCGCCGACCTCCACGGTCAAGCCCGCCGGGCCGCGCAACTACACCCGACCGGTGACGGTCACCGTCACCAGCGCCGCCGGGGCCAGCCGGGCCTGGACGGTGCGGGCGGTGCCGATGACCACCCCGGTGCTGCCCGGCTTCAACGCCGACCCGAACATCGTCCGGTTCGGCGACACCTACTACATCTACGCCACCACCGACGGGTTCCCCGGCTGGGGCAGCTCGACGTTCACCGTCTGGTCCAGCCGCAACCTCGTCGACTGGACCGCCCACGACACCATTCTCGACCTCGGGCCGGACATCAGCTGGGCGGACACCAACGCCTGGGCGCCGGCCGCGATCGAGAAGAACGGGAAGTACTACCTGTACTTCTCGGCGCAGCAGAACATCGGCGTCGCGGTGGCCGACTCGCCCCTCGGGCCGTTCGTCGACCCGCTCGGCCGGCCCCTGGTGAGCAAGGCCGACTACGGCAACGCCCAGCAGATCGACCCGGCGGTGTTCACCGACGACGACGGGAAGAGCTACCTGTACTGGGGCAACGGCACCCCGTACGTGGTGCCGCTGAACGACGACATGGTCTCCTACGACGTCGGCAGGCGGGTCCGGTTGACCGGGCTCACCGGCTTCCGCGAGGGCCTGTTCATGCACAAGCGCAACGGCGTCTACTACCTGTCCTGGTCGATCGACGACACCGGCAGCGAGAACTACCGGGTCGGTTACGGCATCGGCAGCAGCCCGCTCGGGCCGTTCACCAGCAAGGGGGAGATCCTCACCAAGGACCCGGCCCAGGGCATCCTGGGCACCGGCCACCACTCGATCATCCAGGTGCCCGGCACCGACGACTGGTACGTGGCGTACCACCGGTTCGCCATCCCGGGCGGCGACGGCACCCACCGGGAGACCACCATCGACCGGTTGTACTTCGCCGACGACGGCACCATCGAACCGGTGGTGCCCACGCTCAGCGGCGTCGAGCCGCTGCGTTACCGGGGCGGGCAGCCCCGGCTGCGGATCACCGACCCGGGCGCCGACGGCTGGTACGGCGCGAACGCCGCTCTCACCCTGGCCCACGGCGAGCTGATCCGGCTGGTGGAGTACCAGATCGACGGGGGAGGCTGGTTCCCGTACCGGGAGCCGGTGGCCCTGCCGGCGGGCCGGCACACGGTGCAGTACCGGGCGCAGGGGGTCAACCTGTTCTGGAGCGCACCGTGGTCGGTGTCGGTGCAGGTGGACCGGGTGGCGCCGACCGCCGAGGCGACGCTGGCGGGCCGCACGGTGGTCGTGACCGGCCGCGACGGCGACTCCGGGGTGGCCCGGGTGGAGTACCGCCTCGACGGTGGGGAGTGGACCACCTGGACCGGGCCGGTGCCGCTGGACGACCTGGCGCACGGGGTCCGCTACCGCGCGGTCGACGTGGCCGGCAACGTCGGCGAGGTGGGCGTCCTGCGGGTCCCGGCGGTCAGGTAGCCGCCGCCCGCCCGCGCCGCCGCGTCAGCCGCCCGCGCCGCCCGACCGGAGCACGGTCGGGCGGTGCGGGCGGGGCGTTGCCCGGGGCGGGCCGGTTCCCGCGTGGCTGCGCCCGGCGGTCGTCGCCGCCGGGCGTGGCCGGGGGTCTCGCCGCCGGGCGTGGCCGGGGGTCACCGGCGTTCGGTCGACCAGGTGCCGGTCCGGCCGGTGGGGTGGCCATGGTGCCCGTCACGGTGGTGCCGTCGACCGTGGCCGGGGTAGGCGGCGGTACCGGTCAGCCACCGCGCGCCGGATGGGCCGGGCGTACGACGCGGTGACGGGTCAGGCCGACACCTGGTCCGAGCCGGAGCACGATGCGATTCCGGCATCTCACATACCGGTAGCCGCAGTGGGCGGGCCCGGGGCGTACGGCCGGTCGGTGGACGTAGACGCGTCCGAAGTCCGTTGATGATGTCGGGCGAGGGCCTGCCGTACCTCGTCCACGGTGCTGACCCAGCGGGTCGGCCCCTCCCCGACGCCGGTGGTCCCGTCAGCGCCGCCCGGGGCGGGCCCGACCGCGTCGGGGGGCACCGGCCCGCACACCCCGGGGCGGACCGGGCCGGCGTCGTCCGGATGCCGGGCGGCGAGCAGGGCCGACCAGCGCCGGACCTGGTCGGCCCAGACCCCGCCGCCCGGGGTCAGGTGCAGGTGGAAACGGGGGTGCCGGGTCAGCCAACCCCGGACCGCCGCCGCCCCGTGCGACGCCGGGTCGTCGGCGATCACGTGCACCAGCAGGCCGGCGGGCACCGCCCGGTCCACCGCCACCAGGAACCGCCGGTACGCGGCCGCGCGTCGCCGCCGGTGCGGGCCGTCCTCCTCGCCGGGTGCGGGCGACCCCGGCCGGTACGGTTCGGGCCCGCCCGGGGCCGGGCTGCCGCTGACGGCGAAGCGGTCGTCCCGGGGCGTGGCGCAGAGCACCAGGGCCTGCTCCGGGGGGTGGCGGTAGAGCCCGACCAGGGCGACCACCGAGGCGACGAACCCCGGATCGGCCGCCAGGGTCGGGCCGTCCTGCAGGTGCGGGCGCAGGTCGAACTGTCGCCAGATCCGGCCGACCGTGGACGCCGACAGCCCGGTGTGGGCGGCCATCGAGGCCCGGGACCACCGCCGGGCCGGGGCGGGCGTGCCGCCGAGGGTGGCCGCCACCACCCGGTCCACCTGCTCGGGACGCACCGAGGTGGGCCGGCCGGTACGCACTTCGTCGGCGAGCCCCGACAGCCGGGCGGCGGCGAACCGGGAACGCCATTTCCCGACCGTCGCGGGTGAAACGTTCAACCGGGTCGCGACCTCGATATTCGTGGCCCCGTCGGCGCATGCCAAAACGATGCGGCAGCGAATGGCGAACGCCTGCGTCGAGTGGGCCGCGCGGGCCCCCCTCGCCAGTTGTTCCCGTTCCTCGTCGGTGAGCACCAGCCTGGCCTTCGGTCGCCCCTTCCCCATGCCCGGATCCTATCCGGATATGACACGGACTAATGACGCACGACGATGTGGGTTACGGTTGCTCCGACGGTTGCCCTGGACGATTCACGACGCGACTGAGTATGGTCCCGACGAGTCCCGAGAGTTGGGGGAAGGGACCGCTGCCGCAACGTTGCCGTGGCCCGTGTGGTGATCTGACATGGGGGGACCGCTTCAGTGACCACGACCGATCTTCATGAGAACATGACCTCGATCTGCGCCGACGTGTTGAACAGGGCCACCGTCGGCCCCGACGACGATCTCGTCGAGCTCGGCATGGACTCGGTGGGCGCGGTGGAGATCGTGACCCGGGTCGAGGCGGCGTACGGGGTGGACGTGGTCGACGTCATCTTCGACACGCCCACGGTCAACCGGCTCTGCGCCGTCGTCGAGGAGTCCGCCGTCCGCGACGAGTCGCATGCCTAGTCCGCTGGTCGAGCCGGATCTCACCGTCACGGCGAACCTGCTGGACCTCGTCTCCCAGGCCGCCGCGGCCTACGGCGACGACCCGTACCTGCTCCCGGCGGAGCCCGGCGGGCGGGTGGTCAGCTTCACCGACGTGCTGACCTTCACCCGGGGCTGTGCGGCGCTGCTCGACGAGCACCGGGTGCCACCGGGCGGCCGGGTGGCCGTGGTCCTGCACAACTCCTCGCTGGCCGCGCTGCTCTTCCTCGGGATCATCGCCGCCGGGCGGATGCTGGTGCCGCTGAACCCGAAGTCCGGCCCGGCCGAGCTGGACACCCTGCTCGCCCACGCCGACGTCAGGCTGGTGCTCGGTCCGTCGGCGACCGCCGCGAAGGCGTCGCCCGGCCGGCGCTGGCTGCCTGTAGACGACGCGGAGGTGTTCCTCACCGAGGTCCTCGACCGAGGCGTCGCGCACCCGGGGGACCTGCCCGCACCTCCGGGCGGCGCGGCGGGGGACGCCGAGATCGTGTACACCTCCGGTTCGACCGGCGCGGCCAAGGGGGTGGTGCTGTCGCACCGCGCCCTGCTGGCCAACTCGCTGGCCATGGTGAAGTGGGCCGACGCGGGCCGCGACGACGTCTTCCTCAACGTCATCCCCATGCTGCACGTCGGTGGGCAGGGCCTGCCCACGCTGACGCCGTTGTGGTCCGGGGGGCGCTCGGTCTGCGTCCGCTCGGAGGTGGCGCTGGCCCGGTTCTGGACCTACGTGGACCGGTTCCGGCCCACCTGGACCCTGGTGGTCAACGCCTACCTCGCGCACCTGGTCGAACGACCGCAACGACCGGCCGCCAGCCGGCTCAAGGGGGTCCTCGCCGGTGGCTCGGCGCTCAGCCCCGAGCTGATCCACCGGTTCGAGGCCACCTTCGACATCCCGGTGTTCCAGGTCTACGGCATGACCGAGATGACCTCCCTGACGGTGGTGGAGCCCCGGGACCGTCGGCCGGCCGACCGCCGTACGGCCGGGCTGCCGGTGCCGTTCGCCCAGGTGCGGGTCGTCGACGAGGCCGGCCGGGACGTCCCGCCGGGGGAGAGCGGCGAGGTGCTGATGCGCGGGCCGAGCATCTTCACCCGGTACGAGCAGGCGCCGGAACTCACCGCCGGGCGGCTGGTCGACGGCTGGGTCCGCAGCGGCGATCTCGGCCACCTCGACGAACGCGGTGAGCTGACCATCGTCGACCGGATGGACAGCATGGTCATCGTCAGCGGGGAGAACGTCTATCCCGCCGAGATCGAGAACGTCGTGCCGCAGCTCGACGGGATCGAAGACGCGGTGGTCGCCGCGCTGCCGCACCCGGTGACGGGGGTGGAGCTGGTGCTGGTCTACACCCTGCTGCCCGGCGCGGAGGCCCGGGACGACGAATGGCGTGCGCTGTTGCTGAAACAGCTCAGCGCCTTCAAGGTGCCGCGCCGGTTCGTGCCGGTCAAGGAGATCGGGGTCGACAGTTTTCCGCGTACTCCGCTCGGCAAGATCCAACGGTCGGACGTGCGCAGGCTGGCGATCGAGAACCTGACCTGACGTCACCGTCGGTGGCGGGCGAGGAGGAACGGGGGAATTTTCGCAGGGGATCGGGTCACCGGGAGTCGTCCCGGGTCCGTCGTGGCGGCGCGGTAGCGCCGGTGTCCCCTTTTCCGTAATTTGCGGGTGTGAATGGCGACAGGAGGCGGTCTGCGTTATGTCGGTGGAGATCCTTGACGACGAAGAAGTGGTGGTCCGTACCCCCGAAGAGCTGAAGCGGATGCCTCGGGCCTACCAGAAGGCACTGATCAGTCAAATCATGATCAATACGGAGGGTGAGCTCTCCGGTGGCGACGACTACACGATGATGTTCCTGCCGCTGGCGCCCAACGCCGAGGAGCGTCAGGTCTGCGCCGAGCGGGCCGCCGAGGAGTACGACCACTACAAGATCGGCAAGCGGGTGCTGGCCGAGATCGGCATCGACACCTCGCACATGGAGAGCCAGACCATCGAGGAGCGTCGGCTCTTCGCCGACAAGCGGCTGCACCAGTGCACCACCTGGGCCGAGCGGGGCATCTACTCCTACATCGGCGAGGAGAGCGCCCTGATCATGATTAAGGAGTTCGCCCAGGGCAGCTACAAACCGTGGGCGGACGCGGTCCGGACGATCATCCTGGACGAGAAGATCCACATCGCGCACGGTGCCCGGGTCTGCCGCAACCTCGCCACCACCGACGAGGGACGCGAGCAGTTGCAGGCCGCGTTGGACCGGCTCTGGCCGGTGTTCCGCGACCTGTTCGGCACGCCCGAATCCGAGCGCTCCAAGCGGGCGGTCCGGTACGGCCTGCGCCGCACCACCAACGGCGAGGCCTTGCAGCAGTGGGAGGACACCGTCGTTCCCCGGATCCACGCACTGGGGCTCGTCGTCCCGTCCGCAGGCACCTGAGAGGACGGTCATGCCCACTCCCATCGCGATCAATCCCCGTCCGCTGTCCCGGCGGGAGGCAAAGACCCGTCTGGCGTCCCTGCTGGCCGACCGCCCCGACCTGGCCGCGCGGTTGCAGGTCGTACGGGACATGGGCCGCCGGGTCAGCGCGACCGAGGTGCACCTCACCACCACCTGCAACATCCGGTGCAAGGGGTGCTGGTACTTCGAGGGCGGCTTCGACGCGGCCGTCCCCGAGACCTCCGACCCGGAGCTGATCTCCCGGTTCGTGGACTCGCTCGTGGCCAAGGGCGTCACCCAGGCGACCCTGATCGGCGGCGAGCCGACCCTGGTCCTGCCCCGGGTGGTGCCGTTCGTCGAGCGGCTGCCGTACGTGACCATCTCCACCAACGGCATCCGGCCGCTGCCCATGGTCGGCTTCGAGCAGGTCGCGGTCGCCATCAGCCTGTTCGGCGGCGGCCCGCTCGACGACGCGCTGCGCGGCTACCGGGTCAACGGCTCGTCGTTCTCCGGGCTGTTCGAGACCGCCCTCGGGCACTACCGCAACGACCCCCGGGTGATCTTCGTGTACGCGCTGTCGGAGGAGGGTCTGCGGTACGTCGAGCCGACCGTCCGGGCCATCCAGGACAACGGCAACCAGGTCACCTTCAACTTCTACTCCGCCCACGGCAGCGACCACGCCCTGCGCATCGAGAACGAGCAGCGCACCCTCGCCGAGGCGCTCCGGGTCAAGCAGGCGTACCCCGAGACGGTGGTCTGCCACCCGTACTTCATCGAGGCGCTGATCACCGGGCGCACCCACTGGGACGGCCAGTTCGGCTACGACGTCTGCCCCAGCATCAGCGTGGACCACCCGGACCACGCCGAGCGGATCCGCAACGGCAACCCGGTCCTGGACGGCTTCGCCGTCTACGGCGCCGACTACCAGACCCTCCAGTTCTGCTGCACCTCCGGCAACTGCGCGGACTGCCGGGACAGCCAGGGCGTCTACAGCTGGCTGCTGGTCAGCATGAACCGCTTCCTCGACGACAGCGGCCGGCTGGAGACCTGGCTGGAGCTGGCCGAGAGCTACTGGCGGCAGTGGTACTGGGCGCAACGGCACCACACCAACCTCGCCCGCCAGGCCCCGCTCGCCGCCTAGGCGACCCGCACCGAGAAAAGGAGCACCGGATGTCCTCTCCATCGACTGAGATCACCGCCCCTGCCGTCGAGGAGCGCCTGCGCGCCGAACTGATCGACCTCGGCGTCGAGGAGGACGCGATCAGCGCCGACGCCAAGTTCGACGCGCTCGACATCGACTCGCTCGACGTGGCCGACCTGATGGCCATGGTCGTCAAGGAGTACGGGGTGGAGATCCCGCGCAGCGAACTCGCGGACGTCACCGTCGGTCAACTCGTCGAGCGGATCGTGGCGGGCGCGTCGCGTTGAGCTCGTTGCTGAGCCTGGACAAGCGCACCTACCTGGTCACCGGGGTCCTCAACAACGAGTCCATCGCCTGGCACGTGGCGGCGGCCCTGCAACGGGAGGGCTGCGAGGTCATCCTCACCTCGTACGGGCGGGTCGGCCGGATCACCCGACGGGTGGCCGAGCTGCTGCCGTCCCGCCCCGAGGTGCTCGAACTGGACGTGATGTCCGACGCGAGCGTCGACGAGCTGGCCGAGGCGATCGGCAGCCGCTGGGGGCAGCTCGACGGGGTGCTGCACAGCATCGCCGCCGCCCCGCCCGACGCGTTGGGGGCCGGGTTCGTCACCGCCGCAGCCGGTGGGGTGCTCGACGGGTTCCGCGCGTCGGCGTACTCGTTCCAGCAGCTCACCACCGCGCTGTCGCCGCTGCTGAGCCAGGCCCCCGGCGGCGGCGCGGTGGTCGGGCTGACCGTCGACTCGACCCGGGCGCTGCCCGGATACGGGTGGATGGGGGTCTACAAGTCGGCGCTGGAGGCGGTCTGCCGCTACCTGGCGATGCACCTCGGCCCGACCGGGATCAGGGTCAACCTCGTCGCCGCCGGGCCGGTCGAGACCGTGTCGGCGCGCGGGGTGCGCACCTTCTCCGCCCTGGCCGACCAGTACGAGCGGTGGGCGCCGCTGGGCTGGGACCGCGCCGACCCGGCCCGGGTGGTCGGGGCGGTGCTGTTCCTGCTGTCGGACCTGTCCCGGTACACCACCGGGCAGGTGGTGCACGCCGACGGCGGCATGCACGCCGTCTTCGGCGGCGTCGCGGCCCCCGGACCGGCTGCGGCCCCGGGGCCAGCCCCGGCTCCGGCGGCACCGTCGCCACCAGACACCGCCGGCTGACACACACTGCGGGGAGGGACTGTGCGTCTCGTCATCAAAGGCACGGCCGAGCCACTCGTGGGGGAGTTCGACGTTCCGGCGTCGAAGTACCACGCGCACCGGGCGCTGATGCTCGCGTCGCTGGCCGACGGGACCAGTCGCATCCACGGCGCCTGCCACGCCGGTCACGTGCAGCACACCATCCGGGCGCTGCGTGACCTCGGCACGGCCGTCACCGTCGAGGACGACGCCTTCGTGGTGCGCGGCGGCCGGTACCGTCCGGTGCGGCCGGAGATCTCGGTCGGCAGCTCCGGCACCACGCTCTACTTCCTCACCGGGCTGGCCGCCCTGGCCGACACCCCGGTCGGCATCACCGGGCAGAAGTACTTCCGACGGCGGCCGATCCGCCCGCTGCTCGACGCCCTCGCCGGCATCGGTGTGGAGATCAGCTCGACCGGCGGACTGCTGCCGATCCGGGTCGCCGCCCGCCCGCCGACCGGGGGCCGGGTACGGATCCCCGGCACCCTCTCCCAGTGGATCTCCAGCCTGCTGCTGGTCAGCCCGTTCGCCACCGGGCCCACCACGATCGAGGTGGTCGGTGAGTTCAACGAGCGGTCCTACGTCGACCTGACGGTCGCGATGATGCGCCAGTTCGGCCTGCACGTGCAGGTCAGTGGCGACGGCCGCCGGTACGACGTCGAGGCCGGCCAGCGGCCCACCCCGGCGGTGGTACGGCTGCCCCCGGACGTCGGCGCCGCCGCGTTCGGCCTGGCCGCGACCGCCCTGCACCCGTCCGACGTGCT
Source organism: Micromonospora sp. NPDC049081 (assembly GCF_040648835.1). Lineage (NCBI taxonomy): Bacteria > Bacillati > Actinomycetota > Actinomycetes > Micromonosporales > Micromonosporaceae > Micromonospora > Micromonospora sp. NPDC049081. The sequence continues at coordinate 212,341 of NZ_JBEZEK010000004.1, read as the reverse complement.
GTTCCGGGGCCTGCCGGCGGTCCCCGCCGGGGAGCTGGACCATCCGGAGGCGCACCTGCTGGACAGCCTCACCACCATGGGCGTGCCGTTGACCCGTGACCCGGCGACCGGCTGGATCAGGGTGCGCCACGACGGGCTGCGGCTGGCCCCGGTGCGGGTGGACTGCCGCGCGGTGCCCGACATGCTGCCGGTGCTCAGCGTCCTCGGCTCCCACGCGCACGGCACCACCGTGCTGGACAACGTGGCCCACGTACGGCTCAAGGAGTCCGACCGGGTGACGGCGATGCTGCAACTCAACCGGATGGGCGGTCGGCTACGGCTCGACGGCGACCGGCTCGTCTGCGAGGGGGTCGGGCAGTTGCGGGAGGCCGACCTGTCCTCGTTCAACGACCACCGGGTGTTGATGGCGCTGGCGGTGGCCGCCTCCCGGGCCACCGGCGAGACCCGGCTGACCTACCCGAACGCCCACCGGATCTCCTTCCCGCAGTTCCTCGACCAGATGAACGGCGTCGGCCTCAACATGTCGGTCGACCGGGCCCGCGCCCGCCGCCTGCCCCGACCCGCCGCCGGCGAGCCGGCCGGTTGGTTGCGCCCCGACAACCCGCGGCCGGCCCGCCCGTCCCCGGTGTCACCGGCCGGGACACCACCGGGTGCGACGCCGGCACCGACGCCGACGTCGTCGGTCGGGGTATCGGCACCGACCCCACCGGTGGTGACGCCGACGCCGTCGGTCGGGGTGTCGGCACGGGGGCGGTCGGTGGCGCTGCCGTCACCGTCGCGGCTGGCCGAGACACCCGTCGCCGAGCTGGTCCGTCGGCACGCCGGTGCGCGCCCCGACGCCGAGGCCGTGATCGAGGCGGCCTCGCCGGGGCGGCCCGGCACCACGCTGAGCTGGGGCGAGTTGGACCGCCGGGCCGACCAGGCGGCGTCGTTGCTGCGGGAGCTGGGGGTGGGCCCCGGCGAGGTGGTCGCCTGGCAGTTGCCGAACTGGACCGAGTTCGTGGTGCTCACCCTGGCCACCACCCGGATCGGCGCGGTCTGCTGCCCGCTGATGCCGTTCTTCCGGGAACGCGAGATGGGCCGGCTGCTGCGCCGCTCCCGGGCCCGGGTGCTGGTGGTCCCCGACCGGTTCCGGGGTCGCGCGCACCTCGCCGAGACCGCGGCGATGCTGGCCGGCCCGGACGCCCCGGGCGTGGCCCACGTCCTCGTCGTCGCCGGCCACACCACCCCGGACAGCCACACCACCGCCGATGGCACCGTCATCCCGGACAGCCATACCAGCCCCGACGGCACCGTCATCCCGGCCGGCACCGCCGCACCGGACGACGCCGCCGGACTGCCGGCGGACACCACGGACCTGCGCTGGCAGTGGTTCGGCCCGGCGCTGGCCCGGCAGCGTCCCGACGGCGCGGCACCGGCCGCCCACCGGCCCGACCCGGCGGCGCTGGCCCAGCTGATGTTCACCTCCGGCACGTCCGGGGAGCCGAAGGGCGTGCTGCACCGCGTCGACACGCTGACCCGGGCCGCCGCGATGCAGGCCCGGCACCTCGGCCTGACCGCCGCCGACCGGTTGTTCATCCCGTCACCGCTGGCCCACCAGACCGGCTTCCTCTACGGCATGTGGCTGGGCTTCACCATCGGCGCACCCGTGGTGCTGCAACCGCTCTGGGACGGCCGGACCGCGCTGGAGACGCTGCACCACACCCGTTCCACCTTCGTCCAGGCGGCCACCCCCTTCCTCGCCGACCTCGTCGAGGCCGTGGAGACGGGCGGGCAGCCACCACCGGCGCTGCGGGTCTTCGTCGCCACCGGCGCGGCGGTGCCCCGCAACCTCGCCGAACACGCCACCCGGACCCTCGGCGCGGCGGTCTGCGGGGCCTGGGGCTCCACCGAATCGTGCCTCGGCACGCTCGGTGCGCCGACCGACGCGCCGGCACACGCCTGGGGCACCGACGGGCGGGCGCTGGAGGGGATCCGGATCAGGGTGACCGACGACGCCGGCACCGTCCTCGGCCCCGGCGTGGAGGGCAACTTCGAGGTCGCCGGGGACTGCCTGTTCGCCGGCTACCTCGACCGCCCCGACCTGACCGCGGCGGCGCTCACCCCGGACGGCTGGTACCGCAGCGGCGACCTGGCCACCATCGACGACGCCGGCTACCTGCGGATCACCGGCCGGGTGACCGACGTGGTCAACCGGGGCGGCGAGAAGATCCCGGTGGCGGAGGTGGAGCAACTGCTGCACACCCACCCCGCCGTGCGCGAGGTGGCGATCGTGGCGATGCCCGACCCCCGCCTCGGCGAACGGGCCTGTGCGTTCGTGGTGACCCGCGGGGCATTCGGCTTCGCCGAGATGCAGCGGTTCCTCGACGGCCACAAGGTCGCCAAACAGTACTGGCCCGAGCGGCTGGAGACCGTCACCGCGCTGCCCCGCAACGTGGTCGGCAAGGTGCAGAAGTTCGTGTTGCGTGACCAGATCAGCGCAACGATCGGCGAGGAGGCAGAGTGACCCAGGCCGATGGCACGTCGTTCGAGACGTTGGCCCGCGAGGTCGAGGCGTTCGTCCGGGGCCCCGGCGAGGCGTACGCGACGGTGATCGAACGCGACCGCAGTGTCCCCGCGCAGCTCTGGACCGACCTGCGTGACCGGGGCTACCTGCGCCTCGCCGCGCCGGTCGACTACGGCGGGGCCGGCCTGTCCTTCACCCAGTACCTGCACCTGCTCGAACTGTTCTCGATGTCGCACGCCTCGCTGCGGATGATCGTGCACGTGTCCAACGGGGTGTGGCGCTCCATCGACCAGTTCGCCTCCGACGAGCAACGCAAGAAGTTCGTGCTGCCGCAGGTCGCCGGGGACCTGCGGGTCGCGTTCACGCTCACCGAACCGACCGCCGGCACCGGGGCCGACCTGCGCGCCAGCGTGACCCGCGACGGCGACAGCTACCTGCTCAGCGGGGAGAAGCACCTGATCACCTTCGGGGTGAGCTGCGACTACTGGCTGCTGTTCGCCCGGTGCGCGGGCAGCACCGGCAAGGACGGCACGGTGGCGCTGATGGTGGACCGGAACGTCGAGGGCGTCCGGGTCCACCCGATGCCCGACACCATGGGTGTACGCGGCACCGACCACGCGCACCTGACCTTCGACCGGGCGCCCGTGCCGGTCGCCAACCGGCTCGGCGAGGAGGGCGACGGGTTGGCCGTCGCGCTCGGCGGCTTCCTCACCCCGAGCCGGATCGGCGTGGCGATGACCTGCGTGGGGCTGGCCCGTCGGGCGCAGGAGCTGGCCGTCGAGCACGCCGGCAACCGGGTCACCTTCGGCAAACCGCTGGCGGCCCGGCAGGCGGTCGCGTTCGCGCTCGCCGAGAACGCCGCCGACATCGAGGCCGCCCGGCAGCTCACCCTGCACGCCGCCCGCCGCTGGGAAGCGGGCCAGAGCGACGCCGGGGCGCTGTCCTCGATGGCCAAGCTGGTCGCGGTGGACATGCTGACCCGGGTCACCGACAAGGCGTTGCAGGCGCACGGCGGCATCGGCTACTGGGAGGGCAGCACCATCGAACGGGTCTACCGCGACGCCCGCGCGCAGCGCTTCGAGGAGGGCACCAACGAGATCCAGAAGACCGTGATCGCCCGGGAGATCCTGGCGGCCGGACGATGACCGGCTACCAGGGGCGTACCGCGCTGATCACCGGCAGCTCCCGGGGCATCGGCCGGGCGCTGGCGCTCACCCTGGCCCGGGGCGGCGCCTCGGTGGTGGTCAACTACAAGAAGAACGCCGAACTCGCCGAGCAGGTCCGCAAGGAGATCGAGCAGCTCGGGGGGCGGGCCGTCGCGGTCGCCGCCGACGTGGAGCAACCCGAGGAGATCGAACGGCTCTTCGCGGTGGTCGAGCGGGAGTTCGGCACCCTCGACTACTTCGTGTGCAACGCGGCAGCCAGCTCCTTCAAGAACATCATGGACCTCAAGCCGCACCACCTGGACCGGTCGTACGCGATGAACATGCGCTCGTTCGTGCTGGGCGCGCAGCAGGCGGTGCGGCTGATGCCCGACGGCGGCCGGATCGTCGCGCTGTCCAGCTACGGCAGCATCCGCGCCTACCCGACGTACGCGAACCTGGGTGCGGCCAAGGCCGCGATCGAGGCGTGGGTGCGGTACATGGCCGTGGAGTTCGCCGGCCGGGGCATCAACGTCAACGCGGTCAACGGCGGCATCATCGAGACCGAGTCGTCCGGCTACTTCTACGACGTGCCCGGCATGGCCCCGCTGTCCGGGGTGCTGCCGCTGATCCCCAAGCAGCGGATGGGCACCGCCCAGGAGGTCGCCGACGTGATCGCCTTCCTGCTCTCCCCGGCCGCCGAGTACGTCACCGGGCAGACCCTGGTGGTGGACGGCGGGCTGTCGATCGTCGCGCCGCCGTTCACCCGGGACCTGAGCGGTCCGCTGGCATGACGACCGGGCTGGAGCGGGTGTTGCGTCCCGGCCGCATCGGTCGGCTGGCGCTGCCGCACCGGATCGTGATGGGGGCGATGCACCTGGGTTGGGAGAACCGGGACGACGACGGTCGGGCGTTGGCGGCGTTCTATCTGGCCCGGGTCGCCGGGGGTGCCGGGCTGATGGTCACCGGGGGTGCTGCGGTCAGCGCCGCCGGTGCCGACGTGCCCGGCTTCGGGGTGCTCGACGACGCCGCCTTCCGGGACCGGCTGCGCCGGGTCGCCGGTGAGGTCGGCGCGGCCGGTGGCCTGCTCGCCCTCCAGCTGTTCCACGCCGGACGGTACGCCCGGCCGGCGGCCGACGGTCCCCGCCCGGTCGCCCCGTCGGCGGTGCCCAGCCCGATCTCCCGGCTCACCCCGGACGCGCTGCCCGCCGCCGGGGTCGCCCGGATCGTCGAGGACTTCGCCCGGGGCGCACACCATGCCCGGGAGCTCGGCTTCAGCGCCGTGGAGATCATGGGCTCGGAGGGCTATCTGATCGACCAGTTCCTCTCCCCGTTGACCAACCGGCGCGACGACGAGTGGGGCGGCGATCCGCAGCGCCGGATGCGGTTCGGGGTGGCCGTGGTGCGGGCGGTCCGCGCCGCGGTGGGCGCCGACTTCCCGGTGGTGATGCGGATGACCGGCGACGACCTGCTGCCCGGCGGCACCGACCGGGACACGGTGGCGCAGTACGCGCGGGCGCTCGTCGCCGCCGGTGCCGACGCGTTGAACGTCGGCGTCGGCTGGCACGAGTCACCCGTCCCGACGGTGCAGGCGGTGGTGCCGCCGGGGCACTGGGTGCCGGTGGCGTCGGTGGTCAAGGCCGCCGTGGGCGGGCTGCCCGTACTGGCCAGCAACCGGATCAACCGGCTGACGCAGGCCGAGGCGATCCTGGCCGGCACCACACTGGACCTGGTGTCGATGGCCCGGCCGTTCCTGGCGGACCCGGCGCTGGTCGAGCGCAGCCGTGCGGGCCGCCCGGTGAACATCTGTGTGGCGTGCAACCAGGCCTGCATAGACCGTTCGCTGGTCGGTGCGGTGGTGTCCTGCATGGTCAATCCGCTCGTCGGCCGGGAGGCCGACCCCGGGTCCGGTGCCGCGCCGGCCGGGACCGACCCGACGGCCTCGGCCGAACTGCCGGCCTCGACCGACCCGACCGGCTCGGCCGACCCACCGATGCCGGCCGAGCCGGTGATCCACGTCGAGCCGGTGACCCGCGCCGGGCCGGTGGTGCGGGTCGGAGCGGTGGCCGGGTCCCGGGCGGTGGCGGTGGTCGGTGCGGGCCCCGCCGGGCTGCGCGCCGCCCACGACCTGGCCCTGGCCGGGCACCGGGTCACCGTCTACGAGGCGGACCGCGAACCCGGCGGGCAGTTCCGGCTGGCCTGCCGGGTGCCCGGCAAGGCCGACTACGCCGAGACGATCCGGTTCCTCACCGCCGAGCTGACCCGGCTGGGCGTGGTGCTGCACACCGGCCGGCCGGTCGCCGGGGCCGACGAGGACCTGCTGCGCCGCTACGACGGGGTGATCGTCGCCACCGGGGTGGTGCCGAGGCGGCCGGACCTGCCCGGCGGGGCCCTGCCGCACGTGCGCGACTACGGCACGGCCTTCACCGACGACGCGCTCGGCCGGCGGGTCGCCGTGATCGGCGGCGGTGGCATCGCCGTGGACCTGGCCCACCTGGCCAGCGAGCCGGGTGCCGGCCCGCCCCGGCAGGTCACCATCCTGCTGCGCGGTGACCGGCTCGCCCCCCGGATGGGACGCTCCACCCGGTGGGCGGTGCTCGCCGAGTTGCGCCGCCGGCAGGTGACGGTGGTGACGGGCGTCCGGGGCCTGCGTGTCGACCCCGACGCCGTGCACCTGGTCGACGGCACCGGCGCGGCCCGGTCCGTACCCGCCGACACGGTGGTGGTCGCCGCCGGCCAGCTGCCCGCCGACGCCCTGGTGCGGACGGTACGCCGGGTCGGGGTCTGGCACCGGGTGGTGGGCGGCGCCCGCGACACCGTCGGCTTGGACGCGGTCCGGGCGATCGCCGAGGGGCACGCCGCGGCGTTGGCGTTCCAGCGGGCCGCCCGCGGCACCGGTCGGGCCCTGCGGGTCGGGGAGCCGGCATGACCGCCGACGCGACGGCCTCCGACACCGTGGCCGGGGTGCTGCGGCGGACCGCCGAGGACCGGTGGCGCATCGTCAGGTTGCTGCCCCGGGCGGGTGGCCCGGCGGTGTGCGCCGCCGTGGTGGTCAACCTGCTGCTCGCCGCCGCGCCCGTGCTGTTCGTCGTCGCGACGAGCCGGATGATCGGGTGGCTGCCGCAGGCGGTCCGCGACGGCGTCGACGCGCCGGCCTTCGGTCACCTGGTGACCGCGTTCGTGGTGGCGGCGGGCGCGCTCAGCGCCCAGCAGCTGCTGGCCCAGCTGCAGGTCGCCACGGGTCTGCTGGTGCAGCGGCGGATCGACGGGTGGGTGGCCGACGAGCTGATGACGGCGGCGTTGAGCAGCGTCAGCACGACCCCGCTGGAGGACCAGGCGCTGCTCGAACAGCTCACCGAGGCGTCCCGCGAGGTCGAGCACGGCATCCAGAGTCCGGGGGCGGCGGGTGCCGGGATGCTGGCCCTGCTCGCCCGCTACGGACAACTCCTCGGGTACGCGGTGATCGTCGGAGCGGCCTTCGCCTGGTCGGCGGGGCTGGGCCTGCTGGTGGCCGTGCTGGCGTTCCGGCACGGGCAACGCGGTGGCCTGCGCCGGTACGCGGCGATCTACGGTTCGGTGGTGGCCCGGATCCGCCGGCTGACCTACTTCCGGGGTGTGGCGATGGGCCGGCCGGCGGCCAAGGAGATCCGCATCTTCGGCCTGCTGCCGTGGTTGCGTGAGCAGTACCGGGAGGCGTACCTGGACTGGATGCGCCCGGTGTGGGCGCAGCGGCGACGGGTCTACCTCAAGCCCTACTTCCTCTACACGGCGGTCGGACTGACGGTGCTCGTCGCCGTGCTCGCCGCGCTGGGCCTGGCCGGTGGCGACGGGCAGGTCGGGCTGACCCGGCTGGCGCTGGTGATCCAGGCCGTGCTGGCGGCGGTCCAGCTCGGGGAGTTCTATCCCGAGGCCGACGTGCAGACCCAGTTCGGCATGAACGCCTACCGGGCGGTGGGCGAGTTCCGGGCCGGGATGCGCGACCGGACGGCCACCGGGGACGTGGCCGCCGGCCCCGCCGTCGAGCCTGCGTCGGGTCGGGCCGGCGACCGGCCGGCCGGCCCGGTGGACATCCGCTTCGAGGCGGTGTCGTTCCGTTACCCGCACCGCACCACACCGGTCTTCACCGACCTGGACCTCACCCTGCCGGCCGGGGCGTGCACCGCGATCGTCGGGCTCAACGGTGCCGGCAAGACCACCCTGGTCAAGCTGCTGTCCCGGCTGGCGCTGCCCGACGCGGGCCGGATCACCGTCGGCGCGACACCGGTCGACGACCTCCCGCCGGCACACTGGCGACGCCACCTGGCGGTCATCTTCCAGGACTTTCTGCGCTACGAGACCAGCGCCGCCGACAACATCGCGTTGGGTGCGATCGCCCACGCCGACGACCGGGAGGGCATCCGTGCCGCCGCCGACGCCGCCGGCATCCTCGACACCCTCGACGCGTTGCCGCTGGGGCTGGACACCCCGCTGACCGGTCAGCTCCGCGACGGGGTGGACCTGTCCGGCGGGCAGTGGCAGCGGGTGGCCATCGCGCGGGCGCTGTTCGCCGTCCGGCACGGCGCATCGGTGCTGGTCCTCGACGAGCCGACGGCGAGCCTGGACGTCCGGGCCGAGGCGCGGTTCTTCGACGAGATCATCGCCGCCACCACGGGGGTCACCACGGTGCTGATCTCGCACCGGTTCGCCACCGTACGCCGGGCGGACCACATCGTCGTGCTGGAGCAGGGGCGGGTGGTGGAGCAGGGTTCGCACGAGGAACTGCTCAGCCGGGGCGGCCGGTACGCCCGGCTGTTCAGCCTCCAGGCGCAGCGCTTCGCCGCCCACCCGGACCCCGTGACGTCCGACGCCACCGACGCCGGCCCGCCAACCGCCGGCCCGCCAACCGCCGGCCCGCCAACCGCCGGCCCGCCAACCGCCGGCCCGCCAACGGCCGGCCCGGTGGACGGCGGCGCGGTGGACGGCGATCTCGACGGTGGCCCGCTGGATGCCGGTGGCGCAGCGGCGGACGTCGGGTCGCCGGGGAGCACCCGATGAGCCGCGGGCTGCTCTCCGCCGGGTGGTCGCTGTGGCGGACGTCGCTGCACCAGGACCGGCGCAAGGCGCTCACCGCGCTGGCCCTGGTCGTCGCCGGGGCGGTGGCGTGGCCCCTGGTGGCGGTGTTGCTGCGGGTGTTCTTCGATGCGGTCACCGCCGGCCGGCCGGTCACCGCGGGCGTCGCCGGCGTCGGCGTGGCGGTCCTGTTGATCGCCGGCCTGACCCTCGGCCACTTCGCCCACATCGCCTACTTCGAACTCGCCGAACTCGACGTCCTGCACGTGCACCAGCAGCTGATGGACGTCACCAACGGGTCGTCCGGGATGGCGCACGTCGAGCGGCCCGACTTCGCCGACAAGATCACCGTGTTGGAGCAGGACGTCCAACAGCTCCGGGTCGGTCTCCAGGCCGTACTCACCGGTGTCGGGCTGGCCGTGGCGATGACGCTGACGACGGTGGTGCTGGCCGTACTGCATCCGTTGCTGTTGCTGCTGCCGTTGGCCGCCGTGCCGCCGCTGCTGGCCGGGCGGCGGGCTGAGCGGATGGTGAACCGGGCCCGGGAGGGGGGTGCCGAATCCACCCGCCGCGCCCTCGGGCTGTTCCGGCTCAGCACCGATGCCGCCGCCGGCAAGGAGTTGCGGATCTTCGGCCTGACCGGCGAGGTGCGGCGGCGGCACCGCGGACACTGGCAGGACGCCACCCGACGGTTGTGGCGGGCCCAGCTGGTGGCGAGCCTGGTGCGGATGACCGGGCAGTTGGCGTTCACGGCCGGTTACATCGGGGCGGTCCTGGTGATCCTGCGCGACGCCGTCGCCGGCCGGCGCGGGGTGGGTGACGTCATCCTGGTCGTCACCATCGCGGCGCAGGTCAATCAGCAGGTCGCGGCGGCGGTCGGGGTGTTGCAGGACCTCCAGCGGCTGCGCAGCGTCTACCGTCGGCTCGACGAGGTGCACGACCTGGTGCGTACCGCCGACCGCCCCGCGCCGCCCGGTCACGCCGCCGCGCCCGGTCATCCCGCGTCGGTCGACCACCCCGTGTCGGTCGACCTGCCCACCCCGGTCGACGAACCGTCTCCGGTCGACCACCCGGGGTCGGTCGACGCGTGGTCGGTGGGCGGCGACCCGACGTCCGGCGGCGACACCGCCCGGGACACCGGGGGTGCGGGTCTGCCGCCGGCCCGGCTGCGGGAGGGCATCCGGCTGGCCGGGGTGACGCTGCGCTACCCCGGTGGGTCGCAGCCGGTGGTCATGGGCATCGACCTGCACCTGCCGGCGGGCGCCACCGTCGCCGTCGTCGGCGAGAACGGCGCCGGCAAGACCACAGTGGTCAAACTGCTCTGCGGCCTGCTGGCACCGACGTCCGGCCGGATTCTCGTCGACGGGGTCGAGCTGGGGGAGCTGTCGGTGCCGCGCTGGCGTGAGCGGATCGCCGCCGGTTTCCAGGACTTCGTCCGGTTCGAGCTGCCGGCCCGGCACACCGTCGGCGTCGGTGACCTGCCGCGCCGCGACGACGACCCGGCGGTACGGGCGGCGCTGGGCCGGGCCGGCGCCGAGGACCTGATCGGGCAGCTCGACGCCGGTCTGGACACCCCGCTCGGCCGTAGCCACACCGACGGCGCCGAGCTGTCCGGCGGGCAGTGGCAGAAACTCGCCCTCGGCCGGGCGTTCATGCGCGACGACCCACTGCTGGTCGTGCTGGACGAGCCGACCGCCGCGCTCGACGCGGAGGCCGAGCACGCGTTGTTCGCCCGCTACCGCGACCAGGCGCGCGAGGTGGCCGGCCGGACCGGCGCGGTCAGCGTGTTCGTGTCCCACCGGTTCTCCACCGTGCAACTGGCCGACGTGATCGTGGTGCTCGCCGACGGTGGCGTCGCCGAGGTCGGCAGCCACGCCGACCTGCTCGCCGCCGGCGGCCACTACGCCGAGATGTTCGAACTCCAGGCCAGGGCGTACCGGTGACCGGCCCCCATCGATTCCGGAGGACAAGGCAGTGACCAGCGCGACGCGTACCGACGAGTTCGACCCCTTCTCGCCCGAGTCCATGGACGACCCGTACCCCGCGTACGCCGAGCTGCTGCGCGCCGAGGAGCCGCTCTACCTGGCACAGCGCGACATGTGGCTGGTGATCCGTTACGAGCACGTCCGGTTGGCGGCGAAGAACCACGCCGCACTGTCCTCGGCCGACGGGATCGCCTACCACCGTTCGACGTTGCCGGTGCTCTTCGGGCTCGACCAGCCGGACCACACCCGGCTGCGGGCCCTGATCCGGCACGACTTCTCCCCACGCGGGGTGCAGTTCTGGCGGCCGTTCATCGAGCAGGTCTGCGGCGAGCTGCTCGACGAGGCCGTGGCCACCGGCGACATCGACCTCGTCCAGCAGGCGATCATCCTGCAACCGGTGAAGGTCATCACCACCATCGTCGGGGTGCCCGACGACAACCTCGCCAAGCTCAAGCTCACCGCCGGCGTGCTGGAGAGCTTCATCCCCAACGCCAAGGTCGGCGAGGACGCTCCCGACGATCCGACCGAGAACGCGTTGCGGTTGCAGGCGGCCAAGGCCGCCCTGTCGTCGGTCGCCGGACTCTCCGGGTACCTGGGCAACCTGCTCACCCGACGGCGCGACGAGCCGGCCCGCGACGACGTGGTGTCGAAGCTGTTCGCCGCCGCGGCCTCCGGCGGGGTGACCGAGAACGAGATCCTCTGGCTGTGCCTCAGCCTGCTGGTCGGCGGGCAGGAGACGATGACCCACTTTTTGGGCAACATGCTCGACGCGCTGCTCAACCACCCCGACCAGTTCCGGCTGGTGCGCGAGCGGCCGGAGCTGATCGGGCCGACGATCGAGGAGACCGCCCGGTTCTACCCACCGGTGCAGAACGTCTTCCGTACCGCCACCACCGACGTGGTGGTCGGCAACACCACCATCCCGCAGGGGGCCCGGGTGGAGCTGTCGTTCGCCGCCGGCAACCGGGACCCGCGCAAGTTCCCCGACCCCGACGACTACCGGATCGACCGGGTGACCGACGGCCACCTCGGTTTCGGTGCGGGCATCCACACCTGCGTCGGCGCGCATCTCGCCCGCCTGCAGGCCACCACGTTCCTGCGGATGCTCATCGAACGCACCGACGACATCGCGCTCATCGGTGAGCTGGTCAAGGTCAAGAGTCCGGCGTTCCGGGGGCTCGACCACCTGCCGCTGCGGTTGACCCCGCGCTCGTCCGGTCCGTACGCGTCGGTGGGGCGGGCGTAGTGGGCACCGACGACCGCGCACCGGGGGACCGGGTGCGTGACACGACCACCGGCGTCGCCACGATCAGCGTGCCGTTCGCCACGGGCGAGAACGCCACCGCGCCGCTGACCTGGGCGCAGAGCGTGATGTGGGGGCCGATGCAGTGGTTCGGCAAGGAGGCGAACCAGTTCAACATCGGCCGGTCCCTGGTGCTGCCCACACCGGTCGCACCGGCCCGGCTGCACGCCACCCTGCGGGCCCTGGTCGAGGCGCACCAGACCCTGCGTACCCGGTACGTCGAGCGGGGCGACCAGCCGCAGCAGCAGGTCGCCGCGGCCGGGGCGTACGACGTCGTGGTGGTCGACGACCACGGTGACCCGGCCCGGGTCGGCGACGAACTCGTCGCCGACCTGACCGCGACGGCGTTCGACCACGAGGCCGAATGGCCGCTGCGGGTCGGCTGTGCCCGGGACCGGACCGACCGGATCAGCGCGGTCGCGCTCGTCGGCTCCCACCTGGCGTTCGACGGCTGGGCCTTCAACACCCTCACCGGGCTGCTGCTCGCCCGACTCGCCGACCCGCCAGCACCGCCGGCACCGGCGACCGGCAGCGGGGCGCAGCCGTTGGCGCAGGCCGCCCACCAGCAGTCGGCGGCCGGCCGGCAGCAGAGCCGGCTGGGGCTGCGACACTGGGAGCAGGGCCTGTCGACCGCACCGGCCTCGATGTTCGACCTGCCCCGCGCGGCGACCGGCGATCAGCCCATCGAACGGCACCTGCTGGATTCCACCGCCGTCACCGCGGCGGCGACGGCGTTGGCCGCCCGGACCCGTACCTCGTTCTCGACGGTGCTGCTGTGCCTGACCACGCTGGTCCTGACCGCCTACAACGGGCACCGCACCGCCGTGTTCAAGTTGATCGCCGGCAACCGCCTGGACCGCGACAGCCGCGACCTGATCGCCCTGAACACGTTGGACGCCCTGCTGGTGCACCCGGTCGACGGGGACGTCGACCTGCTCACCGCGATCCGGCAACTGCACCGGCCGGCGTTCGAGGCGTACCGGCGGGCCCCGTGCGACCCGGCGGGGGTGCGGACGGTGGTCGACGAGGTGGGCCGGCGGCGTGGCCTGACGTTCGACCTGTCGGCCTATTTCAACAACGGGCACCGGGGCAGCGACTGGGCGACGGCCGACCCGGACCCGGGGCCGGACCGCCTCACCGAGCTGCGCCGGGACTCCCGTTACTCGCGGCTGGAGCCGCTGTCCAAGAGCGACATGCGGTTCTACGTCGCGGCCAGCAACCAGGGGGACGGCCGGTGCCGGCTCGGGCTGCTGGTCGACACGGCCTTCTTCCCCGGCGGGCTCGGCGAGACCGTCATCCGGGGCATCGAGACCCTGCTCTGCGCGGCGGTCACCGGTGTGGTCGGGGTCGCCGAGATCGCCGACCGGATCGGCCTGACCCCGGCCCGGCGGGGTCCCGACTGGGTGTCCACCCCGGCCGGCTGGGTCCGCCCGCAGGCGGTGGCGGAGCTGGTCGGCGAGGTGGCCGGGACGACGGCCTTCGCCGAACCGGCGGCCGACGGCGGAATCACCGCCTACGTGTCCGGTCCGGGTTCGCCCGCGGAACTGCACCGGCGGGTCCTCGACGCGCTGGCGGGCCGCCCGGGGCTCGTCGCGCCGACCGGGTACGTGATCTGCGGGTCGCCGCCGCCCCTCGGTGCGGGGCCCGACGCGTGGCGTGCCCTGCCCGTGCTCGCCCGGGGCTCGGGGCGTGATGTGTAGGGCGTGGCGGCCCGGGGGTCGGCCCGACCGGGGTGGCCGTCCGGGTGCGCCGGGCGGTGCGGTGGACGGCTGCCGGACGTCGATGGTGACTGATAGTGTTCTATCGGTCGTTCGGTGGCGGGAGAGCGGAGCCGGGGCGGGATGCTGGGGGGCGACGGCGAGATGGTGACCGACGACGTCGTGATCACCGGCATCGGTGCCGTCACGCCACTGGGTCTCGACCGGGACAGCACCTGGCAGGGCCTGCTGGCCGGCAAGTCCGGCGTCGGCCCGGTCACCGCGTTCGACGCCGCCGCGTTGCCCACCCGGATCGCCGCCGAGGTGCGCGGCTTCGAGCCGGCCGAGCACTTCTCCGGCAAGCAGCTGCGACGGATGGCCCGGTTCAGCCAGTTCGCGGTGGTCGCCACCCGCGAGGCGGTCGCCGACGCCGGGCTCACCGTCGACGCCGACAACGCCGCCCGGGTCGGTGTGGTCGTCAACGCCGCCGTCGCCGGCTTCGACACCGTCGAGGCGACGGTACGCGGGCTGCTCGCCCCCGACCCGACCGCGCCCTTGTCGCACTTCGTGCCGTCCTCGTTGACCAACATGCCGGCCTGTGAGGTGGCCATCGAGGTGGGCGCGCACGGGCCGGTCAACGCCAGCGCGCTGGCCTGTGCCAGTGGCGCGTACGCGCTGCTCGACGCCCGCCGGCTGATCCTGGCCGGGGAGGCCGACGTGGTCATCTGCGGTGGCACCGACGCGGCGATCACCCCGGCCATGTTCGCCGGTCTGGTCAGCATGGGGGCGATGTCCCAGCGTAACGACGACCCGACCGGTGCGAGCCGGCCCTTCTCCGCCGACCGGGACGGTTTCGTCTTCGGTGAGGGGGCGGTGATCCTGGTGCTGGAGTCCGCCGCGCACGCCCGCCGCCGGGGTGCCACCCCGTATGCGACGGTCGCCGGTGGCGCGCTGACCAGCGACGCGTTCCACGTCAGCGCTCCCCGCCCCGGCGGGGTGTACGCCGCCGAGGCGATCCGGCAGGCGCTCGACCGGTCCGGGGTGCGCCCCGACCAGGTCGACTACGTCTGCGCCCACGGCACCTCGACGAAGGCCAACGACCTGACCGAGACGGTGGCGATCCGGGCGGCCCTCGGCGCGGCGGCCGACCGGGTCGCGGTCAGCGCCCCGAAGTCGATGCTCGGTCACCTGATCGGCGCGGCGGGTGCCCTCGGCGCGATGGTGTGTGCGCTGGCGATCCGCGAGGGTGTCGTCCCGCCGACGGTCAACCTGCACCAGCCCGATCCGGAGTGCGACCTGGACTACGTGCCCCACCAGGCCCGGGAGACGCCGGTGCGGGCGGCCCTCACCAACGCGTTCGGCTTCGGTGGGCAGAACTGCGTCGTCGTGTTCACCGAAACCCCGTCGCGAGGAGAGCCCGGATGACCGCGCAGTTCCCGTTGGTCCCCACCGACCACCCCACTCCGCCGCAGACCCGGGAGGAGATCCTCGCCGACCCGGGGTTCGGCCGGTACTTCACCGACCACATGGCGACCGCCGTGTGGTCGCCGGACGCCGGCTGGCACGACCACCGGGTGGGTGCGCTGGAGCCGTTCACCATGCATCCCGGCGCGGCGGTCCTGCACTACGCGCAGGAGATCCTCGAAGGGCTCAAGGCGTTCCGGCACGCCGACGGCAGCGTCTGGCTGTTCCGCCCGGAGCTCAACGCCCGCCGGTTCGCCGCGTCCGCCCGCCGGATGGTCCTGCCGGAGCTGGACGAGGAGGCCTTCGTCGAGAGCGTGGCCGCGCTGGTCCGCGCCGACGAGGCGTGGGTCCCGCCGTACGGCGGTGAGCAGAGCCTCTACCTGCGTCCGTTCATGTTCGCCTCGGAGGCGTTCCTCGGGGTGCGTCCCGCCCAGCAGGTCACCTACTGCGTGCTGGCCTGCCCGGCGGGGTCGTACTTCCCCAACGGGGTCACCGGCGTCACGCTCTGGGTCAGCACCACCTACAGCCGGGCGTCGATCGGTGGCACCGGCGCGGCGAAGTGCGGCGGCAACTACGCGGCCAGCCTCGCCCCGCAGCGGGAGGCCCTCGGTCACGGCTGCGAGCAGGTGCTCTACCTGGGTGGTGAGGGGCGGCGCAGCATCGACGAGTCGGGCACCATGAACGTCTTCTTCGTCACCCGCGACCACCAGCTGCTCACCCCCGGGCTGGGCACCATCCTCGACGGGGTGACCCGGGACAGCGTGCTGACCCTCGCCGCCGAGCACGGGCTGGAGCCGGTGCAGCGCACCATCGACCTGGACGAGATGCGGGCCGGGTTCGCCGACGGGTCGATGACGGAGGCGTTCGCCGCCGGTACGGCAGCGGTGATCACCCCGATCATCGGGCTCAAGAGCGACGACTTCGCCCTCACCATCGGCGACGGGGCACCGGGCAAGTACACCCAGCAGTTCCGGGAGCGGCTGCTCGACATCCAGTCCGGCCGGGCTGCCGACACCCACGGCTGGATGCGTCGGGTGCTGTAGTGCCCACCCCGATCGCGGTCGTCGGGATGGCGGTCCGTGCGCCCGGCGGGGTGTCGAGCCTCGACGCGTACTGGTCGGCGATCCTGGCCGGCCGGGACCTCACCGGCGAGCTGCCCGACGACCGCCGGGCCGGGTTCGGCACGCAGTGGGACGGGATGGTCACCCGGGGCGGCTACTGCGACTCCGTGTTCGACTTCGACGCGAAGTTCTTCGGCATCTCGCCCCGGGAGGCCCGGGTCCTCGACCCGCAGCACCGGCTGCTGCTGGAGGTGGTGTGGGAGGCGTTCGAGGACGCCGCAATCCCGGTCGCCACCGTCGCCGGGGGCACCGGGGTCTTCGTCGGGGTGACCGGCCGGGACTACCGGCAGTGGCTGACGGGTGACCCCAACTCATACTGGACGATCGGCAACGGGCACAGCTTCACCGCCGGGCGGGTCGCGTACACCCTGGGGTTGCGGGGTCCGGTGTTCGCGCTGGACACGGCCTGTTCGTCCTCGCTGGTGGCGGTGCACACGGCGGCGCGGGCGCTGGCGGCGGGTGACTGTGACGCGGCGGTCGCGGGCGGGGTCAACCTGATCCTCGCACCGAGCACCACCCGCTCGGTGGCGCAGACCGGCGCGTTGTCGCCGGACGGCCGGTCGCGCCCGTTCGACGCCGACGCCAACGGGTTCGTCCGGGGCGAGGGCTGCGCGATGCTGGTGTTGAAGCGGCTGGCCGACGCGCAGCGCGACGGCGACCGGGTGCTTGCGGTGCTGCGCGGCACCGGCATCAACCACGACGGCCGGACGGCGACGTTCACCACGCCGAACGTGTCCGCCCAGTCGGGGCTGATCGACACGGTGCTGGCCGCCGCCGGGATCACCCCGTCGGAGGTCGGTTACCACGAGGCGCACGGCACCGGGACCCCGCTGGGTGACCCGGCGGAGATGTCGGCGATCATGGCGGCGCTCGGTCGTGCCGAGGGCCCGCCGCTGTACGTGGGTTCGGTGAAGGGCAACATCGGGCACACCGAGTCCGCCGCCGGGGTGCTCGGGCTGGTGAAGGCGGTGCTCTGCCTCCAGCGTCGGACGATCGCCCCGCAGGCGAACTTCCGCACCCTCAACCCCCGCATCGACCTCACCGGCACCGGCATCGAGATCCCGGTCGCCCCGGTCGCCTGGGACGACGGGTTCGGGGCCTGCGCGTCGACCAGCTCGTACGGGATGAGCGGCACGAACGCCTTCGCGGTGCTGTCGCCGGCACCGCCGGTGCCGTCGACCGCGCCGTCGTCGGTGGACGGGTTCCCGGTGTCGGCGGCCACCGGGCCGGCGCTGAGTGAGGTGGCCCGCCGCTACGCCGACCGGTTGGCCGCACTGCCGGCGGCGGACTATCCGGCGTTCGCCGGCACCGCCGCCGGGGGGCGGACCCGGCTGGCGCACGCCGTGTGGGTGCGGGCGTCCGGGCCGGTGGAGGCGGTGGCGGCGCTGACGGCGGTGGCGGCCGGCACCGCCCATCCGGATGTGCGGGTGCTCGGCGCGGACGATCCGGTGCCGGTGCCGAAGGGCCGGGCGGTGACCGCGCTGCCGACCTACCCCTGGCAGCGGCGCACCCACGTGGTGGACCGCCCGGACTGAGCCGCCCGGTGACCCGGACGGGGCTGTCGACGTGTGGGCGGACCGGTGCCCCCGCCGTGGGCCGGATCCACCGGCGGCCCGTCCGGACGGTGTACGCGCCGGTGTCCCGGCCGGGGCAGGGGTGGACGGGTCAGCCGCCGGCCCGGACGGCGTGCTCGGCGCGCAGGGCCGCCCGGGTGGCCCGGGACGGCAGGGCGAAGTGCAGGGTGGAGGCGGCGACCAGGACGCCCCGGCGGTCGTTGGCGCGGGCGTCGACCACCGCCGACCGGCTGGCCAGTTTGATCACCTCGGCGGTGACCCGCAGCTCGCCGGGCTCGGCGGGTTCGAGGAAGCTGATGCTGCTGTGCGCCAGGACCATCGCGGGTGTCGGGCCGATCAGCACGGTGACCGCGACGAAGCCGGTGAGGTCCATCGCCCAGAACGTGGCCGGCCCGGAGATGGTGCCGTCGAGGCGGAGTTCGAGGCAGTCGGGGCCGGTCACCGAGACGACCCGCCCGTCGTCGACCGACTCCAGGTGCAGGCGCTCGGCCCCGGAGATGACCTCGGCGAGCCAGGCCCGCGCTTCATCGACCGACATCACCGCTCGGCTAGCCATGGACGCCACTATAGGCGATGACCGGGTAGCGCTCCGTCCCCGGACGGTCACCCTGACGTGGCGGGTTGCCCACCCGGACGGCCCCGTCCGCCCGGCCCGACGGCCCACCGGCCCGGCAGACCGGCCACCGTGGACGACACCCGCCGGGCCACCCCCTGTGTCAGGGCGGCCCGGCGGGCGGCGGTCACTCCAGCACGAACGTGGCGTCGGCGTTGCCGGTGGCGTCGGTGACGGTCCGCAGATAGAGCAGGCCGTTGCTGTGCCGCAGGTACTGGCCGGGGTAGTTGACCGCCTCGAACGACACCCCGGCGGCGTTGGACAGGCCGGGCCGCTGCACGAAGCTGGCGTCGGCGCGGTACGTCGACGACGCGTCGTCCCGCTCGACCCACACCTCCCAGTTGCGGTGCCGCAGGTGGTAGCCGGGGAAGTTGGTGGACTCCAGGGAGACCGTGTTGCCGCCGGCCAGGCCGGGCACCAGGCGGAACTGTGAGTCGGCGAGGTTGGTCACGTTCGCCTCCAGCCGGGCCCGGTACTCCCAGTGGCGGACGAACCGATCGGGCTGGTTGTCCGACCGCAGCCGGACCGGGGTGACCCCGTCGGGCACCGGGATGCCGAAGTTCGGGGTGCCGTCGGCGTTCCAGTAGACCTTCTGGACGCGGGTGCGCCGGTTGGGGTCGCGCAGCGGGTCACCGCTGATGTCCCGGTAGTTGCGGTCGTGGTAGACGAGGATGTCGCTCTGCCCGTCCTCGGAGACGGTGAACGAGTTGTGCCCCGGCCCCCACTGGCCGGTCGCGGCGTTGCTGGTGAAGACCGGTTGCGGCGACTTCACCCAGGACGACGCCCGGAGCAGGTCACTGCCGGCCGACGCGGTCAGCAGGCCGAGGCAGTAGTTGGCGTCGGTGGCGCTGGCCGAGTAGGTGAGGAAGATCCGGCCGTTGCGTTGCAGCACGGTCGGCCCCTCGTTGACCTTCACCCCGCCGCGCATCTCCCACTCCAGGGTCGGCACGGCGATCCGGGTGGGGGTTCCGCTGAGCGTCCACGGGTTGGCCATCCGGGCGATGTAGAGGTTGGAGTTGGTGGCGATGCCCGGCTCGGCCTGCGCCCAGATCAGGTAGCGCACCCCGTTGGTGACGAACGTCGACGCGTCCAGCGCGAAGGTCTCCCAGGGGGTACGGATCTGCCCCTTCTCCGCCCAACTGGCGGTCAGTGGGTTCGCCCCGGTGCCCTCCAGGACGTACATCCGGATCGCCCAGACGTTGTCGGTGGCGCCGGCGGCGAAGTAGACGTACCACCGGCCGTCGATGAAGTGGATCTCCGGGGCCCAGATGTGCGCGCCCATGATCCCGCTGGTGTGCCGCCGCCAGATGACCGTCTCCGGTGCGGTGGACAGGCCCTGGAGGGTGGTGGCCCGGCGCAGCACGATCCGGTCGTACTCGGGGGCGGTGGCGGTCATGTAGTAGTAGCCGTCGGTGTGCCGCACGATGTGCGGGTCGGCGCGCTGCGCGACCAGCGGGTTGATGACCCGGACGGCGGGGGCCGCCCCGGCCGGGGCGGCGGCGGTCAGCAGGGTGGCCAGCAGGGTCAGCACGATCAGCGCCGCCGTCCGGGCCCGGCCGGGGTGGCGGGCGGGCGGCAGGTCGGTGCGGGGTGCGGTGGCGGGCGGGTGCGGGTACGGCGGGACGGCCGACCGGGGGTGGTGTGAGGCGGACATGGGGGTGCTCCTGTCGGAGGTGGGGGATACGGCTCGCCGGCCGACCACGGGGGTGGTCGGCCGGCGAGGTGGGACGGGTCCTACGACTTGGCCAGGTCGAACTTCCGGACGGTCACCGCGCCACCGAGGGAACTGGTGGCGTAGTTGAACATGGCGAACCGGTAGCCCATGAAGAACTGCCAGGCGTTGTTGAAGGTGAGGGCGGGGCCGAGCGAGATGAAGTTGACCCCGTCGGTGCTGTAGGAGAAACGTCCCTGCCGACCCGATCCGGGGGTGATGTCGGCGGTGGCCCGCAACCAGATCCTGCCACCGGAGATGCCGGCGCCGGCGACCTCGGTGCCGGTGTTGGTGGTGTTCCACTTGCTGTCCATGGTCAGGTTGTTGACCACGGCGACCCTGGTCGCGCCGTTGTCCCGGCGCACCCCGATCCAGGCCGACTGGTCGCGCAGCAGTGCCAGGCCGGAGCGGTCACCGTCGCGCATCGTGGAGTAGTCGAGTTCGATGGTGGCGGTCGACCGGGGCCCCTGGATCCGGTGGGTCAGGGTGTTGCGCGCCGAATACAGGTCGTTGGTCACGGTCGCGGTCTGTAGCCGCAGCCCGTTGTTGACCGACCACTTCGTGTCGTCCGGGTTGTGGTTCCACTCGTACTGCGGGCCGAGTGTGGTGCCGGCGAAGGTGTCCGTGCCGATCATGGGTTTGACCTGGCGTGGCGGCCGGGGCACGTTCGGGTACGGGTACGAGCCGCCCCAGGCGTTGTTGACCAGCTGGATCACCGGCCAGCCACTGGAGTTCCAGGTGACCGGGGCGAGCACGGGCACGCGGCCGCCGGGGTAGGCGTCCTGGAAGCCCATGTAGTACCAGTCGCCGTTCTGCGTCTGCACCAGACCACCCTGGTGCGGCACCCCGCCGCCGGAGATCGGTCCGGGCAGGTTCAGCAGCACCTGCTGCATGGTGTACGGCCCGAACGGGCTGGACGCCTTGAGGATGTACTGCCCGTTGGCCGGTCGGGTGAGGAAGATGTAGTAGCTGCCGTTGCGCTTGTAGAAGCGCGCGCCCTCCAGGGTGCCCACGCTCGACGGGGTGGTGAACACCTGCTGCGAGCGGACCTGGGTCTTCCCGTCGGCGGAGAGCTGGGCGACGCTGATGTTCGAGTTGCCGTAGGCGACGTACATGGTGTCGTCGTCGTCGACGAGTAGACCCGCGTCGTAGTAGCAGCTGTTGAGGGTGGTGTGCCGGGTCCACGGACCCTCGGCCGACGGCGCGGTGTAGATGTAGGTCTTGTTGAAGTCGATGCAACCGCCCCAGTAGAACGTCTTGTTGCTCTTGCGGTAGCCCAGGAATGACGCCCAGATCCCGTTGACGTATGCCCGGCCGCCGGACATGTCGTATTTCTGGCCGAAGTCCAGCTTGGGCACCGAGTGGCCGGCGAACTCCCAGTTGACCAGGTCGTAGGAGCGCAGCACCGGAGCGCCCGGGGAGTAGTGCATGGTGGACGCCGAGTAGTAGTAGGTGTCGTCGACCCGCAGGATGTCGATGTCGGCGAAGTCCTGCCAGATCACCGGGTTGCTGAAGGTGGACGACGGCGGCCACTGTCCCGGCGGCGGCGTCGTGGGCGGCGGGGTGGTCGGCGGCGGAGTGGTGGGGGGCGGGGTGGTCGGCGGTGGGGTGGTGGGCGGTGGGGTGGTCGGCGGGGGTGTGGTGGGCGGGGGTGTGGTGGGCGGCGGGGTGGTCGTGCCGCCCGTGCAGGTGACGCCGTTGAGGGTGAAGCTCGTCGGCTTTGGGTTGCTGCCGTTCCACGAGCCGTTGAACCCGAACGACACGTTGGCTCCGGTGGCGATGGCGCCGTTGTAGCTGACGTTGCGGGCGGTCACCTGGGCGCCGGACTGGGTGACGGTGGCGTTCCATGCCTGGGTGACCTGCTGCCCGGCCCCGTACGACCAGGTCAGGGTCCAGCCGTCGATCGGGTCGCCCAGGTTGGTGATGGCCACGTTCGCGCCGAAGCCACCGCCCCACTCGGACGAGACGGTGTAGTCGACCGAGCAGCCGGCCGCGGCGGCCTCGGCCGGCAGGGCGACGGCTGTTCCGGCGGCGATCAGGCCGGCGGCCAGGAACACCCGGGCCGGCAACTTTCTGGTGAGTCGCATGCGCTACTCCTACTGGGGGTGGTGGGAGTCGGTGGTGGAAGGCGTCCGGCACCGGCGTGCGGGCACGCCGGTGCCGGACGGTGGGTCAGGCGACCGTGCAGGCGGTGCCGTTGAGCGTGAACGAGGACGGTCGGGCCGTGTTGCCGGTGTGCTCGGCCTGGAAGCCGACGTCGACCGAGGTGTTCGGCGCGATGGTGCCGTTGTAGGACACGTTGCGCGCGGTCACCGCCCCGCTCGTCGGCGTGTAGGTGGCGTTCCAGCCGCTGGTGATGGTCTGCCCACCGGGCAGGGTGAACGCCAGTGCCCAGCCGTTGACCGCCGTGCTGCTGGTGTTGGTGACGCTGATCGAGGCGGTGAGACCGGAGTTCCAGGCGTTGACCGTGTACGCGACCCGGCAACCCGACGAGGGCGGCGGGGTGGTCGGCGGGGGCGTGGTGGGCGGCGGCGTGGTCGGCGGTGGGGTGGTGGGCGGCGGCGTGGTGGGCGGGGCGGTGGTCGGCGGGGTCGTCGGCGTGTTGCCGCCGAGGCTGCCGGGCACGGCGCGCAGGGCGTTGTACCAGGTGGTGGCCATCTTGCGGTAGCCGGTGGCGTTGGGGTGGATGCCGTCGGCCAGGTCGGCCGTGCCCACCGCGCTGAACATGTCCACCAGGTGCACCCGCTTGCCGGCGGTGACCTTGCTCTGCACGATCCCGGGGATCGCCGCGTTGAACGTGCGCACCGCCGACTCGGTGCCGTTGCGCGGGATGATGGTGGCGACGAAGACGTCCGCGTTCGGCGCGGTGTTGGTGATCTTGTCGATCAGGGTGGAGAGCCGGGCCGGGGCGCCGGAGGCGTTGTACATGTCGTTGGTGCCGATGTGCAGCAGCACCGTACGCGGGGTGGTGTTCCGCAGCCAGTTCACCACGTTGGCGTCGATTTGGGCGATGGTCCAGCCGGAGTGGCCCTCGTGGTCGTGGTCGCCCAGGTTGGACGGACCGTTGAACATCGACCCGACGAAGTCGACCCGGTAGCCGTCGGCGACCATCCGCTGCCACAGCTCGATGCGGTAGCCGCCGGGGACGTTGAACCCGTCGGTGATCGAGTCGCCGAGGGGCATCACCCGTACCCCACCGTTGGACTCGGCGGCGGCGGGTGCGGTCACCACGGCCCCGGTGGCGACCGCGGCCACCAGGGCCGCGGTGGCCAGGCCGAGCAGGCGCAGGCCCCGACGCATGGTGGGCAGGCGTCGGCCGGCGGGGGCGGCGTCGACGAGGTGGGATCGGTCGGACGGGGGTGGCCCGGCGTTCGGGCAGCTCGTGCCGCTCATGAAAACTCCCTGGGGTGGCGGTGCGGACGGTGCAGCACGGCGACCGTCCCGGGGGTCGCCGGCTCGTCCGGCTGGTGGACGAAGGAGTGCGTCGGCACCACCCGGACGCCGGCTCGCGGGGCGGACCGACCACCGCTTCCCGGCGGATCTGCATGGGGTGATGGGCGGACGGTGCGCCACGCGCAACGGCCAGGATCCCGGACTCGTCACTGGTCGTGGACGCCGTGAGGTGCCGCTGGCCACCGGTCGCGACGTGGACGAACCGGTGATCCACAGCCGGAGCGTGCCCTGCGCTCCCGCCGGGATGCACCATATCGTGTTATCGCTAACATCAGCAACATCGGTGAGTGACGATGCCCGGGTGAGCTGCCGACCGGACGAACCACCCTCCGGGTGCCGGGGGCGGGACGCGGCGACCGGGCTCGGGCGGGCCGACCGCCGGTCACCGCGCCGCGTGCTCGGTGCCCCCCACCAGCAGCGCGTCGAGCCAGCGCAGCTGCCGTTCGACCTGCCACGCCTCGCCACCCTCGTGGCCGTTGAACGGGTAGGTGTGCAGCTGCCGCGCCGGTGTCCCCTCCCGACCGTTCGCCGCGCCGTACTGGTTGTAGGCGGCGAAGCCGGTGCTCGGTGGGCAGACGTTGTCGCGCAGGCCGATGCCGAAGTGCGCGGGCGCGGTGGCCCGTCGGGCGAAGGTCACCCCGTCGACGTAGGACAGCGTGTGCCGGACGGCCTCCTCGACCTGGCGGTGCACCGCCAGGTACCTGGCGATCTCACCGTACGGGGCGGCGTCGGTCAGTTCGATCCCGCGCTGGACGTCGCAGAGGAACGGCGCGGTGGTCAGCAGCGCCGCGAGGTCGTCGCGCAGGCCGGCGACCGCCAGGGCCAGCCCGCCGCCCTGGCTGTTGCCGACGGCGGCGACCCGGGCCGGGTCCACCCCGGGCAGCGCGCGCAGGGCATCGACCGCCCGGACCGCGTCGGTGATCAGCCGACGGTAGTGGTAGTCGTACGGGTCGAGGATGCCCCAGGTGGCGGGCCACGGGCCACCGGGCGACCCGTGCGGGTCCGGGGTGTCGCCCGCGCCGTGCAGCCCGGACTGGCCCCGGTTGTCCATCAGCAGGTGCGCGTACCCGGCCACCGGCCAGGTCAGCCGCTCGTGCGGCAGGCCCCGGCCGCGCCCGTAACCGGCGTACTCGACCACGGCGGGCAGCGCGGCGTCGACCCCGGCCGGGCGGGTGTACCAGGCCCGCACCGGGTCACCGGCGAAACCGGCGAAGGTGACGTCCCAGGTGTCGACCAGGCGCAGGTCGGTCCGGTGCGGGCGGACGTCGACGAGCACCGGCCGGGCGGTCGCCTCGGCGAGCGTGGTACGCCAGAACGCGTCGAAGTCGGCGGGCTCGACGACAGCGGGCGTGTACCGCCGCAGGTCTTCGGTGGCAGACATGGGTTCCTCGGCTGGTCAGGGGCGGGTGGTTGCGGGTGGTGCGGTGCTCTCCCGGACGACCAGCTCGGTCACCAGGTCGATCCGGCTGGTCGCGACGGAGCCACCCCGGGCCAGCTCCAGCAGCATCTGGGTGGCGGTGCCGGCCATGTCCCGCAGCGGTTGGTGCACGGTGGTCAGCGGCGGGTCGGTCCAACCGGCCACCGGCAGGTCGTCGTACCCGATCACCGAGAGGTCGTCGGGCACCCGCAGGCCGAGCTGGCGGGCGGCCCGGAGCACGCCGATGGCCTGCAGGTCGGAGCCGGCGAAGATCGCGGTGGGCCGGTCGGGCCCGGCCAGCAGCTCCAACCCGTGGGCGTGCCCGCCGTCGACGTAGAAGCTGCCGTAGCGCACCAGGTCGACGTCCACGGCCAGCCCCAACTGGTCGTGCGCGGAGCGGAAGCCGGCGGCGCGGGCCTGGCTGCACAGCACGTCCCGGGGGCCGGAGATGACGGCGATCCGCCGGTGCCCCAACTCCATCAGGTGCCGGGTGGCCAACAGGCCGCCGTTCCAGTTGTTCGACCCGACGGTCGGCACCGACGCCGAGGTCGCGCTGTCGGTGTCGACCACCACGAACGGGATGCGGTGCTCGGCCAGCAGGAGTTGTTGGGACGGGGTCGGGTGGCAGAGCACGAAGAGCAGGCCCAGTGGTCGGCGGGCGATCAGGGCGTCCAGCCGGCGGGGCGCGGGCCGGTGCTCCCCGTCGAGCTGGGAGATGGCGATGCCGAGCCCGGCGGCGCTGGCCACCGCCTCCACCCCGCTCATGATCTCCATCGCCCAGCCGGAGTTGAACTCGTGGAAGACGAGGTCGATCTGGTCGATGCCGGGCGACTGCCGGCGGATGCGGCGGCGGTACCGGTGGCGCTCCAGGCTCTCCTCGACCCGCGCCCGGGTCTCTGCGGCGACGTCCGCACGCCCGTTGAGCACCTTCGAGACGGTCGCCACGGAGACGCCGACCTCCTCGGCGATGGTGGCGATGGTGGCCGAGGACTGTGGGGTGAGCGGGCGGGACGCGGTCATCGAAGCCTCACCAGGCACTTCCGAAAGTTTCGGAGGACTCTAACACGTCGGCTGCGAAAGCGGGATCGGCGTCGATGGAAGATTTTGACGGGGGTGAATGCCCTTTGCGGGAAGAGCGCTCCCGGATGTCGCATTTGAGACCCTTGACAGTCTCCGGGATGCCTCCTAAGTTGCCCGAAAAAGGTAACGCGCTGTTTACGAAATTTTCGAACCCTCCGCCGGCACACCGCGTCGGTCAGTTCGGCGCGGGCGGGGGAGCGGTCGATGGTGAGAGGTGTGGCATGAGAAGTCAGGTGCCCGTCGACGACGGCCCGACGCCCCAGGACACCCAGCCGTGGCGGGATCCGCGACGCTCACCCGCGCAACGGGCCGACGCGCTGGTCCCGGTCATGTCGCTGGAGGAGAAGATCGCCCAGCTCGTCGGGGTCTGGGTCGGCGCGGAGGCATCCGGCGAGGGGGTCGCCCCGCACCAGGCCGACATGATCGACGGGGCCCCGCCGTGGAGTGACATCATCCGGTACGGGCTCGGGCAACTGACCCGACCGTTCGGCACCGCGCCGGTCGACCCCGTCGTGGGCGCCCGCTCGCTGGCCGCCTCCCAGGCGCAGATCGCCGCGGCGAGCCGGTTCGGCATCCCGGCCCAGGTGCACGAGGAGTGCCTCACCGGGTTCGCCGCCTGGCGGGCCACGGTCTATCCGACCCCGCTGGGCTGGGGCGCGTCCTTCGACCCCGCGCTGGTCGAGGAGATGGCCGGTCGGATCGGCCGGTCGATGCGGGCCGCCGGCGTCCACCAGGGACTCGCCCCGGTACTCGACGTCACCCGGGACTACCGGTGGGGACGCACCGAGGAGACCATCGGCGAGGATCCCTACCTGGTCGGGACGACCGGTGCGGCGTACGTGCGGGGCCTGGAACGGGCCGGTGTCGTCGCCACCCTCAAGCACTTCGCCGGCTACTCCGCCTCCCGGGGCGGCCGGAACCTCGCCCCGGTGTCGATGGGCCACCGGGAGCTGGCCGACGTCATCCTGCCGCCGTTCGAGATGGCGCTGCGCCTCGGCGGGGCCCGCTCGGTGATGCACTCGTACGCCGAGATCGACGGCCTGCCCGTCGCCGCCGACGAAGGGCTGCTCACCCGGCTGCTGCGCGACGAGTGGGGGTTCACCGGCACCCTCGTCGCCGACTACTTCGCGGTGCGGTTCCTGGAGACCCTGCACGGGGTGGCCGCCGACGCCGCCGACGCCGCCCGACTCGCCCTGCGCGCCGGCATCGACGTGGAACTGCCCACCGTGGACGCCTTCGGCGAACCGCTGGTGGCGGCGGTGCGGGCCGGCGAGATCGACGAGGCGCTGATCGACCGCGCGCTGCGCCGGGTGCTGATCCAGAAGATCGAGCTGGGGCTGCTCGACGCGGACTGGCAGGAACTGCCCGAGGACGTGGAAAACCTACGCCTCGACGACGAGACCAGCCGGGACGTCGCCGTCCGGCTGGCCCGCGAGTCGGTGGTGCTGCTGCGCAACGACGGCGTGCTGCCGCTCGCCCCCGACCGGCGGGTCGCCCTGGTCGGCCCGGTCGCCGACGACCCGATGGCCCTGCTCGGCTGCTACTCCTTCCCCAACCACGTCGGCGTCCGGCACCCCGAGCACGGGTTGGGCCTGGAGATCCCCTCGCTGCGCGACGAACTCACCCGGTTGGTTCCCGGCCTCGTGCACGAGCCGGGCTGCGCCATCACCGACGGGGACACCTCGGGCATCCCGGCGGCGGTCGCCGCCGCGGCGGCGGCCGACGTGTGCGTGCTCGCCGTCGGCGACCGCGCCGGCATGTTCGGCCGGGGGACCTCCGGGGAGGGCTGCGACGCCGACGACCTGCGGCTGCCCGGCGTCCAGGCCGACCTGGTCCGGGCCGTGCTCGACACCGGCACGCCGGTGGTCCTGGTGCTGATGACCGGCCGGCCCTACGCGCTCGGCCCCGACCACGACCGGGCCGCCGCCGTCGTCCAGGCGTTCTTCCTCGGCCAGCGCGGCGGCCAGGCGCTCGCCGAGGTGCTCACCGGCGCGGTGAACCCGTCCGGGCGGCTGCCGGTCAGCGTCCCCCGCGACGCGGGTGGCCTGCCGGGCACCTACCTGACGCCGCCGCTGGGCCGACGCTCCGAGGTCTCCTCGATCGACCCCACCCCGGCGTACCCGTTCGGCCACGGGTTGAGCTATACCACCTTCGCGTGGACCGACCCGGTGGTGCCGGGCGTCGGGCCGGTCGACGGGCCGCCGGCCTGGCCGGTCGACGGCGAGACGACGGTACGGATCACCGTGCGCAACACCGGGCACCGGGCCGGCACCGAGGTGGTCCAGCTCTACCTGCACGACCCGGTCGCGCAGACCACCCGGCCCGTGGTCCGGCTGGTCGGCTTCGCCCGGGTGCCGCTGGACCCCGGCGCGGCGGCGCACGTCAGCTTCACCGTGCCGGCCGACCTCACCTCGTTCACCGGGCGCGACGGCCGGCGCATCGTCGAACCCGGCGACGTCGAGCTGCGGTTCGGCCGCTCCAGCGGCGACACCGCGGCGACCCTGCCGCTGCGCCTGACCGGCGACGAACGTCAGGTCGGCGTCCAGCGGCACCTGCTCACGTCGGTACGGGTCGAGCCCGTCGCGACCGGCCAGCACGCCGGATAGGAGGCCGAGGATGACATCCGAGACGTTACGGCCGCCCCCGGCGACCCCGGGACAGGCGGCGGCGAACCCGGCCCCGCGACGCCGTCGCCGACGGTCCTGGCGGCGGTCCCTGCGTCGGGACTGGCAGCTCTACTCGCTGGCCGTCGTGCCGCTGCTGTTCTTCCTGGTGTTCCGCTACCTGCCGATGATCGGCAACGTGATCGCGTTCCGCCGGTTCAGCCCCGGCGGCAGCGTGTTCGGCGAATACTGGGTGGGCCTGCGGTACTTCCGGCTGTTCCTCGCCGACCCCACCTTCTGGCAGGTGTTCACCAACACCCTGGTGCTGGGCACGCTGACCCTGCTGTTCTGCTTCCCACTGCCGATCGTGCTGGCGCTGCTGCTCAACGAGGTCCGGGCCCGCCGGCTCAAGCGGTTCGTCCAGTCGGTGTCCTACCTGCCGCACTTCCTGTCCATCGTGATCGTCGCGGCGATGGTGATGCAGCTGCTGTCGATGGACGGCTCGGTCAACCAGCTGGTCCGGGGTCTCGGCGGCGAGGGCGTGCCGTTCCTGCAGCAGCCGGGCTGGTTCCGGGCCATCTACGTCTCCTCGGAGGTCTGGCAGACCGTCGGCTGGGGGACGATCCTCTACCTGGCGGCGCTCACCACCATCGACGAGAACCTCTACGAGGCGGCCCGCATCGACGGGGCCAACCGGTGGCGGCAGACCTGGCACGTCACGCTGCCCGGGATCCGGCCGACGATGGTGACCCTACTGATCCTCAACATCGGCACCTTCATGGCCGTCGGGTTCGAGAAGATCCTGCTGCTGTACAACCCGCTGACGTACCCGACCGCCGACGTGATCTCCACGTACCTGTTCCGGTTGGGCTTCGAGTCGAGCAACTTCAGCTACGCCGCCGCCATCGGCCTGTTCGAGGCGGTGATCGGGCTGATCCTGGTCCTCGGGGCGAACACCATCTCCCGGCGTACGGTCGGGACGAGCCTGTGGTGACCGTGGCCCCCGGCACGGCCGGCCCGAAGACGACACCACCCGTGCGGGCCCGCCGGTCCCGGGGCATCCGACCCACTCGGGGTTACCGGGTGTTCCAGGCGGTCAACGGGGTCGTGCTGACCCTCGTGGTGATCGTGACGCTCTACCCGTTCGTCAACATCGTGGCCCGGTCGCTCAGCGACGAGGCGCCGATCATCGCGGGCAAGGTCAACCTCGTCCCGCAGGGCTTCAACCTCACCGCCTACCGGCTGGTGATGTCCGACCCGATGTTCTGGACCAACTACCGCAACACCGTGGTCTACACCGTCGTGGCCACCGCCATCTCGATCGTGCTGACCACCTGCTACGCGTACGTGTTGTCCAAGCACCAGCTCCGAGGGCGTGGGGTGCTCGTCGGGATCGCCGTGTTCACCATGTTCTTCTCCGGCGGGCTGATCCCCAACTACGTGCTCATCACCAGCCTGGGGATGAAGAACAGCATCTGGGCGGTGGTGCTGCCCAACGCGATCAACGTGTTCAACCTGCTGGTGATGAAGGCGTTCTTCGAGAGCCTGCCGGTCGAGTTGGAGGAGGCCGCCGCCGTCGACGGGCTCAGCACGTACGGCACCCTGCTGCGGATCGTGTTGCCGCTGTCCAAGGCGATCATCGCCACGATGCTGCTGTTCTACGCGGTGTCCTTCTGGAACTCCTGGTTCACCGCGTTCCTCTACCTGGACCAGCAGGACCTGCTCCCGGTCACGGTCTACCTGCGCAACCTCATCGCCGGGGCGACCGGGGCGCAGTCGGCCGGCGGTGTCGCCGAGTCCGACGCGGTGCAGGCGGCGGCCACCATCCAGGCCGTGACCATCGTGCTCACCACCCTGCCGATCCTCGCGGTCTACCCCTTCATCCAACGGTTCTTCGTGTCCGGCGTGATGCTCGGCGCGGTCAAGGGGTAGCCCGACCGTTCCACTCCACCGCACCCCACACCACCCGATCGAAAGGACGAGCCATGTTCCACAGGACGTGGCGCCGCGTGGCGATAGCCACTGCCGGGCTGCTCACCCTCACCCTCGTCGGGGCCTGCTCCGATGACGCCCCGGAGGCCAAGAACCTCGACGGCAACCGGGCCGGCGCGATGGCCGACTACGGGATCGACAAGCAGTTCAAGGCCACCGAACCGCTGTCCTTCTCCATTCTCTACAACAACCACCCGAACTATCCGCTCAAGGACGACTGGCTGTTCTGGTCGGAGCTGACCAAGCGGACCAACGTCAAGCTCGCACCGGTGGCCGTGCCGCTGAGCGACTACGAGCAGAAGCGCAGCCTGCTGATCGGTGCCGGCGACGCCCCACTGATCATGCCGAAGACCTACCACCCGTCGGAGAACGCCTTCGTCTCATCCGGCGCGATCCTGCCGGTGAGCGACTACCTGGACCTGATGCCCAACCTCAAGGACAAGATCGCCAAGTGGAACCTCCAACCGGAGTTCGACACGCTGCGACAGTCCGACGGCAAGTTCTACCTGCTGCCCGGCCTGCACGAGAAGCCGTGGGCGGAATACTCGATCGCGGTGCGCACCGACATCCTCCAGCAGCTCAACCTCCAGATCCCCAAGACCTGGGACGAGCTGTACACCGTGCTCAAGGCGATGAAGGCGCGCTACCCCGACTCGTACCCGTACTCGGACCGGTGGAGCAAGCCGAACCCGGGCGGGGAACTGCTGAGCATCGTCGGCGCCGCGCACGGCCTCCGGACCGGCTGGAGCTGGAACCCCGCCACCTGGGACCCGGCGGCGAAGAAGTTCGTCTACACCGGCGCCACCGAGCAGTACAAGCAGGTGATCGTCTACCTCAACAAGCTGGTGGCCGAGAAGCTGCTCGACCCGGAGAGCTTCACCCAGACCGATGAGCAGGCCCGGCAGAAGCTCGCCAACGGCAAGTCCTTCGTCATCGGCAGCAACGCCCAGACCCTGGTCAACGACTACCGTCCCGACCTGGCCAAGACCCTGCCGAACGCCAAGCTGACGAAGATCCCGATGCTGGTCGGCCCGGCCGGCGAGATCAACCCGGCCAGCCGGCTGGAGAACGGCATCATGATCTCCAAGAAGGCCCGGGACAGCAAGAACTTCGTGGCGATGATGCAGTTCATCGACTGGCTGTACTACTCCGACGCCGGTCAGGAGTTCGCCAAGTGGGGCGTCGAGGGCACCACCTTCACCAAGGACGCCGGCAAGTACACCCTGAACCCCGACGTCGACATGATCGGGCTCAACCCCAAGGGCAGCAAGCACCTGCAGAAGGACTTCGGCTTCGGCAACGGGGTGTTCTCCTACGGCGGCAAGCTCGACCTGGTGCAGTCGTTCTTCTCGCCGGAGGAGATGGAGTTCCAGAAGGTGATGAACGCCCGGACGCCGCTGCCGGTGGACCCGCCGGCCCCGCTCACCGACGAGGAGCGGGAGCAGGCGTCGCTGTGGGAGACCCCGCTGAAGGACCACGTCGTGCAGAACACGCTCAAGTTCATCCTCGGCCAGCGTCCCCTCACCGAGTGGGACGCCTACGTCGGTGAGCTGAAGGCCAAGAACGCCGACCAGTACATCGGCCTGGTCAACAAGGCGCACGAGCGGTTCGAGAAGGACAACGGCTGACCGACCCGGTCCGACCCGGTCCGGCCGGGCCCTGCCACGGGTCCGGCCGGACCGGTCACCGACGCGGCGACCACCGGAGGACGACCACGATGCGGATCACCGTTCCCGCCCAGCCCGTGGGGCGGCTCACCGACGCCTGGCGGCACTGTGTCGGCACCGGGCGTTTCGAGCTGGCCCTGCGCCGCGACTACCAGGACTCGCTGGCCCTGATCCAGCAGGACATCGGCTTCCGGCACATCCGCGGGCACGGCCTGCTCAGCGACGGCGTCGGTGTCCACCGTCCCTACCAGCACGGCGGCGAACGGCGGGTGCACCACTCCTTCACGTACGTCGACCAGGTCGTCGACGCCTACCTCGGGCTGGGCATCCGACCCTTCGTGGAGTTGGGCTTCATGCCCGAGGCGCTGGCCTCCGGCGGGCAGACGGTGTTCTGGTGGCAGGGCAACGTCACCCCGCCCCGCTGCTGGTCGGAGTGGGCCGACCTGGTCCGCGCCACGGTGGCCCACCTGGTCGACCGGTACGGCCTCGACGAGGTGCGGGGCTGGCCGATCGAGGTGTGGAACGAGCCCAACCTGCCCGACTTCTGGCAGGGTGCGGACCGGGACGCCTACCACCGCCTCTACGAGGTCACCGCGCACGCGGTCAAGGAGGTCGACGCCGGGTTGCAGGTCGGCGGCCCGGCCATCTCACCCGGCGCGGACGACTGGCTGGAACCCTTCGCCGACTTCGTCGCCGCACGCGGCGTGCCTGTCGACTTCGTCAGCCGGCACGCCTACACCTCCGGTCCCGCCCAGCACGTACCCTTCGGCACCCACCAGACGCTGGCCCCGGCGTCGTCGCTGCTGGAGCAGTTCGCCGCGCCCCGGCGGCACCTCTACGGCACCGCCCTGGCGGAGCTGCCGGTGCACATCACCGAGTTCAACTCCTCCTACCGGCCGGACAACCCGATCCACGACACGGCCTTCCATGCCGCGTACCTCGCCCCGGTGCTGGCGGCCGGCGGCGACCTGGTCGACTCCTTCTCGTACTGGACGTTCAGCGACATGTTCGAGGAGACGGGGGTGCCGACCGCGTTGTTCCACGGCGGGTTCGGCCTGCTCACCCACCGGCAGATCAAGAAACCCACCTACCACCTGTACGCCTTCATGGCCCGCCTCGGCGACGAGGTGCTGGCGCGCGGTGCGGACCACCTGGTCACCCGGCATCCCGACGGCCGGGTCGCCGTGCTGGCCTGGGCGCCGGTGGACGTGACGGGCCACACGCCGGTGCCCGACCGGCACCCGCTGGCCCTGTCGGTGCCGGTGGGCCCGCCCGGTGCCTCGTCGGTGTTCCTGCTCCGCTCGTCGGTCAGCGAGGAGGCCGGTAACGCCTGGACCGCCTGGAGCGAGATGGGCCGTCCCCGGTCTCCCCGCCCCGGGCAGTTGGACAGCCTGCGGGAGGCCGCCGAGCCGACCCGCTCCCACCGGGCCCTGCCGGTCACCGCCGGTCGGGTCGACCTCGACCTCACCCTGGCCCGGCACGAGGTCACCCTGGTCGAGTTGGCGGCGGTGCGCGACGAGACCCCGCCGTGGTGGGACGAGGCCCGGCTGCTCGGCGGCCCCACCGAACGCACCCCGCCGACGGACCGGGACGAGCGGTCGTGAGCGCGCAGCCCTGGCGGGAGTTCGGCGACGGTCCACTGTCGCGGGCCGCCGCGTCGATCTACACGGTGCTCGTCGTCGGGCTGCTGCTGGCACTGGTCACCCTGCCCGGACTGGTCCCGCTGCTCCTGCTCGGCCGGGACGCCAGCAACCTGCCGCTGGTCGCGGTCTGCCTGCTCCCCGTCGGCCCGGCGGTCTCCGCCGCCCTGTACGCCCTGCACCACCAACGCCCCGACCTGACCGACCTGCACCCCGCGGCCCGGTTCTGGCAGGGCTACCGGGCCAACCTGCCGCAGGTGCTGCGGCTCTGGGTGCCGCTGCTGCTGTGGCTGACCGTCCTCGGGGTCAACCTCACCCACCTGTCCGCCGCGGGCGTCCCGGCCGGCTGGGCGGTGCCGCTGGTCGGGCTCGGCGTGCTGCTCGTGCTGATCGGCGGCAACGCCCTGGTGATCGCCTCGCTGTTTACCTTCCGCACCCGCGACGTGCTGCGGCTGGCGGTGCACTTCCTGATCCGCACCCCGGGCGTCACCGTCGGCAACCTGCTGTTGCTGGCCGCCGCCGCGGCGCTCACCGTGCTCTTCTCCGAGGCGCTGCTGGCGTTGCTGGCCGTGCTGTTCGTCGTGGCGTACCTGCGGGTCGCCACGGCGATGACCGACATCGTGCGGAAGGACTTCACCGGATGACCAGGCCCGTCACCGTCCCGGCCGGAGTGAGCGGCGCCGGGGAACCCCGGCCGCATCCCGCCTGGCTGCCGCCGCAGGCGTGGCGGCCCCTCGGCGTACGCAGGGTGGTGGTGCACGGCGACGGTCTGCTGGTCGACACGGTCTTCGCCGAGGTGGCGCAGGCCTGCGCCGCACACGGCGGACGGGTGGACCGCACCGGCACCGACGGCGCGTCGGCGGTCGACCCCGTCGACCTGGTGCTCGCCCTGCGTGACCCGGGACCGCTGCCGTCGGCGGTGCCGGCCGCCGTGACGGCGGGCCCGACCCCCGACGGGCCGCTCGGCGACGAGGGGTTCCTGCTGACCCGGGTCGACGACGTGACGGTGGTGCTGGCCGACGCCCCGGCCGGGCTGCTGTACGGGCTGTTCCACCTGGTCCGGCTCGGCGAGGCCGCGCACACCGGGGACCACCCGGCGCGGGCGCACCGACCCGCGTTGCGCCGCCGGATGCTCGACCACTGGGACAACGTGGCCGTGCACCCGGTGATGGGGCAGGTGGAACGCGGCTACGCCGGTGGCTCGATCTTCTGGCGCGACGGCGGCCCGCGCGGCGACCGGGACCGGCTGCGGGCGTACGCCCGGCTGCTCGCCGCCTGCGGCGTCAACGCGATCTCGGTGAACAACGTCAACGTGGGGCTGACCGAGGCGCGGCTGCTGACCGACCGGCTCGACGACGTGGTCGACCTCGCCGACCTGCTGCGCCCGTACGGCATCCGGGTGCACCTGTCGGTGACCTTCGCCGCTCCCGTCGTCCTCGGTGGCCTGCCCACCGCCGACCCCCTCGACGACGGGGTGCGGGACTGGTGGGAGAGCACCACCCGCCGGGTCTACGCGCGCATCCCCGACTTCGGCGGGTACGTGGTGAAGGCCGACTCGGAGGGGCAGCCCGGCCCGTTCAGCTACGGGCGTGACCACGCCGACGGGGCGAACCTGCTGGCCGCCGCGCTCGCCCCGCACGGGGCAGTGGTGCACTGGCGGGCGTTCGTCTACGACCACCGGCAGGACTGGCGGGACCGGACGACCGACCGGGCCCGCGCCGCGTACGACCACTTCGCCCCACTGGACGGGCGGTTCGCCGACAACGTCGTCCTCCAGGTGAAGTTCGGCCCGGTCGACTTCCAGCCCCGGGAGCCGGTGTCGCCGGTGATCGCGGCGATGCCCGCCACCCGGGTGGCGGTGGAGTTGCAGGTGACCCAGGAGTACACCGGCCAGCAGTGGCACGCGTGCTACCTCGCCCCCTGGTGGCACGAGGTGCTGGCCTTCCGGCCGTGGGGGCCGGCGGAGCGCAGCGTCACCGACGTGCTGGCGGACGTGCCCGGTCCCGGGCCGCACCGGGGTGGTGACCTGGTCGCCGTCGCCAACGTCGGTGACGACCCGTTCTGGTGCGGGCACCCGCTCGCCCAGGCCAACCTGTACGCCTTCGGGCGGCTGGCCTGGGATCCGGGCCTGGCTGCCGACGCGATCCTCGACGAGTGGATCGACCTGACCTTCCCGGCGTCGACGGTGGGTGACCCGGCATTGGTCCGTGAGACGCTGCACGCGGTGCTCGACGACTCCTGGCGCACCTACGAGCGCTACACCGCCCCGTTGGGGGTCGGCTTCATGGTCAATCCGGCCGGCCACTACGGGCCGGGGGTGGACGGCTACGAGTACAGCCGGTGGGGCACCTACCACTTCGCCGACCGCGACGGCGTCGGCGTGGACCGGACCTGCGCGACCGGCACCGGTTTCGCCGGCCAGTACCCGCCGCCCTGGTCCCAGGTGTACGAGTCGCTGGAGCGGTGCCCGGACGAGCTGCTGCTCTTCTTCCACCACGTGCCCTACTCGCACGTCCTGCACAGCGGCGTCACCGTCATCCAGCACATCTACGACACGCACTTCGCCGGGGTGGCGGAGGTGGTGGCGATGCGGGACCGGTGGACCCGGCTCGCCGGGGTGATCGACCAGGCGGTGTACGACCGGGTCGTCGAGCGTTTCGACGAGCAGTTGCGCTGTGCGACCGAGTGGCGGGACCAGGTCAACACGTACTTCTTCCGCAAGTCCGGGGTGCCCGACGCCCGGGGCCGCCGCATCCACTGACCAGCGCCGCGTATCCGGCCGGCGTGGGCCGACCCGCCGGACGCCGGGACGTGGCACGATCACGGGGGTGAGCAGCAGATCCGCCCCCGACCAGCAGCTCCGCGACCTGGCCCGGCTGCGCCGGGTGCGGGACCGCATCGACCGGGAGTACGCCCGACCGCTGGACGTCGAGGCGCTCGCCCGGGGTGTGCACATGTCGGCCGGTCACCTGAGCCGGCAGTTCCGTCGCGCCTACGGCGAGTCACCGTACTCCTATCTGATGACCCGGCGCATCGAGCGGGCGATGGCGCTGCTGCGTCGGGGCGACCTCAGCGTCACCGAGGTCTGCTTCGCGGTCGGCTGCTCGTCGCTGGGCACCTTCAGCACCCGCTTCGCCGAGCTGGTCGGCATGCCGCCGAGCAGCTACCGGGCGTTGGCGGCGCAGGGGTCGGCCCAGTTGCCGCCGTGCCTGACCAAACAGGTGACCCGACCGGTCAGGAATCGAGAAGCACCCGCCACCATCATCACCTAGCGTGAGCGGCATGGATCTCACCATCGACACCTGCGTCCTGCCGCACGACGACCCGGACGCCTCGCTGGTCTTCTACCGCGACATCCTCGGCTTCGAGGTCCGCAACGACGTCGGCTCGGGCAGGATGCGCTGGATCACCGTCGGGCCACCCGGCCAGCCCGGAACGTCGATCCTGCTGGCCCCACCGGCGGTCGACCCCGGGGTCACCGACGAGGAGCGCCGGACCATCGCCGAGATGATGGCCAAGGGCACCTACGGCTGGCTCATGCTGGCCACCCCCGACCTCGACGGCACCTTCGAGACGGTGCAGGCCAGTGCCGCCGAGGTCGTCCAGGAGCCGATCGACCAGCCGTACGGGGTGCGCGACTGCGCCTTCCGCGACCCGGCCGGCAACCTGATCCGGGTCAAGGAGCTGCGCTGACTGCCCGTCCGGTGGGGTGGTCGGTCAGCAGTAGGTCCAGTCGCCCCACTGGTCGATCGGTACGTTGCAGGTGCTGCCCCGGGCCCAGGTCCCGTTCGAGTAGTAGAAGTTGACGGTCACGAACCCGCGCCACCACCAGCCGTAGAGCTGGCCGTAGCCGGACGAGTCGAGCGGGATCGAGGGGGAGTAGACCCAGTCGCCTGACTGGTTGTATCCCTCCAGGTAGACGAACCCGTAGGCCGGGCCGCTGTAGTTGAACGCGATCTGCTGACCGTTGGAGCCGGCCACCGCAGGCGGGGCGGCGGCTGTCACGGCGGCCATCGTGACGGCCGCACCGACCGCGATCCTGCCGATTCTCGTCGGTATCCGCATGTTCACCTCTTCTGACCGTGGCGTCGACGTGGCTGGCGGCGGCCGCAGGCGCGCGGGCCGGGTCTTCTGCCGCCGGAGGGAGCGGCGGTGGCCGTCAGAAGCAGGAGGTCCAGTCCGAACCGCTCTGCTCGGTCGGTACCCAGCAGGTACGGCTGTCCCGGCTGGTCCCGTCGGCGTAGTAGAAGTGCACCGTGACCCACCCCTTCCACCACCAGTCGCTCAACGCCCCGTAGCCGGTGGCACCGAGGTAGATCGACGGGGAGGTCACGTACTGTCCGTTGTTGTTGGTGCCCTCGAGGGTGGCGCGGCCCCAGGCGGGACCCCAGTCGAAGTAGACCTGTTGCCCGTTCGAGCCGGCGCGGGCCGGCGTCCCGGCGGACAGGCCGCCGGCCACCCCCACCGCCACCGCGACTGTCGTGGCGAGGAGCCGGCCCGTCCGGGCCCGACCCGCGCCGGTCCGTGCTGTCGTCATGGCACCATCCCCACTCCGGTGTGACCGCCTGCATACGTACGGTAGACCTCGGTGGGTCGGATGCCCAGACGTCCCCGGCGGTCCCGCGCTCACCAGGGGTGGACGGTGCCGTCCTCCAGCCGGTTGACCGGCAGGTACGCCGGGGCGTACGGGTAGCGGGCCGCCGCCTGCTCGTCGATGTCCACCCCGAGGCCGGGGGTTTCCGCCGGGTGCAGGTAGCCGTCGGCGTAGTGGTAGC
The DNA here is from genome assembly GCF_040648835.1 of Micromonospora sp. NPDC049081. Classification (NCBI taxonomy): domain Bacteria; kingdom Bacillati; phylum Actinomycetota; class Actinomycetes; order Micromonosporales; family Micromonosporaceae; genus Micromonospora; species Micromonospora sp. NPDC049081. The sequence continues at coordinate 173,549 of NZ_JBEZEK010000004.1, read as the reverse complement.
CGTGCGGGAAGACCTCGTCGGTGGCGTCGGTGTGCCGCATGTACTCCTGCAGCCCGAAGTTGGGGATGGCCAGGTCGACGTGGAGGGCGGCGGCCATGCAGACGGGGGAGAGGTCGGTGGCCCCGTGCGAGCCGCTGCGCACGTGGTGCAGCGCCGCCAGGTCGAAGATGCGCCGCAGGTGGGTGATCCCACCGGCGTGCACCACCGTGGTGCGGATGTAGTCGATGAGCTGTTCCCGGATGAGCTGGGCGGCGTCCCAGATGCTGTTGAACACCTCGCCGACGGCGACCGGGGTGGTGGTGTGCTGCCGGATCAGCCGGAAGCCCTCCGGCAACTCGGCGGGGACCGGGTCCTCCATCCAGGTCAGCGCGTACGGTTCCAGGCTCCTGCCGAGCCGGGCGGCCTCGATCGGGCTGAGCCGGTGGTGCACGTCGTGCAGCAGCCGCAGGGTGGGGCCGAACTCGTCGCGTACCCGGGCGAAGACCGTCGGGACGTGCGCGAGGTAACGCGCGGTGGACCAGGTGGCCTCGCTGGGCAGGGCCGCGTCGGCCGGCTCGTAGAACAGCTTGTCGGTGCTGACCCCGTAGGTCTTGGGTAGGCCGGGCACGCCGCACTGCACCCGGACGGCCCGGTAGCCGAGGTCGACGTAGCGGGCGACCTCGACCAGCACGTCCTCGACGGTCTCGCCGTTGGCGTGCCCGTAGACGGTGACCCCGTCGCGGGACCGGCCGCCGAGCAGCTGGTAGACCGGCAGGCCGGCGACCTTGCCCTTGATGTCCCACAGCGCGGTGTCCACGGCGGCGATGGCGCTCATCGTCACCGGCCCCCGTCGCCAGTAGGCGCCCTGGTAGAGGTACTGCCAGGTGTCCTCGATCCGGGCCGGGTCCCGCCCGATCAGCAGCGGCACCACGTGGTCGCGCAGGTAGGACGCGACGGCCAGCTCGCGGCCGTTGAGGGTGGCGTCACCGACGCCGGTGACCCCCTCGTCGGTGACGATCTTGAGGGTGACGAAGTTGCGGCCCGGGCAGGTGACGATGACCCGGGCGTCGACGATCCGCACACGGCCTCCTTCGGGTGGCGACGAAGGCCGTGTGGTCCGCCGCGCGGACGAAGGCCGTGGTCCGTTCCGCGTGGGTGGCCGGTGGGCGGCGACGACGCCGGATGGCATCCGTCGTCGCCCGTCCGGCCCGGCTGTCGGCCCGCCACGTGGTCGCCCCGAAGTCTGGAACCGCCCGCGCGGGCGTGTCAAGGGCCGGCCTGGACGAACGGATGTGACCGCTCACCTGGTCGTCGCATGCCGGCTGCTCGATGGCTGGTCGCAGCGGTGATGGTGGATGCCGTGCCGGGGCCGCTCAGGATGGTTACGGCAGTGTTACATGGATGCGCCTTGACGGATTCCATGTGAGCGCTAACACTTGCCCCCAACGATTGAACGGAGAACGGCATGGATGCAGGCGCGAACCCGCAGGACCGGTACGTCGTCGGCGTCGACTACGGCACGCTGTCGGGTCGGGCGCTGGTGGTGCGGGTCGGCGACGGCGCCGAGCTGGGCACGGCGGTGCACGAGTACCGCCACGCGGTGATGGAGACGACGCTCGCCGCCGACGGCCAGCCCCTGCCGGCCGACTGGGCGCTGCAGGACCCGGACGACTACCGCGAGGTGCTGCGCGAGGCGGTACCCGCCGCGCTCGCCGCGAGCGGCGTCGACCCGGCCCAGGTGGTCGCCATCGGCATCGACTTCACCGCCTGCACCGTGCTGCCCACCCTGGCCGACGGCACGCCGCTGTGCGAGCTGCCGGACCTGCGTACCCGCCCGCACGCCTGGGTGAAGCTGTGGAAGCACCACGCCGCCCAGCCGCAGGCCGACCGGATCAACGCGCTGGCCCACTCCCGGGGCGAGTCCTGGATCGGCCGCTACGGCGGCAAGATCTCCGCCGAGTGGCAGTACGCCAAGGGGCTGCAGCTGCTGGAGGAGGACCCGGAGGTCTACGCCCGCGCCGAGCGCTGGATCGAGGCCGCCGACTGGATCGTCTGGCAGCTGTGCGGCGTCGAGACCCGTAACGTCTGCACCGCGGGTTACAAGGGGCTGCTCCAGGACGGCCACTACCCGTCCCCGGCCTACCTGTCCGCGCTGAACCCCGGCTTCGCCGACTTCGTCGCCAAGATCGACGGGCCGCTGGCGCAGCTCGGCGCGCGGGCCGGCGGGCTGACCGCGCAGGCCGCCGCCTGGACCGGGCTGCCGGAGGGGATCGCGGTGGCCGTCGGCAACGTCGACGCCCACGTCACCGCCGCCGCCGCGCAGGCGCTGACCCCCGGCCGGCTGGTCGCCATCATGGGCACCTCCACCTGCCACGTGGTCAACGGTACCGAGCGGGCCGAGGTCGCCGGCATGTGCGGGGTGGTCGACGGCGGGATCAGCGCCGGCTCCTGGGGCTACGAGGCCGGCCAGAGCGGCGTCGGTGACATCTTCGGCTGGTACGTCAAGCACGCCGCCCCCGCCGGGTTCGCCTCCCACGAGGAGCTGACCGCCGCCGCCGCGGCCCAGCCCGTCGGCGCCCACGGCCTGGTGGCCCTGGACTGGTGGAACGGCAACCGCTCCCTGCTGGTCAACCACGACCTCAGCGGGGTGCTCGTCGGGCTGACCCTGGCCACCCGGCCGCCGGACGTCTACCGCGCGCTGCTGGAGTCCACCGCGTACGGCACCCGCATGATCATCGAGGCGTTCGCCGAGGCGGGCGTCCCGGTCGACGAGCTGATCGTGGCCGGCGGGCTCACCAACAACAGCCTGCTGATGCAGATCTACGCCGACGTGACCCGGCGTCCGCTGGGCATCATCGGTTCGGCGCAGGGTCCGGCCCTCGGGTCGGCGATCCACGCGGCGGTCGCGGCCGGGGCGTACCCCGACGTGCCGACCGCCTCGGCGGCGATGGGCCGGGTCGACCGCGAGGTCTACCGGCCCGACCCGGAGCGGGCCCGCGCCTACGACGCGCTCTACGCCGAGTACCGCCGGCTGCACGACCACTTCGGTCGGGGCGGCGACGACGTGCTGCTGCGGCTGCGGGCGATCCGCAACGCGGCCCGCCGCCCCGCCGTCAACCCCGCGGCCGACCCGACCACCCACCCCCTGGAGGTGCCGGCATGACCCTCGACCTCGACGCCGAGGTGGCCCGGCTGCGCGAGCAGGTGGCCACCCTGCACGGCGAGCTGGTGCGCTACAACCTGGTGGCCTGGACGGCGGGCAACGTCTCGGCCCGGGTGCCCGGCCGGGAGCTGATGGTGATCAAGCCGAGCGGGGTGTCCTACGACGACCTGCGGCCCGACAACATGATCGTCTGCGACCTCGACGGGGTCGTGGTCGACGGTGACCTGTCACCGTCGAGCGACACCGCCGCCCACGCCTACGTCTACCGGGCGATGCCCGAGGTCGGCGGCGTGGTGCACACCCACAGCGGGTACGCCACCGCCTGGGCCGCCTGCGGCGAGGCGATCCCGTGCCACCTCACCGCCCAGGCCGACGAGTTCGGCGGCGAGATCCCGGTCGGTCCGTTCGCGCTCATCGGCGGCGACGACATCGGCAAGGGCATCGTGGCGACCCTGTCCGGGCACCGCTCACCGGCGGTGCTGATGCGCAACCACGGCGTGTTCACCATCGGCCGGGACGCCCGCTCGGCGGTGAAGGCCGCCGTCATGTGCGAGGACGTGGCCCGGACCGCGTACCTGGCCCGGTCGCTCGGCACCCCCGTGCCGATGGCCCAGGCCGACATCGACTCCCTCTACCACCGCTACCAGAACGTCTACGGGCAACCGGGGCCGTAACCGCGGCCCCGCCCGTCCTCGCCACCGGCCGCCCCGTGCGGACCGGTCGATCCACCGCAACCCGATGCACCACCCCTGGAAGGTCCGGTCCGTCCGGCGTGCCGTCCGGCCGGTCCTTCCCGCAGTAGCACCATCCCCCACCTCATCCCCGTACAAGGAGTCTTCACATGGCGAAGACCGGTATTACCCTCACCCGGCGTGGCCTCGGCGCGATGCTCGCCGTCGGCCTGCTGGCCGGCGGACTCGCCGGCTGCGGCAACAGCGACACCGGCGGTGACGACAAGAGCGGCGGCAGCGGCAACGGCAAGCTCGTCATGGGCTTCTCGCAGGTCGGCGCGGAGAGCGGCTGGCGGACGGCGAACACCAACTCGATCAAGGAGTCCGCCACCGCGGCCGGCATCGAGCTGAAGTTCGACGACGCGCAGGGCAAGCAGGAGAACCAGATCAAGGCGCTCCGCAACTTCATCCAGCAGAAGGTGGACGTGATCGCCTTCTCGCCGGTGGTGGAGTCGGGCTGGGACACCGTGCTCAAGGAGGCCAAGGACGCCAAGATCCCGGTGATCCTGACCGACCGGGCCGTCGACTCGGCCGACAAGAGCCTCTACAAGACCTTCATCGGCTCGGACTTCGTCAAGGAGGGCAAGCTCGCCGGCGAGTGGCTGGTCAAGGAGAAGGCGTCCGCGGCCGGTCCGGTGAACATCGTCGAGCTCCAGGGCACCACCGGCGCGGCCCCGGCCAACGACCGCAAGAAGGGCTTCGCCGAGGCGATCGCCGCCAACCCCAACCTGAAGGTCGTCGCCTCGCAGAGCGGTGACTTCACCCGGGCCGGCGGCAAGCAGGTCATGGAGCAGTTCCTCAAGGCCAACCCGAAGATCGACGTGCTCTTCGCGCACAACGACGACATGGGCCTGGGCGCGCTGGAGGCGATCACCGCGGCGGGCAAGACGCCCGGCAAGGACATCACCATCATCACCGTCGACGCGGTCAAGGACGGCATGCAGGCGCTTGCTGACGGGAAGTTCAACTTCATCGCGGAGTGCAGCCCGCTGCTCGGCCCGCAGCTGATGGACCTGGCCAAGAAGGTCAAGGCCGGCGAGGAGGTCCCGGCCCGGGTCGAGACCGAGGAGACCACCTTCACCCAGGAGCAGGCCAAGGCGGCCCTGCCCAACCGGAAGTACTGATCCGACCGGAGGCCGCCGCGTTCGGCGCGGCGGCCTCCGCTTCCGACGAAAGGTTCGGTGGGATGTCGGAGAGGCATCCGGTCCTGACGATGACCGCGATCAGCAAGATCTTCCCCGGGGTCCGCGCCCTCGACGGCGTCGACCTGCGGCTCTTTCCCGGTGAGGTGCACGCCCTGATGGGCGAGAACGGCGCCGGGAAGTCCACCCTCATCAAAGTGCTGACCGGCGTCTACGGCACCGATTCCGGCACCATCACACTCGACGGCGACGAGGTCTCCTTCTCCGGCCCGATGCAGGCCACCGCCGCCGGGGTGAGCACCGTCTACCAGGAGGTCAACCTCCTGCCCAACCTGTCGGTGGCGGAGAACATCTACATCGGCCGGGAGCCGCGCCGGCTCGGCGCGGTCAACTGGCGCGAGATGCGCCGCCGGGCGCAGGAGCTGTTGGCCCGCATCGACCTGCACATCGACGTCAGCGAACTGCTCGGCAACTACTCACTGGCCGTGCAGCAGATGGTCGCGATCGCCCGCGCCGTCGACATCCGGGCCCGGGTGCTGATCCTCGACGAGCCCACCTCCAGCCTGGACGCCGACGAGGTGGCCCAGCTGATGCGGATCATGCGGCAGCTGCGCGACGACGGCATCGCGATCATCTTCGTCACCCACTTCCTCGACCAGGTGTACGCCATCGCCGACCGGATCACCGTGCTGCGCAACGGCCGGCTCGTCGGCGAGTACCTCACCAGCGAACTGCCGCAGATCGCGTTGGTGGAGAAGATGATCGGTAAGGAGCTGGACGCCCTGGAACGCCTCGACGAGGCGACCAGCGGCGGCGACCGGGCGACCCTCGAACAGGGCACCCCCCTGGTGGCGGCCGACGGGCTCGGCCGGTCCGGTTCCGTCGCGCCGTTCAGCCTCACCATCCACCAGGGCGAGGTGGTCGGCCTGGCCGGCCTGCTCGGCTCGGGGCGTACCGAGGTGGCCCGGTTGTTCTTCGGCGCGGACCGCGCCGATGCCGGCCGGCTCGCCGTGGACGGTGCCCCGGTGGCGATCCGCAACCCGGTGGCCGCCATCGACCGGGACATCGCGTTCTGCTCCGAGAACCGCCGCACCGAGGGACTGGTCGGTGAGCTGTCGGTGCGGGAGAACATCATCCTGGCCATGCAGGCGGCCCGGGGCTGGCTGCGGCCGGTGCCGCGCCGCCGGCAGGACGAACTGGTCCAGCACTGGATCAAGGCGCTGAGCATCCGGCCGGCCGATCCGGAGATGCCGGTGCGTAACCTGTCCGGCGGCAACCAGCAGAAGGTGCTGCTGGCCCGGTGGCTGATAACCGAACCCCGGCTGCTGATCCTCGACGAGCCGACCCGGGGCATCGACATCGGCGCCAAGACCGAGATCCAGCGTCTGGTGGCGCAGCTGTCCGACGGCGGAATGGCGGTGCTGTTCATCTCCGCCGAGCTGGAGGAGGTGCTGCGGCTCAGCCACAAGGTCGCCGTGATGCGCGACCGGCAGCTGGTCACCGAACTCACCAACGACGACAGCCTCGATGCCGCCCGCGTCATGCAGGTCATCGCCAGCGGCAGCTCCCAGGAAGGGTCGGTGCCGGCATGAGCACCGTACGGGCCCGCGCTGCGGGCGTCACCAGCCACCGGCTGTTCTGGCCGCTCGTGGTGCTGGTGCTGCTGCTGGTCGCGAACGCCGTCTACCGGCCGAGCTTCCTGTCGATCGAGCTGAAGAACGGCCACCTCTACGGCAGCCTGATCGACATCGTCCGGCTCAGCGCCCCGCTGATCCTGGTCGCCCTGGGCATGTCCCTGGTGATCGCCACCGGCGGCATCGACCTCTCGGTGGGTGCGGTGGCGGCGGTCGCCGGTGCGGTGGCCTGCCTCTACATCAGCGAGCAGCCCGACCAGAACAGTCTGGGCGTGGTGCTCACCGCGGTGGCGCTCGGCTTCGGGGTGGCCCTGCTGCTCGGTGCCTGGAACGGCATCCTGGTCGCCGGCATCGGCATCCAACCGATCATCGCCACGCTGATCCTGATGGTGGCCGGCCGGGGCCTGGCCCAGTTGATCGCCGAAGGGCAGATCATCACCATCAACAGCGGGCCCTACAAGGTGATCGGGGTGGGGCACCTGCTGACCCTGCCGTTCGCGATCGTCATCGCCCTCGCGGTGACCCTGCTGGTGGCGGTGCTGACCCGGCGTACCGCGCTCGGCATGATCATCGAGTCGGTCGGCGGCAACGCCGAGGCCAGCCGGTTGGCCGGCATCCGTTCCCGGCGGATCACCTTCCTGGTGTACGTGGTGAGCGCCGCCTGCGCGGCCATCGCCGGGTTCATGATGACGGCGAACGTCTCCAGCGCCGACGGCAACGCGGTCGGGCTCTGGGTCGAGCTGGACGCCATCCTGGCCGTGGTCATCGGCGGCACCGCGTTGGCCGGCGGCCGGTTCTACCTCGGCGGCACGGTGGTCGGCGCGTTGCTCATCCAGACCCTCACCACCTCGGTGTACGCCATGAACATCGACCCGCAGACGTCCCTGCTGTTCAAGGCGGTCGTGGTGATCGTGGTCTGTCTCATCCAGGCCCCGGCCTTCCGGGCGCGGTTCCGCCGTCGGCGCAGCGTCCCGGTGACTCCGGTGGAGCCGGTCGGCACAGAGAAGGAGCAGGTTCCGGCATGACCACGACCCCGTTGGCCGCCCGCCCGGGCCGTGCCTGGTGGCGGGTGCCACCCCGGCACGTGCCGGTGCTCGCCACCGCAGCGCTGCTGCTGGTTATGTATTCCATCGGTGTTGCGCAGTACCAGGCGTTCTCCAACATCCAGGTCGTCTTCAACGTCTTCATCGACAACGGCTTCCTGCTGGTCGTCGCGGTGGGGATGACCTTCGTCATCCTCACCGGGGGCATCGACCTGTCGGTCGGGTCGGTGGTGGCGATGACGGCGATGGTGTCGGCCTCCCTGTTGGGCAACGGCCTGCACCCCGCCCTGGTGCTGGTGATCGCGTTGCTGCTCGGCCCGATCCTCGGGTTCGCGATGGGCTGCGTGATCCATTTCTTCGACATCCAGCCGTTCATCGTCACGCTCGCCGGGATGTTCTTCGCCCGGGGGGTGTGCACCTGGATCAGCACCACCTCGATCCCGATCACCGACGGGTTCTGGACCAGCGCCGCCCAGCACCGCATCCACCTCGGCGAGAACTTCGTCTCGGTCGGCGCGCTGATCGCCGTCGCGGTGGTGGCCGTGGCGGCGGCCGTGCTGGCGTACACCCGGCTCGGGCGCAACGTGTACGCCATCGGCGGCAACCAGCAGTCCGCGCTGCTGATGGGCCTGCCGGTGGGCCGTACGAAGATCGCGGTCTACACGATCAGCGGCCTCTGCTCGGCGATCGGCGGCATCCTGCTGTCGTTCTACACCCTGTCGGGTGCCCCGCTGATCGCGGTGGGCATGGAGTTGGACGTGATCGCGGCGGTCGTCATCGGCGGCACCCTGCTCACCGGCGGCTCCGGGTACGTCTTCGGCACCCTGCTCGGGGTGCTGGTGCTCAGCATCATCCAGACGTTGATCACCTTTGACGGCACGCTCAACTCGTGGTGGACCAAGATCGTCATTGGTGGCCTGCTGTTCGTGTTCATCCTGCTCCAACGCCTCGTTGGTATCCGTACCAAGTGACCCTCGCCAGTCCCACCGGAAGGCAACGCCCATGACCAACCCATCCCCGGTCGCCGAGGTCTGGTTCCTCACCGGCAGCCAGGGCCTGTACGGCCCGGAGACCCTGCGCCAGGTGGCCGAGCAGTCCCGACGGATCGCCGAACGGCTCGACGCCGACCCGGCCGTCCCGGCCCGGGTGGTCTGGAAGCCGGTGCTGACCTCCAGCGCCGAGATCCTGGCCGTCTGCCGCGACGCCGCCGTCCAGGGTGCGGTCGGGGTGATCGCGTGGATGCACACCTTCTCGCCGGCCAAGATGTGGATCTCGGGGCTGGACGCGCTGCGTACCCCGCTGCTGCACCTGCACACCCAGGCCAACGTGGAACTGCCCTGGTCCGAGATCGACATGGACTTCATGAACCTCAACCAGGCCGCCCACGGCGACCGGGAGTTCGGGTACGTCCAGACCCGGCTCGGTGTCGCCCGCAAGACCGTCGCCGGGCACGTCAGCGACCCCCGGGTCGCCGCCCGGATCGGCGCGTGGACCCGGGCCGCGATCGGGCACGCCGAGATGCGGTCGCTGCGGCTGGCCCGCTTCGGCGACAACATGCGCGACGTCGCGGTGACCGAGGGGGACAAGGTCGAGGCCGAGCTGCGCTTCGGCGTCTCGGTCAACACCTACGGGGTCAACGACCTGGTCGAGGCCGTCGACGCGGTCGCCGACGCGCGCATCGACGACCTGGTCAAGGAGTACGACGACAGCTACCGCCTGGTCGCCGCGCTGCGCTCCGGCGGCGACCGGCACGACTCGCTGCGTTACGCCGCCCGGATCGAGGCGGGGCTACGCGACTTCCTCGACGCCGGTGGGTTCCGCGCCTTCACCACCAACTTCGAGGACCTGGGCGGGCTGCGTCAGCTGCCCGGCCTGGCCGTGCAGCGGTTGATGGCCGACGGGTACGGCTTCGGCGGCGAGGGCGACTGGAAGACCTCGGTGCTGGTGCGCACGCTCAAGTCGATGTCCGTCGGCACCACCGGTGGCACCTCGTTCATGGAGGACTACACCTACGACCTCACCCCGGGCCGGGAACTGGTGCTCGGGGCGCACATGCTGGAGGTCTGCCCGACCATCGCGGCGGCCACCCCGAACGTCGAGATCCACCCGCTGGGCATCGGTGGCCGGGAGGACCCGGTCCGGATGGTCTTCGACGCCCAGCCCGGCCCGGCCGTGGTGCTCGGCCTGGCCGACATGGGGGAGCGGTTCCGGCTGGTCGCCAACGAGATCGACGTGGTCGCGCCGCCGTACCCGCTGCCGAAGTTGCCGGTGGCGCGGGCGGTGTGGCGGCCCCGGCCGGACCTGGCCGCGTCGGCGGAGGCCTGGCTCACCGCCGGCGCCCCGCACCACACGGTGCTGTCCCAGGCCGTCGGGGTCGAGGAGCTGCACGACCTCGCCGAGATGGTCGGCACCGAACTGGTCGTCATCGACGCCGACACGACCCCCCGCCGGTTCGCCGACGAGCTGCGCTGGAACCAGGCCTACTACCGCCTGGCCCGGGGTTTCTGACCCGCCATGGGCCAGCAGCGGCCCGAACGCGCCGCGGTGATGAGCGACGTCGCGCAACTCGCCGGGGTGTCGCACCAGACCGTGTCCCGGGTGCTCAACAACCACCCGAGCGTTCGGCCGGAGACCCGGGAGCGGGTGCTGCGTGCCGTGCACCAGCTCAACTACCGGCCCAACGCGTTGGCCCGGGGGCTGGCCGGCCGCCGCTCCCGGGTCATCGGCGTGGTCAGCTTCGACACCATCCTGTTCGGCCCGGCGGCCACCCTGCTGGGCATCGAGCGGGCCGCCCGCGCCGCCGGGTACGGCATCAGCATCGTCACCCTGGAGCGGCTGGACCGTAGCGGGATGCGCTCGGCCATCGACGCGCTGACCGAGCAGTCGGTGGCCGGCGTCGTCGTCATCACCCCGATGATGACGGCGTCGGTCGCCGTGCACGGCCTGCCCACCGGGGTGCCCGCGGTGGTGGTCGAGGCCAGCGGGGAACGCGGCGAACTGCCCAGCATCTCCGTCGACCAGGTGGCCGGGGCCCGGCTGGCGGTGCGGCACCTGCTCGACCTCGGCCACGAGACGGTGTGGCACATCGCCGGGCCCCGGGACTGGCTGGAGGCCCGCGACCGGGTCGACGGGTGGCGGCAGACCCTGGAGCAGGCGGGCCGCCGCGTCCCGCCGGTCATCGTCGGCGACTGGAGCCCCCGGGCCGGCTACGAGCTGGGCCAGTCCCTGGTGGAGCGCCCCGACGTGACGGCGGTCTTCTGCGCCAACGACCACCAGGCACTGGGTCTGCTGCGCGCCCTGCACCAGCGGGGCGCCCGGATTCCCGAAGACGTCAGCGTGGTCGGTTTCGACGACATCCCCGAGGCCGAATACCTCTCCCCGCCACTGACCACCGTGCGGCAGGACTTCGACGAGGTCGGCCGGCGGTGCGTGGCGGCGCTGCTGGAACTCTTCGACGGTGCGGGCGCGGACGCGCCCCGACCCCAGGTCGAACCGGTCCTCGTCGTCCGCGCGAGCAGCGGCAACCGCCGCCCCTGAGCCACCCCGACCGGTCCCGCCGTGCGCGTGCGGTACCGGCCGTCGGTGTGCGTCCGGCGGCGGGAACGGTCCGGGCGGGTGGGCCGTCCCGGCGGCGTCAACGGTGGTCGACCCGGGTCGCCCGGCCGGTGACGCCGGGGTGACGCGCGCTGCGACAGGGTCGAGCGACGACGCGCCGGTGCAGGCCCCGGCGGTCGGGACCCTCGTCACGGGCAGGCCGTCAAGGAGACTCCATGATCAGGACAATGCTCCGGATCCGCGCGCGCCCCGGTGCCGAACAGGCCGTCCGGTCGGCCTGGCGCACGGCTGCGGCACAGCTCGACGGGCTGCCCGGCAACCTGCGTCGGGACCTGTTCGTGGACGCGCACGACCCGCGTACGTTCGTCATCGCCACCGAGTGGGTCGACGACGACGCCCTGCTCGACTACGAGCGCGGCCCGGTGGCCGCCGGCCTCGCCGACGCCCTGCGTGCCGGGTGCGCGCCGCCCACCGCCGCCGACCGGCGGGTGATGCGCGACCGGCCCGGCGGGCACCCGACGCTCCTGGTGGACGTCGAGGTCACCGTCCCGGCCGCCCGGCTCGCCGAGTTCCACCGCGGCCACGCCGAGGTGACCGCCCGGATGGCCGGGGTCCCCGGCTACCTGCGCGAGGAGCTGCTGCGCGAGCCCGACACCGACGTCCATCACATCTTCGCCGAGTGGCGCACCGAGGCGGAGTTCCACCGCTGGGTGGCCAACCCGGCGCACGCGCGGGAGGAGGCCGGGCCGATCGCGCCGTTCCTGCTCGACTTCCGCCGCCGACTGTTCCACCTCGCGGCTCATCCCGGCACCGGCCGGGCAGCCAGTACCGGTAGGGAGACCGACGTGCACACGACAACGGACGTACTGATCGTCGGGGCGGGGCCGACCGGGCTGACCGCCGCCGTCGAGTTGGCCCGGCGCGGCATCGACTGCCAGGTGGTGGAGAAGCGGGCCGCCCCGCCCGGTCAGGCGGACAAGGCGATCGGGGTGCACTGCCGCACGATGGAGATCTGGGCGCAGCAGGGCATCGCGCGGGAGGCGATGGACGCCGGGATCTGGCTCACCGGCAACGTGGTGTTCGTCAACGGCACCCAGACCCACCGGATGAGCTGGGAGCTGCCCGACCTGCCGTACGCGCACCTCGGCCTGCCCCAGTACGAGACCGAGCGGATCCTCACCGAGCGGCTGGCGACCCTCGGCGTACGGCCGCAGCGCGGGGCGGAGCTGACCGGGTTCACCCAGGGCGCGGACGGCGTACTGGCCACCCTGGCGCTCGCCGGGGGCGGCACCCAGACGGTCCGGGCGCAGTACCTGATCGGCGCCGACGGCGCGCACAGCCGGGTCCGTGACCTGCTCGGGCTGACGTTCTCCGGCGGGCTGGGCCGGTTTCCGCAGCTGTTCATGCTCGCCGACGTCGAGGTGAACTGGGACATGCCACCGGGGCACCTGCTGCGGTTCCTGCACGAGACCGACGGTCAGATGGACGGGATGCTGGTCTGCGTACCGCTGCGCGGTGCGGGCCGGTACCGGATCGCGACCCTCGCGCCACCCCGGTTCTTCGCCCAGACCGGCGGTCGGGACGCCCCGCCCGGGTTCAGCGAGGAGCTGGCCGAGCCGACCCTCGACGACGTGCAGGCGGCGCTCACCCGGTTGGCCCCACCGGGCACCCGGGCGGCGAACCTGCGCTGGTCGTCGGTGTTCCGGATCAGCCACGGCATCGTCGACCGGTACGGCCACGGCCGGGTCTTCGTCGCCGGTGACGCGGCCCACCTGCACCCGCCGGCCGGGGGACAGGGGATGAACACCGGCATCCAGGACGCCTGGAACCTGGCCTGGAAGGTGGCGCTGGCGGCGCGGGGGCTGGCCGCCCCCGGCCTGCTCGACAGTTACGAGGCCGAACGTCGCCCGGAGGGCGAGGAGATCGTCGGCCGGGCGGTTCGGATGGCGTTCACCGACGAACTGGACCGCGCCGACCTGGAACGGCAGTTCCGCCAGGAGATGTCGCTGCTGCTCAGTTATGCCGACAGCCCGCTGGTCGGGGAGTGCGTGACCGATCCCGAGGCGCTGCGTACCGGCCCGCGCCCCGGTGAGTGCGCCCCCGACCTGGGCGGGTTGACCCGGCGGGGGGTGGGGCACCCGTTGCGGCTGCGCGAGCTGACCGGCGGCACCCGGCACACCCTGCTGGTCTACGCCGACGCCTCGGCCGAACCGGCGGCGGTGGCGGCCGTGTCGGGGCTCTGCGCCGACGTCCGTGCCCTGACCCGGGGTGAGGTCGACGCGTACCTGCTGATCAGCCCGGACGCCGACGACCCGGGGCTGCTCGCGCCGCCGGTGCTGCGCGACGCCGGGGGTGAGTTCCGCGCCCGGTACGGGGTGACCGGCACCGCCCTGTACCTGATCCGCCCGGACGGGCACGTCGGCTTCCGCAGCCAACCGGTCGACGCCGACGCGCTGCGCAAGAACCTGCACCTGGTCTTCGGTGGTGCGCGATGACGCCGGTGCGCACGGTGCTCGCCATGCGTACCCGGGAGGGCTGCGCGGAGCGGTTCGAGGCGGAGTGGCTCTCGGCGGCGGAGCAGATCCGGCAGCTCGACGGGTGCCTGCGCCAGGACCTCGTCCGCGACGCCGACGACCCGCGCAGCTACCTGATCATCAGCGACTGGGCGGACCGGGAACGGCTCGACGCCTTCGGCCGCAGCGAGCACCGTGACCGGCTGCTGCGGGTGGTGCGGGACCTGCGGGAATCCGCCGAACGACACACCTACCAGGTGCTGCACAGCATGCCCAGCGCGCCCGAGGAGACGAGATGACCGAGCCGGTGCCCGCCGCACAGCTCTACACCGAGCAGTTCGCCGTCGACCCCTACCCGTCCTTCGCCCGGCTGCGGGCGGACGCCCCGGTCTGCCCGGTCAGCTCGCCCCGGTTCGACTCGTACCTGCTCACCCGGTTCGACGACGCGCGTACGGCGCTGACCGACCCCCGGCTGTCCAAGGACCTCTACGGCCCCGGGCAGCACTACCTGCAACTCTTCGGCCCGAACTCCGAGGCGTTGAACCGCAACATGCTCAACGCGGACCCGCCGGAGCACACCCGGTTGCGCCGGTTGGTGTCGCAGGCGTTCGCGCCGCGCCGGATCGAGGCGCTGCGCCCCCGGGTGCGGCAGATCGTCGACGACCTGATCGACGGGTTCGTCGCGCAGGGCCGGGCCGAGCTGATGCACGACTTCGCGATCCCGCTGCCGATGGTGGTGATCTGTGAGCTGCTCGGGGTGCCCCGGGCCGACCAGGAGCGGGTGCTGGACTGGACCCAGGTGATCCGGACCTCCGGGTCGGCGCGGCGACCCCCGGCGCAGGAGCGGGCGGCGGTCGGCGAGGCGCAGGTACGGCTGCACCACTACCTGGTGGAGCTGGTGGCCGCCAAACGGGCGGCCCCGGCCGACGACATGATCAGTGCGCTGATCGACGCCTGCGACCAGGACGGCCGGCTGTCCGAGGCGGAGCTGGTCACCACCACCTTTCTGCTGCTGTTCGCCGGGCACCAGACCACCGCCGACTTCCTGGGCAACGCGACGGTGGCCCTGCTGACCCACCCCGAACAGCTCGACCTGCTGCGCGACACCCCGGACCTGCTGCCCTCGGCGATCGAGGAACTGCTGCGCTTCGACGGCCCGCTGCCGGTGGCCAGCCCCCGGGTCGCCACCGAGGACGTCGAATACCAGGGGGTACGCATCCCGGCCGGGTCGATCGTCGGGGTGGTGCTCAACGCCGCCAACCACGATCCGGCGCACTTCGTCGACCCGGACCGGCTGGACCTGCGCCGGGTCCGTGGTCCGCACCTCGGGTTCGGCCACGGCGTGCACTACTGCCTCGGGGTCTCCCTGGCCCGGATGGAGGCCCAGATCGCCCTGGCGGCGCTGCTGCGCCGGTTGCCCGGGTTGCGCCTCGGGGTGCCGCCCGCCGAGCTGCGCCGGTTGCCGGCGGCGTCCCCGTTCCGAGGGCTGCTGGAGCTGCCGGTCCGGTTCACCGCCTCCGCGCCGCCGGTGTCGTACCCGCCGGCCAGTCGCCCCCGTCCCACCGAGCCGACCCGTACCGTCTGATCCCCGAGGAGTTCCGATGACCTTCCGCAACGTGATCGTCTGTTCCATGGTGCCGGGCAGCGAGCAGACCGTCGCCGACGTGTTCGGCTACTACGACCGGACCACCCGGCCGCAGGACCTGGGCGTGGTCGGGCGGACCCTGCTGTCGTTCCACGGCCTCTACATCCACCTGATCGAGCGTGACGCGGACCCGAGGGTGACCGGGCAGACCCGGGGCCTGCCCGCCTTCCAGCAGATCGCCGAGCAGATCGCCCCGTACGTGACGCCCTACCCGAGGGACTGGCAGAACCCGTCGGACTCGGTGGCGAAGGAGTTCTACTCCTGGGCGCCGGCCGAGCCGCCGGCCGACGCGGGCGAGCCGAGCCGGACGGTCATCGTGGCCCGGATCAAGCCCGGTGCGGAACCCACCGTCGCGCAGATCTTCGCCGAGTCCGACGCCGGCCCGCTGCCCGCCATGATGGGGGTCACCGGGCGGTGGTTGTACTCGATCGACGACGTCTACCTGCACGTGCTGGAGCGCGTCGGCGAGTCGTTCGACGGTGCCGTGGAGCAACGCCACGACCAACCGGTCTTCGCCAAGATCATGGACGATCTCAGCCCGTACATCAGCCCGTTCGACCCGGACACCTGGGGCAGCCCGCTCGATGCCGTGGCCACCGAGTTCTACCGGTGGCGGGCGCAGGACTGACCCGGGCCGACCAGCGGGGGTCCGACCGCGCGGACCCCCGCTGGTGTCGGCCTCAGCCGGTGGGCAGGGTCGCCCAGCCCCGGTTGAAGGTCAGGCTGTCGTCGTCCGGCCGGTAGTTGCGCTCGATGTTGCCGGCGGCGTCCACCGAGAACCAGTGCACCTTGGTGCCGGCCGGGACGGTCAGCGTCTCGCCCCCCTCCCGGATGCCCGCCGAGGCGTACAGGGTGGATGCGAACGTCGGCCGGGAGCCGTCGAGGGTGTAGAACACCGCCGCCGGCTCGCTGGTGTCGAACCGGACGCTGACCGAGCCCTCGGTGGCGCTCGGCGTGACCGCCAGGGTGCTGGTCGGGCGTTTCTTGTCCTTGTCGAAGTCCCGGGCCACCCGCAGCAGCTCGACCAGGCCGTTGCTGAACTCCATGGTCTCCTGGTGCGCCTCGTCCCAGGTGGGCTGGAAGCTGGTGCCCACCTCGAAGTTCCAGGCGTAGATGCCGTACTTGTACCAGAGCATGTCGCCGGAGTTGCCCGCCGCCGAGTACAGCACGTCGGAGATCGGGCCGGTGCGGGCCGGGGTGACCGCCATGTTGCGGTGCCGCTTGATCGCGGTGAGGATGCGCGACGACGCGCCCCAGAAGAACGACTCGTCGGCCAGCGTCGGCCGGGGCGCGGAGATCCGACCCGGGGTGGCGTACGCGCCCGGCGACCACATGAAGTAGTTGCCGGAGGAGTGCAGGTTCATCGAGAACTTCATGTTGGGCCGCTGGGCCAGCCAGTCGACGTTGCGGTTCTCCGGCTCGGACAGCTCACTCGGCCCCGCGTAGGTGTCACCGGTGCAGCTCGCCGACGCCCCCGAGTAGCCGTCGAAGAGGCTGTACTCGGTGTAGTTGCGGTTGTTGTCCACCCCCCACGAGTTGCGGGCCAGCGCGTCGGTGGCACCGCCCGGGGCACAGTGGTTGGTCATGTTGCGCCGCTGCGAGGCGTAGTCGTAGAACGAGTAGTGCCCGCCGTCCGGGTTGATCGACGGCACGATCCAGATGTCCAGGGTGCGCAGCAGCTGCTTGGTGTTCTCGTCGGTGGCGTGGTTGCGCAGCAGCCGCTCGGCGGTCTCGATGGTCACCAGCGGCGGCACCCACTCGCGGGCGTGTTCCTGCGCGTAGGCCAGCACCCCGGTGCGGGAGCCGTCGCGGTACTTGCCGATCCGGATCGCGTACACCGGGTGCGGGTCGCGGGACACCCCGGCCGGGGCCTTCAGGTTGTCCGTCAGCGGCGTCGACGCGACCGGCGTGACCACCCCGGCACCGGCGTCCCCCCGGTAGGTGTACGCCGTGACCAGCGCACCCGCCTCGGCGGTCAGCGCCGCGGCGACCTGGGCGGCGGTGCTGGTCACCGTGCCGGCGGCGTCGGTGGCCAGGCTGACCCGGATGGCCTTGCCGGTCACCGTGACCGCCAGCGGGCTGTCGGCCGCGCCCGGGTTGGCCAGCTCGACGGTGATGTCGTTGCCGCCCTCGTGCCCCCAGGCGAGCGAGTCGACCGCGACCCGGGTGGCGTTGGTCCCGCCGAGCACCACCTGCGCCTTACGCCGGTACCCGTTGGTCTGGTAGGGCAGCTTCACCACCTCGGCGAGCTGCGGGTAGGCGTCGGCCAGCCGCTTGATCCGGTCGTACAGCTCCGTCGGGGTGAGGTAGCTGGTGACGAAGTCCTTCTGGTAGCCCGGCCCCTCCGGGCTGTCGGCCGGGATGGGCAGCCACTCCTTCACCTCGGCGACCGCCACGTCCCCGGTGGGGCTGGTGATCTGGATGCGCTGCGGCCGGGCGGTGACGGCGGCGGCGCCCCGGTGATAGAGGTAGACCCCGGCGTCGACGAACCGGGAGATGTTCTGGGTGCCGCCGGAGCCGATCTCGGTGCCGGGGCCGCTGTCGCGGGCCACGGTCAGCGTGCTGGTGGAGGTCTGACCCTGGGCCCACTTCGCCTCCACCGAGAGCACCTGGTTGGTGCCGGAGGTGTAGTAGTCGGCCCGGATGATCTTCACGTCGGAGGCGGCGGCGCTGCGCTGCAGGGTCGCCGTGTACGCCCGGTTCTCGGCCTGGTGGGCGGCGATCGTCGCGTCCCGCTCGCTGACCCGCTGCGCGGAGTCGGCCGCGTCGTGCAGCACGGCACCGACCCGGTAGCCCCTGCGCTTGAGCGCGGCGACCTCGGTCGGGGTGACCACGGCGTGCACCACGATGCCCTGCGCGGTCTGGGTGACATGGTGGTCGAGGTCGACCCCGGTGGCGACCAGCTCGTCCAGCGCGGCGGTGCCGTCGACCACCACCTCCACCACGTCGGCCTGCTCGTCGGCGGAGCGTTCGAGCCCGATCGGGGCGTCGGCCTCCCGGTCGGGCGGGGCGGCGGTGCCGGCGGTCGCCGGGCCGGCGAGCAGCAGTAACGCCACGCCGGCAGCCGTGGCGGCGGGTAGCCGCCGCCAGCGGCGGGGCAGTGCGGAACGAGACATCTCGGGCCACCTTTCCTGGGGGTGCGCGACGGGCCGACGGCGCGCGGCAGCGCCCGCCGTCGGGCGGGGTACGAAACGGGGAGGTCGGACGCCGACAGTCGGGCGACGGTGGGCGGCCGGTCATGACGTCGACCCGCCGCAGGACGGGGGACACGGGGTGTCTCCCGGACGCGCGGCGGCGACGGACCGGCGCCGATCCGGTCTGCGTGACGGGCGGGGGGCGTACCTGGTTACGGTCGGTCCTGGGGGCATTGCCGATCGGTGCGCCCATCCTGGCCGTACCCGCTCGGATCTGTCAATGATCTGTCCGGCCGGACACGGGCTGTCACAGTGCGGCGGTGCGGGTGTCCTGTCCCGACGGTCGCCGGGCGGCCGGCACGGTCAGGACGGGGTGCGGTAGTGGCCGGTGAGCCGGCCCAGCTTCATCGCCAGGTGCAGGCACAACCGTTCGTTGCCGTCCTTGAGGTCGGTGTCGGCGAGCTGCTCGACGCGTTGCAGCCGGTAGTAGAGGGTGGTCCGGTGCAGCCGCAGCTTCTCGGCCGTGGCGTGGGCGTTGCCGGCCAGGTCGAGGTAGGCCTCCAGGGTCTCCAGCAGCACCTGGTGGGCGTCGTCGCGCAGCAGCCGCTCCAACCCGGGGTGCACCCCGGCGACGTCGAGGTGCCGCGCGTCCAGCTGCGACAACACCCGGTAGATGCCCAGGCCGGCCCAGGAGACCACCCGGCCGAGCGCCGGCAGTTGGACACCGACCCGGGCCGCCTGCACCGCCTCCCGGTACGACTGCACCGCGTCGGCCAGCCCCGGGCGGGACTGACCGATGCCGGTCACCGTGCGCTCCACCGAGGACAGCCCCCGGGTCGCCTGCCCCAGCGCCTCGTCGAGGTGCCCGGCGGCGATTTCCGGGGTGGGCCGGCCGGCGATCCGACCACCGCAGATCAGCAGCACCCCGTGGTCGGGCCAGACCATGTGCAGCGACTCGCGTACGCCGAGCCACCGGCGGGTCGCCACCAGTGCCTGTTCCAGCGCGATCCGGGCCATCTCGTCGGGGTGCCGCCCGGTGACGGGGGCGAGTTGGGCCACCACCGCCGTGGTCGTGCCGTCACCGGCGACCGTGCCCTCCTCCAGCAGGGCACGCACGGCGTGCGCACGGGCCTGCGGGCTCTCCACCAGCAGGGTCCGGGTGGCCTCGGACTCCCGCTGCGAGGCCAGCTCACCGAGCAGGTTCTCCCGGTAGAGGGCCAGCGACAGGTCGGTGAAGGCACCGGTCGCGGTGGCGATGTCCGCGTCGGTCATCGACCCGTCGTCGTCGATGAACCAGACGAAACCGAGCAGCAGGTCGTCGTGCCAGATCGGCACGCAGACCCGGGGGAGCAGGTCGAGGGCCACGTCGGCGGGGGTACGCACCGGCTCGCGGGCGGTGAGCACACCCATCCGGCGGAACCAGGCGATCACCTCCGGGGTGGTCTGCCGGCGCAGGATCGACATCCGGCGTACCTCGTCCATCGGCCCGTCGTGTTCGCTGTAGACGACCACCCGCTGCCGCCGGTCCTCGATGAGGGCGGGACGCCCCACCCGGGCGGCGACGGCGTCGACTATGCGCTGAAGCTCACCGTGCATGGATCTCCCCTGGTTGGCTGCGCGGCAGGGGGTGCGACAGCCGGTGCCCTACCCTGTGCGGCCGGTGGGCCTGTGCGCAAGGTCCACCGCGGATATACCGACAAAAGGACGGCCCCCACGGCGACTGTTCCGGCAATTGTCCGAAGAGCCACGACGATCGACGATCGTAGGGTTCCACCTGCGGTGGGCAGCGGGCCGCCGGCGCGTAGGAGGGAACGCCCGAGTGACAGCTGGTAGGCCCTGGCGGGGGGTGCTGGTCGCCATCACCACGCCGTTGCGCGACGACCTCGGCGTCGACTTCGACCGGCTCCAGGAGCACGTGCGGTGGCTCGCCGAGGCGGGCTGCCACGGGGTGACGCCGTGTGCGTCGGTGGGGGAGTACCGGGCGCTGTCCGACGACGAGCGGGCCGACGTGGTACGGGCGACGGTGCAGGCCGCGCCACCCGGCTGCGCGGTGCTGCCCGGCGTCGGCGGGTACGGCAGCCGGCAGTCCCGCCGTTGGGCGGAGCAGGCCGCCGCCGCCGGGGCCGCCGGGGTG
This sequence comes from Micromonospora sp. NPDC049081, assembly GCF_040648835.1. NCBI lineage: Bacteria > Bacillati > Actinomycetota > Actinomycetes > Micromonosporales > Micromonosporaceae > Micromonospora > Micromonospora sp. NPDC049081. Next base: position 152,876 of record NZ_JBEZEK010000004.1, on the reverse strand, counting down.
CTCGCCCCACCCCCGGACGGCTACCCCGCAGGCGACGCCGACGTGGTCGCCCACTACCGGGAGGTGACCGCCGTCGGCCTGCCGGTGGTGGCCCACAACGACCCGTACGACACCCGGGTCGACCTGACGCCGGAGCTGCTCGCCCGGGTCGCCGAGACCGACGGGATCGTCGCGGTCGAGGAGTTCTCCGGTGACGTGCGGCGGGTGCACCGGATCAGGGACCTCTGCCCGCACGTGGACGTGCTGGCCGGCGCGGACGACGTGCTGCTCGAACTGGTGCTGTGCGGGGCCCGGGGCTGGGTCTCCGGCCTGTCCAACGCGCTGCCCCGGCAGGCCCTGCGGCTCTACGACCTCTGTGTCGCCGGGGATCTGGCCCGGGCGTTGCCGCTCTACGCCGAGCTGCACCCGGCATTCGGTTGGGGCTCCCGGCCGGAGGCGGTGCAGGCCATCAAGCTGGCGATGGACTGCGCCGGACGGTTCGGCGGCCGGTGCCGCCCGCCGCGCGGTCCGCTGCCGCCGCCGGCCGTCGCCCGGCTGCGACGGGACCTGGTCCGGGCCCTGTCGGTCACCGTCGATCCGGTCGTCGACGGTCGTCCCCGGTGAACCACCCCGGCCGGCGGGGCCGGTCGACGGGCGGGCCGGGCGGGTGGACCGGACGGGTCGGGGAGGCCCCGGCGGACGCTGGTGGCCCGCCGTGACCCGACGCGGGTCCTTCAGGTGTCGGAAGCGGCCGGTCCACCTGCCGACATCTGCACGGTGACCGGCCCCGGCCCGTCCTCCTAGATTCGCTGCGCGGCCCAGTGACAGGTGCCCCGGCAGCCACCCCCCGCCGACACCGGACCGGACGCCGTGTCCCTCCCGACGAGAGGTGAACCTGTGCACCGTGTTACCCGCAACAAACCCCGACTGAGGCGTTCCGTGCTGGCCGCGGTCCTGGCCGGCACGCTGGTGGTGACCGGCGCGGCGCAGGCCGCCGCGGCCCCGGCCAATCCGGCCGGCGGCACCGCACCGTTCCAGGTCCTCGACCCGCAGGCCTGGCAGAACCCCGACACCATGACCTGGGACGACTACCAGGCGGTGCCGGGTAAGAACTGGGCCGACCCGAGCGTGCGGGGCGCGATCCGCAACTTCAAGATCGCCCTGGTCGCGCTCGACTATCCGGACCAGACGTTCGCGGTGTCCCAACGGGCCCGCTCGACGGTCTTCGGCAACCCCCAGTCGGTCGCGGCCAACATCCCCCGCGCCGACGTGCCGAAGTTCTACCAGGACTTCCTCAACACCCCGAACACCCTGAACAAGGGGCACACCCTGCACGAGTACTGGATGCAGGACTCCAACGGGCGCTACGGCGTGGACCTGGCCGGGTTCGGGCCGTACCAGCTGCCGGCGAAGTCCTACCAGTACGGGCTGGACAACAGCTTCAACCCCGGTGCCTGCCCGGCCGGGGACGCCTGCAACAAGAACATCCGCACCGACGGGCTGGGCGCGTGGCGGGCGGCGGTCGGTGACGAGGTCGCCAACCAGTACGAGCTGGTCTTCATCCTCAGCGCCGGGCAGGACGAGTCGTCCACCTGGCAGGAGTTCGGGCAGATGATCTTCCAGAACAAGGAGGACGTGCCGGACTCCTGGGGCCCGCCGGACCCCAACCTGCCGAACTGGGCCAAGACCCGCTACGTCGAGTGGACGTCCTGGAAGGCGGCGGCGACCCTGTGGCCCAACGCCGGCTCCGGCTCGTCCACCCAGGGGGAGAGCTCCGGCATGGGGGTGTACGCCCACGAGTTGACCCACCTGCTCGGCATCGGCGACAACTACAACAACCCGTACGGCGAGCCGTTACGCCGGGCGTACACCGGCATCTGGAGCATGATGTCGCGGGGCTCGTTCAACGGACCCGGTGGCCCGCACACCCGCTGGCAGATCCCGCCGACCAACGGTGGCTCGATGGGGTCGTTGCACACGGTGCGGGACAAGCTCAAGATCGGCCTGCTCGGTGAGGAGCACGTGCTGCGGCTGTCCCGGGAGGCGCTGGCCTCGTCCGGAATGGTCACCGCCCAGGTGACCGCCCGCGCGGTCGACGCCGGCCCGAAGGGGCTGACCGGCGTGAACATCGCCCTGAACAAGGACCTCTCGCCGGCCTGCACGGTCGCCACGAACCCGCTGTGCGACGGCGGCAGCTTCAACAACTACACCGTCGAGGTCGTCGACCGGATGGGCGCGGACTCGTTCACCCCGGACCGGGGCGTGCTGCTGAGCAAGACCAAGAACGCCGACAGCGCGCCGTTCCAGTGGGTGGTGGACGCCAACCCGCAGGACATCGACATGATCGACTTCTACCGGCCGGACGGCACCCCGCAGAAGATCACCATGGGTGACTACCGGCAGCTCTCCGACGCGCTGTTCCACGCCGGGGCGGACACCGGCAGTCAGTACGAGTACGTCGACGAGGCCAACCGGCTGCACTTCTACGTCATCGACCTCAAGCGGGACGCCAACGGCTCGCTGTCGTACACGGTGGCGGTGCGGTCGCTGGACGGCACCGGGGGGCCGAGCAGCCACGGCGTGACGCTGGGCAAGGGTGAGGTGACCAGCACCGGCAAGCCGACGAACCGGGGTGTGACCTGCTCGTTCGAGCTGACCAACACCGGCGCGTACTCGGCCGGTGGGCAGCAGCACCCGGAGGACGTGACCGCGTACCTCAAGTCGGACGTCTACCGGCTCTCGGCCGAGGTGGCCGGCAAGGGCTGGCGGACCTGGCTGCCCAACCCGCTGGCCACCGCCCAGTTCGGCAAGTCCACCACCGTCCGGGTGTCGGTGGGGGCCACCGCCGCCGCCGCGGACACCGGTTTCGTCAAGCTCACCGCGACCTCGGAGAGCGACCCGTCGAAGACCGTGACGAAGCAGTGCCGGGTGGAGAAGTCCTGACCGGGATCGATCGTCGCGTCGGGTCCGGGGCGACACACGCCGCCCCGGACCCGACGCACGGGTGGGAGGAGACGACGTGCGGCTGTCCACGGGTGCCCGGCGCGGCACCGGCGCGCTGCTGACCCTGCTGTCGGCCGGGGTGACGCTGCTGGCCGGGGCGACCGGCTGTGCCGGCACCGACGGCGGACCGGAGGCGGTCACCCCGATCACCGTCCGGGTCCTGGTCCGTGACATCAACATCCGGGCCGAGGGTGTGGACTGCGCCGGCACCGGGCCGTACCTCTACTTCCACCACCGGGCGCCGTTCCGGGTGCTCGACCCCGACGGGGCGGCCCTGGTCACCGGGACCCTGCCGGCGGGCACGGCGGTGGCCGCGTTCGCCGAGGACCTCGAGGTGGAACGGGTGCCGACCTACTGCGAGTTCGCGGTGCCGGTGCAGGTGCCGCAGCGGGCCGGGTACCGGCTGGAGGTGGCCGGCCGGCCCGCGCTGGAGCTGACCCCGGACAGCAGCGAGGGGCCGGCACTGGTGGCGGTGGTGCCGGCATGAGGCGGCTGCTCGCGGCGCTGCTGGCGGTGCTGCTGCTGGCCGGCTGCTCCGCGGGGCCGACCGCGGAGACCGCGCCGGTGCTCGCCGGGGGCGCGTCCACGTTGCCCGGTCCGGTCCCCGCCGACCTGGCGTTGCGCCCGCCCCCCGGCACCGCCCCGGCCGCCCCCGCGTTCACCGGTGCGCTCACCGACGGCACCCCGCTCACCGCCGCCGGGCTGTGGGCGGACCGGCCGGTGGTGTTCACCTTCTTCAGTTCCTGGTGCACCACCTGCGTCGCCCGGCAGGACGCGCTGAGCGAGCTGGCCCGCCGCCACCGGGACCGGGTGGTCTTCGTCGGGGTGGCCGGCGCGGACCAGGCCGACGAGTTGCAGGACTACCTACGTACGCACCGGGTGGAGTACCCGGTCGTGGTCGACGAGCAGCAGACCGTCTGGCGGTCGTACGCGGTGCGGGAGCCACCGGCCGTCGTGCTGGTCGCCAAGGGCGGTGCGTTGCTGCGGGGCTGGCCGGGCGGGTTGGACGCGGCGGCGCTGGAGCAGCGGATCGGGGAGCTGGTGCTGGCCGGTTCCGGATAGCGGGCCGGGTCACCCGCTCGGGGGAGCGGCACGCCGGCCGGTGCCGCAGCGGTCCGCGGCGACGCGTCGGGCACGGTGTCGAGACGCGTCGGGCACGGTGTCGATTCGATGGTGGGGTCGACACCGTGCCCCGCACCGTGTCCGCCTGCCCGCCTCCGGGGCGCCGCCGCTGTTCGCGCTGGTGGGGGTCGGGGAATCGACCGGGGAGTCGGGTCTGGGCGGCCGTTCGGGCAGGGTCTCCGACCATCGAGAACTTTTGTTTAGGCGAGCAAAAGTTTCTCCGTTCGAGGTCTATCTTTAGCCGTCAGCCACCGTTAGTGTCCGGTTCACGGACGTAACACGGCTGACATCCCCCCTTGATCGACCAGTCATCCACCGGGCCACGCGTATTCGGCGGCGCAGGTCCTTACCGACCCTCCCAGCAGGACTCGCACGTCTCCGTGGCCGCAGGGCCACCCTCGAAAGGTGGAAATTGTGAACGAGGAACAACGCCGTTTGGCCGCCGACCCGCAGTACCGTGCCCAGGTCACCCGTCGTCGGCTGCTCGCCGCGTCGGCCGGCGCCGCCGCCGTCCTCGGCGCGGCCGGACTGCCGGTGCTCCAGACCAAGGGCCCGGCCCGCGCGGACGGCAAGTGGCGGGTCGACCCGCTCATCCCGACGCAGAACCGCGGCATCATCCTCTACAGCGTCCGGGACCGGATCTCCGCCGCCCCCGACGACAGCGGCGTGCCCTACGGCTTCGAGCGGGTGCTCGCCAGCCTGGCCGAGATGGGCTACAAGGAGATCGAGTTCGCCGGCTACAACCAGCACACCTCGATCCTGGGCCGGCAGATCACCCCGACCGAGATCCGCAAGATCCTGGACGACAACGGCCTCGTCGCCAACGGCACCCACACGTCGATCAACGCGGCCACCTTCCAGCAGCAGCTCGACATCGCCGAGGAACTCGGCATGAAGAACATCGGCACCGGCAGCGACCCGACCAACAGCGCCTACCAGGCCGACTGGGACGCCGCCGCCGACCTGTGGAACGAGCTGGGCCGGCAGGCCAAGGAACGCAAGATGCGTCTCTACACCCACAACCACGACGTGGCCTACTCGTTCCTGCTCGACAGCGGCCCGCTGGACGCCAACGGCAAGCCGACCCGCTCCTCCGGCGTGCGCCGGCTGGAGTACTTCTTCGCCAAGACCGACCCGAAGTACGTCTACTTCGAGTGCGACATCTACTGGGCGTACGTGGCCCGGTTCAAGCACACCAAGTACACCAACTCGGCCGGCCAGCAGAAGACCTCGCTGTTCGACCCGATCCTCAACGTGGCCCGGCGTACCAAGCGGTTCCCGCTGTTCCACGCCAAGGACGGCAACCGCAACAGCACGCTGGCCAACGGCTACGAGATGATCCCGCTCGGTGAGGGCGACATCAACTTCCAGCAGTTCTTCGAGACCATCGGCGAGTCCGAGTTCCACCACGCCAACTGGGAGATGGACACCGCCCCCGGCGGTGCCGCCAACCCGGGCCAGTCGCTGGACTTCGCCCGGCTCAGCTACGCCAACATGGCCGACCTGACCATCTACCGCAACGACTGACCGCCCCCCGACGGCCGGTTACCGGCCGCAGCTGGGCACCGACCGGCGGTTCGCACCACCGTCGGCGGCTCCCGGGTGGCGGTCGCGTCCTCTGACGCGACCGCCACCGCCCGGACGCCGTCGCCTTCCGACCGCCACGCCCCGACCCCGCCCCGGCAGACCCGGGCAGGATGTCGGCACGGTCCCCGGGCGGTACGCCCCCGCAGGCCCCGCCCGCCACCACGTCACCTCTTCCGACCCGTACCCCGGGCCGCGATGCCCCGTGCCCGCAGCACGGGCCGTGCCCCCGGACCGTGCGGCAGCTCACCGGTCGGCGAACCATCCCGGGGCAGGGACGGCGTCGTCCCGCCCCACCGGAGAGCCAGGCGCAGCACCACGACACCCCGGGTGGCCCCGGCACCCGCCCGGAGCAGGTAGCACATCGTCCCCCACCGGAGGAACCAGATGGCAAGATCGGTACACCGATGGCTCGCCGCGATCGCAGGGGTCGGGATCGTCGTCCCGCTCGCCGCGACCGCCCCGGCGTTGGCCCAGCCGGCCCAGGACCAGACCAGCGTCCTGGTGTTCACCAAGACCGACGGTGAGCGTCACCCGTCGATCGACAAGGGCGTCAACGCGATCCGCACCCTGGGCAACGGCAACGGCTTCACCGTCGACGTCACCCAGAACGCGACCGCCTTCTCCGACGACAACCTGGCCAGCTACGGCGCGGTCGTCTTCCTCAACACCACGGGCGACGTGCTCAACGGCGGCCAGGAGGCGGCCTTCGAGCGCTATATCCGCAACGGTGGTGGCTACCTCGGCGTGCACGCCGCGGTCGAGGCCGAACCATCGTGGACGTTCTACCGCGACATCGTCGGCACCACCGTGGCCGGTACGGCGTCGAGCGGGTCGGCGACCATCGACGTGGCCGACCGGGCGCACCCGGCGAGCAAGCCGCTCGCCCGGCAGCTCACCCTCAACGACCAGTGGTACAACTTCACCACCAACGTCCGGGGCACCGCCCACGTGCTGGCCACCGTGGACGAGAAGTCCTTCACCGGCGGCACCATGGGCTTCGACCACCCGATCTCCTGGTGCAAGGACTTCCAGGGCGGCCGGTCGTTCTACACCGGACTCGGCGACTCCGCCGACACGTACGCCAACGGGGCGTTCCGCAAGCACCTGCTCGGCGCGATCCAGTGGTCGGCCGGCATGGTCCAGGGCGACTGCGGTGCGACGGTCAAGGCCAACTACGAGAAGGTCATCCTCAACGACGAGCCGGGCGAGCCGATGACCCTGTCGGTCCTGCCCGACGGTCGGGTGCTGCACAACACCCGGGCCGGCGAGATCCGGCTGTACGACCCGAAGACCGGCGCGAGCCCGGTCATCACCACCCTCCCGGTGTACCAGCACGACGAGGACGGCCTCCAGTCGGTCACCGTCGGCCCGGACTTCGCCACCGACAAGTGGGTCTACGTCTACTACGCGCCGAAGCTCGACACCCCCATCACCGACGCGCCGGTGACCAGCACCGACCCGAGCGCGTGGGACGCCTACAAGGGGCACAACCAGCTCTCCCGGTTCAAGTGGGTGGAGGAGCCGACCCCGCACCTGGACCTGGCCAGCGAGCAGAAGATCATGAAGGTCGACACCGACCGGGGTGTCTGCTGCCACGTCGCCGGTGAGATCAAGTTCGACGGCAAGGGGCTGCTCTACCTGGTCACCGGCGACGACACCAACGCCGGTGGCTCGGACGGCTTCACCCCGATCAACGAGTCGCCGACCCAGGGGCCGGGCTACGACGCGCAGCGTTCCGCCGGCAACACCAACGACCTGCGGGGCAAGGTGCTGCGGATCAAGGTGAAGGCGGACGGGTCGTACAGCGTCCCGGCCGGCAACCTCTTCCCCGAGGCCGAGGACCGCGACGACAAGACCCGCCCGGAGATCTTCCTGATGGGCCTGCGCAACCCGTTCCGCTTCGACGTGGACTCGCGGGGCTTCGTCTACATCGGTGACTACTCGCCGGACTCGCAGGTGCCGAACGCGGCCCGGGGGCCGGAGGGCACCGGGCGGTGGATCGCCGCCAACAAGGCAGGCAACTACGGCTGGCCCTACTGCTACTCGCCGACCCTGCCGTACATCGACTACGACTTCGTCACCAAGCAGTCCAAGGGTGCGTTCAACTGCGCCGCGCCGGTGAACGACTCGCCGCGCAACACCGGCCGTCGGGTCCTCCCGCCGGTGCAGGACCCGCAGCTCAACTACACCTTCCGGGCCACCACCACCTGCGCCGAGGCGTACCTGAGCACCCCACCGGGCACCTGTGAGTTCCAGTGGCCGGTGCTCGGCACCGGGGGCGTCGGCCCGATGGGCGGCCCGGTCTACAAGTACGACGCCGCGCTGGCCTCCGAGACCAAGTTCCCGGAGTACTACAACGACGCGGTGGTCTTCGGGGAGTTCACCCGGGACAAGATCTACATGATGCGCACCAACGGCAGCGGCAAGCTGGTCGGGGTGGAGCAGTTCCTGCCGGGCTTCGTCTTCGACAACCCGATGGACATGGAGTTCGGCCCGGACGGCAGCCTCTACCTGCTGGAGTACGGCGACGGCTTCTTCCGGGCCAACCCGGACGCCGCGCTGTCGGTGATCCGCTACGCCAAGGGCACCCGCGCACCGGTGGCCGAACTGAAGGCCAGCCCCACCTCGGGTGCGGCGCCGCTGACCGTGCAGTTCTCCGCCGAGGGCTCCTACGACGCGGACCCGGGCGAGACCATCACCTACGCCTGGGACTTCGACGGCAACGGCAGCACCGACTCGACCCAGCGGGACGCGTCGCACACCTACACCACCGTCGGGGTGTTCACCGCCAAGCTGACGGTCACCGACACCAGCGGCAAGACGGCGGTGCTCACCCGCGAGATCACCGTGGGCAACACCGCGCCCACCGTGAAGGTCACCTCGCCGCTGTCCGGCACGTTCTTCAACTGGGGTGACACCGTGCCGTGGACGGTCACCGTGACCGACCCCGAGGACGGCCCGATCGACTGCAGCCGGGTCACGGTCTCGTTCGTGCTCGGCCACGACACCCACGGCCACGGCATGAGCGACGCCAACGGCTGCTCCGGCTCGTTCGAGACCCCGGCCGACGGCGCCGACCACGCCGGTGGTTACCTGTACGGCGCGATCAGCGCCACCTACACCGACAAGGGCGCCAACGGCCAGCCGGCGCTGTCCTCGCTCGACCAGATCGTCCTGCAGACCTTCCGGCAGCAGGCCGAGTTCGCCCAGGTCCAGCAGGGCGTCACCCTGGCCAACACCACCGACGCCGGTGGCGGCCAGCACGTGGCCGGCATCGACAACGGTGACCACATCGCGCTCGACCCGATCAACCTGGGCGGGATCGACAAGATCACCTTCCGGTACGCCGGTGGCTCCACGGCCACCGTCGGAACCCCGCGCGGCATCGTCGAGCTGCGGCTCGACTCGCCGACCGGTGCGCTGGTGACCAGCGCGACGCTCAACGCGACCACCGGCACCAGCGCCTGGGCCAGCCAGACCTTCCCGGTCAGCCAGGCCGCCGGCACCCACGCGCTCTACCTGGTCTTCAAGCCCGTCTCCGGCGGACCCACGACCAGCCTGTTCAACCTCAACTGGGTGGAGTTCGGCGGCCCGACCTCCTGACGTCACCCTCCGGTCGCCGGGAGGACGGAGACTCCGTCCTCCCGGCGTCGTATCGGTGCCGGGTGGTCACCGGCGGTCGACCGGCCGGACACCGGTGGTGTCCGACCAGGTCGGACACCACCGGTGTCCGGCCAGGTCTGACTGACCGGCCAGTGGCCGGCCGATCGTCGATGATCTAGCGTCCCGTGCGCCGGGGACAGCGCCACCAACCCGGTGAGGAGCAGAAACGAGGGGGGACAGTGCCGTTGCGTGACGAAGCCGCCGATCGGGGAGAGCAACTCCGCCCCGACCGTTCGGGGCCGACCGTGACCTGCCCGCCGGGCTGGCGTCCGCTGCGGGTGGCGATGATCGGCCAGAAGGGCGTGCCGGCCACCTACGGGGGGATCGAACGGCACGTGGAGGAGATGGCCAGTCGGCTGGCCGGGCTCGGCCACGAGATCACCGTCTACTGCCGGGACAGCTACGGCGCGGTGGAGACGACCCGGCACCGGGGCATCCGGTTGCGGCGGGCCCGCACCGTGCCCAGCAAGCACCTCGACGCCATCGTGCACTCGGCCACCTCGACCCTGGCGGCGCTGACCGAGCGCCCCGACATCGTGCACTACCACGGTCTCGGCCCGGTGCTGACCGCGCCGCTGGCCCGCTACGCCTCCCGGGCCCGGGTGGTGCTCACCGTGCACGGGCTGGACAACCAGCGCGACAAGTGGGGCCGGGCGGCGCGGGCGGTGCTCGGCACCGCGTACCGGCTCAGCGGACACCTGCCGGACGCCCGGGTGACCGTGTCGCAGGGGCTGGCGGCGCACTACACCAGCAGGTTCGGCCGGCCGGCCCGCTACATCCCCAACGGGGTGGCCACCCCCACCCACCGGCCGCCCCGGGAGCTGTCCCGGTTCGGCCTGCGCCCCGGTGGCTACCTGCTGCTGGTTGGTCGGCTCGTCCCGGAGAAGGCCGCCGACCTGCTCGTCCGGGCGTTCCGGCGGCTGCCGACCGACCTGCGGCTGGCCATCGTCGGCGGTTCGTCCTTCACCGACGAGTACGTCGCCGGGCTGCGGCAGGCCGCCGGTGACGACCCGCGCATCGTGTTCACCGACTTCGTCTACGGCGACGTGCTCGCCGAGCTGTACTCACACGCGGCGGCCTTCGTGCAGCCGTCCCGCCTGGAGGGGCTGCCGCTGACCCTGCTGGAGGCGGCCTCGTACGGGTTGCCGGTGGTGGCCAGCGACATCGAACCCCACCGTGAGGTGTTGGCCCACGACGGCCCGGGGCACCGGCTGTTCCGTGACGGCGACGCCGACGACCTGCTGCGGGCGTTGGCCACGGTGACCGCCGACGTACCGGCCGAACGGGCCGGTGCCGCGCTGCTGCGCGACCGGGTCATGGCCGAGTACAGCTGGGACGCGGCAGCCCGCGAGCTGGAAAAACTCTACTTCTCGCTGGCCCTGCGCGCCCCCCGCCCCGAGGAACCGGACGTTGGGTCGCCCACGGCCGACGTAACGGCCCATGTCCCCCGATCGCGTCGCCCGTTAGATTAGGCCGTTCTCCCGGCCGTCGGCGGCGACCGGCAACAGTTCCCTGGAAACGAGTGGTCGGCGAGCGGTGGACGGACAGCGACACGGCACGGAGGGCGACCTCGGCCTGCCCGGTGGGCGACCCCGCGGGTGGTCCGCCGGTGACCGGACCACCCGCCTGCTGACCGGCGGCGCGGCGCTGCTCTGCGCCGTGGTGGCGGTCGGCGCCGGGCTGGCCGTGACCGGGGGCGGCCGGATCGCCGCCGTGCTGCCCCTGGTGATCCTCGCCGGGCTGGCCGTCGGCGCGCTCGCGCTGACCCGCTTCTCGGCGTACGTGCTGCTGATGCTGGCGGTCCGGTCCTGCGTCGACCTGTTCAAGCTCAGCGGCCCGACGGCCGGCCGGGCCGACGGTGCCGGGGCGACCCGCACGATGGACCCCTCGACGATCCTGGCGGTGCTGTTCCTACTCGCCGCCGGCCTCTGGCTCGCCGCCCAACTGCGGCAGCACGGCCGGCTGCGCGGCTCCCCGCTCGGCGTGGCGATGCTGCTGGTCGGGGCCACCTGCCTGGTCAGCGCCGCCGGTGCCGCGCAGCCGGTGCCCAGCGCCCTGGAGGCGCTGCGGATCGGCACCGTGGTGGTGATGTTCGTCGTCCTGGAACAGCTCATGCCGGACCTGCCGGCGGTCCGCCGGGTGCTGCTCGCCGCGTACGTCTCGTTGGCGCTGGCAGTCGGTTACACCGCAGTGCTGTCCCTGCTCGGCCACCCGCCGGCCGAGGTCAAGGGGGACTTCACCCGGATCAGCGGCCCGTTCAGCCAGTCCACCACGTTCGGCCGCTACCTGATGTTCATGGTGATCTTCGGGTTCGGCATCCACCGCTACCTGAGCCGCCGACTGCGCCTCGGCCTCGGCGTGCTGCTCGCCGCGTCGCTGCTGTTCCTGCTGCTCACCAACACCCGCAGCGCCATCCTGGGTGCGGGGCTGGGCCTGCTGGTGGTCGCGGTGCTGCACCGCAGCCGGCGGATGCTGGTGGCGCTCTGCCTGGTCACGGTGGCCGGGGTGGCCCTGCTGCCGAGCGTGGCGCACCGCTTCGGGCAACTCGCCGACAGCAGCGCCGTGGGCGGCGGCCCTACCGGCAACACCCTCGCCTGGCGGGTCGGCTACTGGTCGGAGATCGTGTCGCTGGCCAACCGCAACCCGGTCACCGGGATCGGCCCCAACATGACGAAGTTCGAGGCCGACGAGGCGAAGAAGCCGCACAACGACTTCCTGCGCGCGTACGTGGAGACCGGGCTGGCCGGGCTGCTGGCGTACCTGGCGATGATGGCGCTGTGCCTGCACACCGGGCTGAACGCGCTGCGCCGGGCCCCACCGGGCACGCTCGGCCGGGGCATCGCGATCGGCTTCCTGGGCTGCGCGGTCGCCTTCGTCGCGGTCAGCGCCGCGTCCAACGTGATCTCGAACGTGGTCACCCTGTGGTATTTCGCGGCGTTCGCCGCGGCAGCCGGCGCGGTCGCCCGCGGGCTACCGGACGACCTGGCCCGGCCGGCGACGCCCCGACCGGTGACGACCGGCCGGACCAACCGATGAAGGATCAAGCAGTGGGGAGCACCAGGGTGGAGATCGTCGACTATCTGCGGGTCGCGCGGCGTCGACTCTGGCTGCTGGTGGGCATTCCGCTGGTCGCCGGGGCGGCAGCCGCGTCGATCGTCCTGCTCGGCCCGCAGCAGTACGCCGCCACCTCCTACGTCGCCGCGCCCGCGCTGGTCGGCGGTAGCGCCGCCCAGCAGTACACCGGCACCCAGGCCGCCAACCAGTTCGCGGCGGCCTTCGCCGCGGCGGTCACCTCCCCGCAGGTGGTCGACCAGGTGGCCGCCGACACCGGGGTCCCCGCCGACGCGCTGCGCGACGGCCTGGCGGTCAAGCAGGTCGGCGCGAGCAGCCAGCTCACCGTGACCTACACCGCCGACGACCGGTCCACGGTCGCCCCGGTGCTCACCGCCACCGGCAAGCGCGCCCTGGCGTTCCTGTTCACCAGCCAGGTCAACATCGCCACCGACGAGGTGAAGGCGGCCACCGACGAGCTGACCGGCGCCACCCGGGCGATCAACGACTGGGAGAAGACCAACAAGGTCAGCCAGCCGGACAAGCTCTACCAGTCGACGCTGCAGGAGATCGCCAGCCTGCGGCAGCAGCAGTTGCAGATGCAGGCGGTCGGCAACAGCCGGGGCGCCGACGCCGCCGCCGACTCGATCAGCGCCGGGCAGAAGCGGCTCGACGAACTCGGCCCGAAGCTGCCCGACTACCAGGCGTTGATCGCCCAGCGGGACAGCGCCACCAGTGCGCTGGCCTCGGCCCGGCAGGGCCTGCAACAGGCCCGCGCCCAGTCCCAGGCGGCCGACCCCGACAAGGTGACCAGCGTCGGCGAGGCGCAGCCGGTGTCCCGGATGAAGGCGCTGGTCGCACTGGTGCTGCCAGTGTCCGGTGCCGGCCTGCTGCTGGCCGTGCTGCTGGTGGCGGTGCTGGAGTGGCTGGCGCGCAGCCGTCGGGCCGGACGACCGGCGGCCGTCGGCCGGGCCACCCCGGCCCCGACCGGTGGGCGGCGCAGCAGTGACGACACGGTGGTGCTGCCGGCGGTGACGGCGACCGTGCCCGAGCAGCACTCCCGCCGCCGGTAGGCCGGGGTGACCGAAGCGTCCACCCGGGGCGACCAGCACGTGCGGGGGATGGCCCGGGGTGGCGGTCTCAACCTGCTCGGTGCCCTGCTCAGCCAGGCAGCGGTCTTCCTGGTCATGCTGCTGCTGGCCCGGGTGCTGGGCATCCGGGAGGTCGGCCGGTACGCCCAGTGCTACGCGGTGCTGTCGCTGGCCGGGCTGCTGTCGCTGTCCGGGTTCCGGGCCGGGCTGACCCGGTTCGTGGCGGTGCACCTGGCCGACGACAACGCCCCGGCACTGCGTGGCACCGTCCGGTTGGGGCTGGCCGTCTCCGCCGGCTCGTCGGTCGTCCTCGCCGGGGCCCTGGCCTGGGGGGCACCGTGGCTCGCCGACCGGCTCCACGACCCGGGACTGGTCACCGGCCTACGACTGGTCGCGCTGACCCTGCCCGCGTCGACGATCTGTGAGGCGGCGCTGGCGGCGACCCGGGGCTGGCGCACCCAGCGGCCGTACACCTTCATCGGTCAGCTCTACGAGCCGGGCACCCGGCTGCTGCTCACCGTGCTCGCCCTGGTCGTCGGGGCCGGGTTGACCGGGGCGTTCTGGGCGCTGGTGGTGGCCGGCTGGTCGGCCGCCCTGCTCGCCCTGCTGGCGCTGGCCCGGCTGGTGCGCCGGGTGCCGCCGGCCCGCCCGGTGCACCAGCCGGGGGAGCTGTTCCGCTTCTCCACGGTCAGTTGGGTGTCGTCGCTGTCGTCGACCGGGCTGATCTGGGTCGACACCCTGCTGCTCGGTTTCTTCGCCAACCCGGAGATCGGCGTCTACAACGTCGCCACCCGGCTGGTCACCGTGGCCATCTTCGTCCTCGCGCCGGTCAACGCGGCGTTCGGCCCGTACCTGGCGCACCTCTACCACCGGGGGGACCTCGACGACGTCCGCCGGGTCTACGCGGTGGCCACCGGCTGGGTGGTGCGGCTGTCGCTGCCGGCGTTCGTGGCGCTGCTGGTCCTCCCCGGTGACCTGCTGCGCGTCTTCGGCGGCGAGGTCGCCACCGGTGCGGCGGTGACCGTGATCCTCGCCCTCGGCCAGCTCGTCAACGCGGCCACCGGGCCGTGCGGGACGGTGTTGAACATGTCCGGCCGGGTGGCCCTCAACATGGCCGACAACCTGGTCGCCCTGGTGCTCAACGTGCTGCTCAACCTGTGGCTCATCCCCGCGTACGGGATCGTCGGCGCGGCGGCGGCGTGGAGCGCCTCGCTGATCGTGGTCAACATCGCCCGGGTGGTGCAGGTCCGCCACCTGACCGGCGCGTTGCCGTTCACCGTCGGGATGGCCAAGGGGCTCGCCGCCGGGGCCGCCGCGCTGGCCGCCGGGCTGCTGGTGCGTTGGCTGGTGCCGGGCTGGCCGTGGCGGCCGGTCGCCGGGCTGACCGCGATCGTCGCCGTCTACCTGGGGACGGTGCTGGCGCTGGGGCTCAGCCGGGAGGATCTGATGGTGCTGCGCACCCTGGCCCGCCGCCGTCGCGGCGTCCCGCCCGACACCGCCGCCGGGGACGTCCCGGGCGGCGTCCCGTCCGACGACAGTCCGCCCCCCTCCGGGGTGGGCGGGGGTGGCCGGGACACCTCCGGCCGGGCGGTGTCGCGGTGAGCGCGGGGCCGCGCCGGGTCGCCGTGGACCGGCTCCGTCGGGTGGTACGCGGCACCCGCGCCTGGGCGCGGGCGGCGCGGCCCGGCCGGGTCGGCGCACTGCCCGACTTCCTGATCATCGGCGGGCAGCGGTGCGGCACCACCTCGCTGCACCACTACCTCGCCGCGCATCCCGACGTGCGGGCCGCCACCGGCAAGGAGCTCCAGTTCTTCAGCCTGCACTTCGGGCGGGGGGCCCGCTGGTACCGGGCGCACTTCCCGCCGGCCGCCCCGGGCCGGCGCAGCTTCGAGGCCAGCCCCTACTACCTGTTCCACCCCAGCGTGCCGGCCCGGGTGGCGGCGACGCTGCCCGATGCCCGGTTCGTGGCGCTGCTGCGCGACCCGGTCGAGCGGGCCTACTCGCACTACCTGCACACCCGCTCGTACGGGCTGGAGCCGTTGGGCTTCGCCGAGGCGCTGGCCGCCGAGTCAGGGCGGCTGGCCGGGGCGCTGGCCGACGGGCCGGACACCCCGGCGGCGCACCACGCGTTGCGTAACTTCTCCTACGCCGCCCGGGGCCGCTACGCCGAACAGCTCGACCGTTGGTACGCCCACCTGCCCGCCGACCGGCTGCACGTGATCCGCAGCGAGGACCTGTACGCCGACCCGGCCACCACCTACGCGGGGGTGCTGCGCTTCCTCGGGCTGGCCCCGTTCACCCCGGCGGAGTTCGCCCGGCACACCCGCCGGGCGGACACCGGCCCGTCCCAGCTCACCCCGGCGTTACGGGCCGAGCTGGCCGCCGGGTTCGCCCCGCACAACGCCCGCCTCGCCGACCTGCTCGGCTGGCCCCGTACCTGGTGAGCGAGCGGGCCACGCCCCGTCGCCGGGGTGAACGCCGCTGCGCCAACGTGCGGGACCATGAACAGATGGCGATTAGGTAGACGACACGCCGAGGACAGTGCGCAAAATCGCACTGTGATCATGGGAGTCCACCGGACTCACCCGCGCCCGCCGCACACCGCCCGCCCCCCGAGAACACCGGCCGGGGCCCCACCGCACCTACCATCGGACCGGGTGCGGTGGGGAGCCGGTCAGCGGATCGGGGCGAGGACGCTGGCCGGGTCACCCTGCGCCCGCACCAGCACCGGGCTCGGGCCGATCGGCAGCGCACCGGTGCGGGCGGTCGGGTCGGCACCGACCGGCCCCCCGGTCACCCCGCCCGTGGCCGGCAACGACACGGTGCCGTTGGAGGTCGACCAGACCACCAGGGTGCTCTCCTTGCCCCGCCGGAACGCCACCCCGGTCAGGCCCTTGCCGTTCACCGGCTCGACGGTCGCGTCCCGGGCCGCCGCCGCCAGGGCGGCCATCATCGCGCCGGCCTGCCGTTGGGTGCCGTCCGGGTCGAGCAGCCCGTAGCGGACCTCCGCACCGGCCCGGTTGTTCGGGTTGTACGCCAGCGGCAACCAGAGCACCTCGTGGATGCCCCCGGCGACCAGCATGCTGACCACCTTGACCATCTCGTCACCCCGGGCCGCGGCGTCGTCGCCGCCGTCCTTCCAGAACTGGCCGACCTCCCACGCCTGCACGGGGACACCGGACGGCGTCTCGGCCCGCAGGTAGTCCAGCAGCGCCGGCACCCCGGAGAAGTGCTCGTAGAAGTGCAGTTGCCGGACGTCGACCACCCGGTCGTCGAGCAGTTTCTCGGTGACCGCGAGGTAGGCCAGGTTGCGGGAGTTCTGCGCGTTGTCCAACGCCGTGCGCAACGCCGTCGGGTCGTTCACCGCCGGGATCAGCCGCCCCCGGGTGCCGATCCGCCGCTGGAAGTACGCCTGGTACGCGGCGACGGCCTGGTCGGGTTGCCCGGCGCGCAGCAACCGGTCGGCGACCCCCATCCCGTACGCGACGCTGCTCATGCCCGAGTCGACCACCTTGGCCTTCGGGTCGGCCGACCGGATCGCCTCGGCGGCGGCGGTGACCAGCCGGCGGTAGTCCTCCGGGCTGCCCGCCCAGTACTGCTGCGCGTTGACCTCGTTCTCGATGGCGTACTCGCCGACGCCGTACGGGGCGTACCGCTGCACCAGCGTGCGGACGAAGTTCTGGTAGGCGGCGAGGTCCGTCGGCATCGCCGACTCGGTCTTGTTGGCCTGGCCCCGGGTGAACTTCGCCGTCCCGCCGGTCGCCCAGCACACCCCGGTACGGATCTTCAGGTGCAGGGTGATGCCGAGCTTGCGGCTGCGTTCGGCGATCTGGTCCACCGCCGCGAAGTCCGGGCTGCCCTGCGTCTTCTCGATGTCACACCAGCTGAGCTCGTGGTACGTCGTCGAGCCGGTGAGCTTCTCCAGGTAGGGCACGAACTGGTCGTGCCGGGAGAAGTCCCAGTGCGCGCCGAACGGGTTGCGGACCGGCGCACCCGCCGGCAGCGGCGTACCGCTGGCACCGGCCGACGGCCCGGTCACCGAGGGGGCGGGCCGGGGTGCAGGAGCTGGATCGTCCGAACAGGCCGCCCCGGCGACCAGGGCGAACAGCAGCGCACCGGCGATCAGCGTCCGCCGCCCGGCCCGACGGGCCACCGCCGCCCCGGCCCGACGGTGTGCCGACGACCCGGCCCGGCCGGTCGCCGGTGGTCCGGCCGCCTGCTGCCCCGGCGACCCGTCCCGGCGGTTCACCGGTAGCCCAGTTCGCGCAGGGTGGCACCGGAGAAGACCCGGACCAGCACCCGCAGGAAGGGGTCCAGCTCCCGGCGGTAGGTGCCGACCCGGGAACCGTAGATCGGGGCGTCGGTGCCGGCGGCGGCCCGCCGTCGCTCCGCCTCGGCGGTGTACTTGCCCGCCACGTCGTGCTGCTTGCCGTCGTAGTCGAGCACGCCAGCCTCCCAGGGTTCGCCGAGGAACTCGAACAGGCCACGCATGGCCTTCTCCGGGTCGGTGACCGTCTCCTCGTAGCGCAGTTCGTGGTAGCGGTCGGCCGGCAGCCGGGCCCCGGCGGCGCGGGCGATCCGGATGTAGCGCGGCCATTTCACCACGCACTTGACCGCCGACCAGTAGCCGAACCGTTTGCGGTGCGACACCACCACGTCCCGGCCGTCCCGCACGACGTGCACGAACTGCGCGTCGGGGAAGACCTCGGCCAGGAAGTCGATGGAGAGCGCGTACAGCGGGGTCTTGTCGGCCCAGCGGGTCTTGCCCCGGGAGCGGGCGTAGTCGGCCTGGATGCCGCCGAAGAAGTCGGCGATGCGGCCCAGCCAGTAATCGCGGGGGAACCCGAAGCGGGACAGCCGCTCCCAGTCCCGCCCGACGATGCGTTGCATGTCGGCCAGGAACCGGGTCTCCGGGCCGCAGCTGACCCGGGAGTGCGAGTCGAGCACCAGCCGCAGCATCGTGGTGCCGGACCGTTGGCACCCGACCAGGAAGATCGGCCCCTGCGGCCGCCCCGCCCCGGCTGCCGCGTCCGGCGCGGGCCGGGCCTGCGGGCCCGGTGCGGGGTCGGCCGTCCGTGCGGGCCGGGCCTGCGGGTCCGGTGCGGTGTGCGGGGCCGGGTCGGTGGGGTCAGCCATGCTCCACCGCCTCGGGTCGGCCGGCCGACGCGTCCAACCGGCCGGTCAGCTCGGTGCACAGCGCCCGTACCCGGGGGTCGATGTCCAGCCGGGGCCGCGCCGGGCTGCGGACGCCGACGTGCGCGTGCAGCACCGGGTCGTACGGCAGGTCGAGGAAGGCGCACAACCGTCGGGTGTACCCGGCCGGGTCGGCGACCAGCGCGTCGTACGAGCAGAGCAGGGTGTCCGGGCGGTCGGCCAGGCCCAGCGAGAAGAACAGCGAGTTGCGGACGTACCAGAACAGGGCGGCGGCGGTGTGCGGGGTCATCCGGTCGTGGTCGAAGCCGGCGACCAGCTCCCGCGTCGACGGGTCCAGGCGTTGCCCCTGCCAGCGGTCCCCGATGGTGCCGTCGGCGATCGCCCGCAACGCCCGCAGGTTGGCGTCACCGAACTTCGCCACCTCGGAGCGGGCCCGGTCGTCGACGTCCCGGTACGCCCACAGCGCCCGCCCCGGCGCGACCCCGCGCAGGTCGAGCAGCTCGTCCACCCGGTGCGTGTCGCACAGCGGCTTGACCAGCACGTACCGGTGCCGGCTGCGCCGGATGACGGCGGTCAGCACCGGGTCGGGGCGCAGCCGGAAACGGCGGAACACCACCCGGTCGTTCTCGTTGCGGACCTCCACCGACGGGTCGGCGTCCAACCCCCGGGTCAGCATGTTGGTGCCGGAGCGTTGCAGGCCCACCAGGTAGACCGGGACGGCCCGGCCGGGCGGCCCGGGATGGGTCCGGCGCCATCGCCACTTGGCCAGGGCGGTGCGGGCCCGGTCGACCGGGTCGAGCCGGTCCTCCTCGACCAGTCGCCGGATGCCCTCGGTACGCGCCCAGCGCAGGTGCCGGCGGACCCGACGGGCGGTGTACGCCAGCGCCGAAGGTTCGTCGGGGTGGGGCACCGGGTCCTCCTCGGGCACGTCGGGCGGGGTGGGGCACACGGTACCGGCAGATCATCGCGGCTGACCACGTGGCCGTGTGGTCAGCCGGCGATGGGCCGTGTGGCTACTTGGGGATCATGAGCTGGACTCACGACACCGGTGTTGCATACGGTGGGGCCCCTGGTCACCGCTGCTGTCCGGGGCGACCACCCCACCTCCCGACCCCCGACGGACCCCAGCAGCCACCTCCGGAGCAGGCCGATGCGTGTCCTCCACGTCAACAAGTTCCTCTACCGGCGCGGCGGCGCCGAGGGCTACCTGCTCGACGTCGCCGAGCTGCAACGGGGCGACGGCGACGAGGTGGCCTTCTTCGGCATGACCCACCCGGACAACGACGCGCCCACCCCGTACGCCAGGCACTTCCCGTCCCACGTGGAGCTGGACCCGACGCCACGCGGCGCGGGCGCCCGGGCGGCGGTCGCGGCCCGGATGATCTGGTCTCCGGCCAGCCGGCGGGGCCTGGCCCGGGTACTCGACGAGTTCCGGCCCGACGTGGTGCACCTGCACAACATCTACCACCAGCTCTCCCCGTCGGTGCTGGCCGCGGTGCGCGCCGCCCGGGTGCCGGCGGTGATGACCCTGCACGACTACAAGCTGGCCTGCCCCAGCTACCAGATGCTCGACCGGGGCGCGGTCTGCGACGCCTGCGTGACCGGCGGTCCGCTGCGCGCGGCCCGCCGCCGCTGCAAGGACGGCTCGTTCGGGGCCAGCTCGCTGCTCGCCGTCGAGTCGTGGCTGCACCGCACCACCCGGGCGTACGGGCCGGTGCAGGCGTTCGTCAGCCCGAGCCGGTTCCTGGCCGACGTGATGCGCCGGGCCGGGGTCTTCCCCGACCGGATGCACGTGGTGTCGCACTTCGTCGACGTCGCCGCGACGGCGGTCAAGACGGCACCCGGCGGGCCGGTGGTCTTCGCCGGTCGGCTGGCCGCCGAGAAGGGCGTCGACGTGCTGATCGAGGCGCTCACCCGGCTGCCCGACGACGTGGTGCTGGAGGTGGCCGGGGACGGCCCGGCCCGCGACGGGCTGACCGAGCTGGCCCGGCGGCGGGCCCCCGGCCGGGTCCGGTTCCACGGCCGGTTGGACAAGGCCCGGCTGCACGAGCTGGTCCGCTCGGCCACGGTGGTGGCGGTGCCGTCGCGGTGGAACGAGAACCAGCCGATGGCGGTGCTGGAGGCGTACGGCTGCGGGGTTCCGGTGGTCGCCTCCGACCTGGGTGGCCTGCCGGAGTTGGTGACCCCCGGGGTGGACGGTGAGGTGGTGCCCGCCGACGACCCGGTCGCGCTGGCCGCCGGGTTGCACCGGGTGCTGGCCGACCCGCAGCGGGCGTACCGGATGGGGCGGGCCGGTCGGGCGCGGGTGGAGCGGGACTTCTCCCCGCAGGCGCACCTGACCCGGCTGCGGGAGGTCTACGCGAGCGCCGCGCAGGCCGTGCGGGAGCCGGTGTGAACCCGCCGGTGCGGGTGCTCTACCTGGCCGGCAGCGGACGCAGCGGCAGCACCCTGGTCACCACCGTGCTCGGCCAGTACGACGGGGTCTTCGCCGCCGGGGAGCTGCGGTACCTGTGGCAGCGCGGGGAGCTGGAGAACCGGCCCTGCGGCTGTGGCCGGCCGCTGCGGGACTGCCCGCTGTGGGACCGGGTGCGCCGGGAGCTGCCGACCGACCGGGCCGCCGCGATCGCCGCCGGGCTGCGCGGCCGGCTGCGGATGCGCGGGCTGCCCGCGCTGCTGCGCCGGCACCGCCGCGGTCTCCGGCCGGTGCCCGCGCACCCCGACGACGCGGTGCTGGCCGACCTGTACGCGGCCGTGGCCCGGCACACCGGGGCGCGGGTGGTGGTCGACTCGTCGAAGCTGCCCCCGTACGGGGCGTTGCTCGGCGCGCTGCCCGGCATCGAGCTGCGGGTGCTGCACCTGGTGCGTGACCCCCGGGCCACCGCCTTCTCCTGGCGTCGTCGCCGGGGCCTCGACGGCGACACCGACCCGGAGCTGATGAGCCGCCCGCCGGTGTGGAAGGCGGCCCTGCTCTGGCTGGTCTGGAACACGGTGACCGTCCGGCTGTGGGGTGACCGTGCACCGGCGGGTTACCTGCGGGTGCGCTACGAGGACCTGACCGCCGACCCGGAGGCGACGCTGCGCCGGATCGTCGCCTTCGCCGGGGCCGACCCCGACGGCGGCCCGTTCACCGGCCCGGCGACGGTACGGCTGACGCCGACGCACTCGGTGGCCGGCAACCCGTCGCGGCACCGGACCGGCCCGGTGCCGATCACCGCCGACGTGCAGTGGCGGCGCGACCTGTCCCGCTGGTCGTACGCGCTGGTCACCGCGCTCACCGCGCCGGGGCTGCGCCGGTTCGGCTACCCGTGGCGGCGGGGCGGCCCGGCACCGGCCGGGGCGGGGCGGCCCGCGCGGGGTGGGCCGGCTGCGACCGGTGGACGGTCGGTGGGCGTCGGGCGGGCGGGGTCGACCGGGCACGAGGAGGGCTGAGCGATGTTGGCGGTGGTGGTGGGCACCGGGCGGTGCGGGTCGACGCTGGTGCAGGAGCTGTTGTCCCGGCATCCCGGGGTCGGGTTCGTCTCCGGGGTCGACGACAAGCTGTCCCGGCTCAACCTGGCCGGCCGGTTCAACGGGCCGCTGTACCGGCGTTCCGCGCCCCGCCCGGCGGGTATGACGTCGCTGCGGCACAGCCGCCGGCTGCTGGAGAAGGGTCGGCTGCGGGTCGCCCCGTCGGAGGCGTACGACCTGCTGGACCGGCACGTGGTGGCCGGTTTCTCCCGCCCGTGCCGGGACCTGACGGCCGACGACCTCACCCCGTACCTGCGGCGGCGGCTGCGGGCCTTCTTCGACGCCCGGATCGAACGGCAGGGTTGCCGGCTGCTGCTGCACCACGTGACGGGCTGGCCGCGCACCGGGTTCCTGCGGGCCGGCTACCCGCAGCTGCGGGTGGTCAACGTGGTCCGCGACGGTCGGGCGGTGACCAACTCCTGGCTCCAGATGGGCTGGTGGGACGGCTGGCGCGGGCCGGACAACTGGTTCCTCGGGCCGTTGCCGACCGACCTGCGCCAGGAGTGGGAGGAATACGACAGGTCGTTCCCGGTGCTCGCCGCGTTGGGCTGGAAGATGCTGATGGACTCCTTCGCCGAGGCCCGCGCCGTGCACCCCGAGGGCCAGTGGCTCGACGTGCGCTACGAGGATCTGCTCGCCGACCCGCGCGCCGAGGTGGCCCGGATGCTCGACTTCCTCGGCCTGGACTGGTCACCGGCGTTCGAGCGGGGTTTCGGACGCTACCGGTTCCACGCCGGGCGGCAGGCCGCCTACCACGAGGAGTTGGGCGACGCGCAGCTCGCCGCCGTGGAACGGGTGCTGGACAAGCCGCTGCGGCAGTGGGGCTACCGGGACTGACCGGCACGCCCACCGCCCCGCCCGCCCGGCCGGTGTCGTCGGGGCGGGCGGGGCAAAGTTCCTACAGGTGCAGGTGGTGGTGCCGGTCGGTCGGCCCATAACGTGCGCGGTCTCGCCGAGATTCAAGGAGACCGCATGGCTCGATTGGGAACACCCCTCCGCGCCGGGGTGGCCGCACTGTCCGCGATGGTGCTCGCCGCCCTGGGCGCGGCACCACAGGCGCTGGCGGCGCAGGACGTACCGACGATCGTGGTCCAGGACGGGGTCACCCAGCCGGTGTTCGGCTATGGCGACGCCATCCGGGAACGCCTGTTCATCGACTCCACCTTCGACAGCGACAACGACGGTCTGCGCGACATCATCGCGTTCGACCTGATGCGACCGGCGGCCACCGCGAACGGCCTCAAGGTGCCGGTCATCATGGACGCCAGCCCGTACTACTCGACGGTCTGCCGGGGCAACGAGTCCGAGTGCAAGGCCGACCTGGACGGCGACGGCCTGCTCGACAAGTGGCCGCTGTTCTACGACAACTACTTCGTGCCGCGCGGCTACGCGGTGATCCTGCTGGACATGGTGGGCACCAACAACTCCACCGGCTGCCCCACCACCAACGCCAACCAGGACAACCTCAGCGCCAAGCAGGCGATCAACTGGCTCAACGGCCGGGCCACCGCGCGCAACGCCGCCGGTCAGGTGGTCACCGCCGACTGGCACAACGGCAAGTCGGGCATGATCGGCAAGTCGTACGACGGCTCGCTGGCCATGGCGACGGCGGTGACCGGCGTCAAGGGCCTGACCACGGTGGTGCCGATCAGCGGCCCGACCGAGTACTACGACTACGTACGCAGCAACGGGGTGGTCACCCGGGGCAACAGCTACGTGGCGTCGCTGGCCAACACGGTCACCAACCCGGAGCGGCGGGAGTACTGCAAGCCGGTACGCGACGCGATGGCCGCCGCCGACGGCGACGAGACCGGTGACTACACCGCCTTCTGGAACGAGCGCAGCTACGTCAAGAAGGTCCCCAACATGACCGCCAGCGTGCTGCTCTACCACGGTCTCAACGACGACAACGTCCGCGCGGACCACTTCAGCAAGTTCTGGTACGCCCTGGCCGAGAACAACGTCCAGCGCAAGCTGTGGCTCTCCCAGGAGGGGCACGTCGACCCGTTCGACTCGCGACGCGCGGTGTGGGTGTCCACCCTGCACCGGTGGTTCGACTTCTGGCTGCACGGGGTCGCCAACGGCATCATGGACGAGCCCCGGGTCGACCTGGAGCGGGCCGCCGACGTGTGGGAGACCCACGCCGACTGGCCGATCCCCGGCAAGGCCGACACCGAGGTGTTCCTCCAGCCCGGCAGCACCGGGGCCGGCGGCCTGAAGCTGGTGCCGACCGCCAAGCCGGCGACCGGCGCGTTCCAGGACAGCCGGACCCAGAGCCAGAACACCATGATCCTCAACCCGGACACGGTGCAGCCGAACCGGCTGGCGTTCCTGTCCGCGCCGCTGACCGCGCCCCTGCACATCTCGGGCACGCCGACGGTGCAGCTGCGGGCCTCGGCCGACCAGACCGACACCAACTTCGGGGCGATCCTGGTCGACTACGGCACCGACGAGCGGGTGGCGCACCGGGCCTCCGGTGAGGGCATCGTCACCCTGGCCACCGAGGACTGCTGGGGGTTGAACAGCCCGACCGACGACGGCTGCTACAAGCAGACCGCCAAGCGGGTCGCCACGGCCGACTACGAGCTGGTCACCAAGGGCATCATGGACGCCCAGAACCGGCAGTCGATCCGTACCGCCGTGCCGCTGGTGGTGGGGGAGTCGTACAACTTCACCTTCCCGCTGCTGCCGGAGGACTACGTGTTCAAGCCGGGCCACCGGATCGGCGTGATCATCGTGGCCAGCTACTCGCAGTACTCCAGCCAGGCGGACACCACCGCCGCGAACATCCAGGTCGCCCTGAAGAGCAGCAAGATCGTTCTTCCGGTGGTCGGCGGCACCCCCGCCGCCCACGCGGCAGGTCTCTGACCGCTCCCCGGGTGGCCGCCGCCGCAGCACCGCTGCGCCGACGGCCACCCGGCCCCGGTCACCCCACCGTGCAGGGGGTGCCGTTGAGCACGAAACCGGTGGGCGGGACGTTCGGGCCGCTGTAGGACCCGACGAAACCGGCCGTGGTGCTGCCCCCGGCGGCGATCCGCCGGTTGTCGTCGGTGCTGGCGACCGTCACGGTACGCCCGGTCTGCGTCCAGGTGGCGCTCCAGCCGCTGCTCACCTGCTGCCAACCGGTCGGCCAGCTCCAGGTCAACGTCCAACCGTCGACGGGGTTCGCCCCGTTGTTGACGATCTCGACGTTGCCGACCCAGCCGTTGCCCCAGTCGCTGGCCGTGGTGAGCCGGACGGTGCAGGCGCTCTCGGCCGGGCCGGCGGTGGTGAACGTGACCGGCGACGACGACCAGGACACCTTCCCGGCGGTGTCCCGGGTCAGCACGTTGAGCGTGTACCGGGTGCCCGGGACGAGGTTGTCGACGGTGAACGAGGTGCCGGCCGTCTCACCGAGCTGCTCGCTGACCGTGCCGTTCTGCCGGTACACCTCGTACTTGGCGATCGGGGCGCCCTTCGGCGGGGCCGGCGACCAGGAGATCGTCGCCGACCGGTCGGTCACCCCGCTCGCGGTCGGCTGCCCCGGCGGGGCCGGGTGCGCGGTGACCGGGGACGAGGGCCGCAGCACCAGCGTGGTCAGCGAGTACGCCGGCAGAGTCGCGCCGGCGGCGCTGCCCGACTGCCCGGTGACCACGCCGGACGCCCCGTTGGTCAGCGAGTACGTCGTCGGCGCGGCAGCCGACGGGGTGAAGCCGGCGTAGTCGATGGTGACCGGGTGGGCGTTGTCCGGGTCCTTGTTGACCAGCAGCACCGCGAGATCCCCGTCGGCCCGCCGCACGGCGTGCGCGGTGACCAGCGGCTCGTCGGTGGCGGCGCGGACGAACTGGTCACCCGGCCGGGCGAACAGGTTCATCATCGACAGCCCGTGGTACGGCGCGAACGGGGTGTTCAGCGGCGGCTCGCAGACCGAGTTGTCGGCGGTGCACCCGCCGCTGGACAGCAGCCCGAAGTCGCCGTAGTCGGTCTGCCCGCCCACCTGCGACACGGTGCCGATGCCGTTGTGCACGTTCCACCACTGCACGGTGAAGACGCCGTTCTCCAGCAGGTCGCTGTAGGCGTCGGCGAGGAACAGCGCACCCGGCTGGGTGTTCTGCCCGGTGCCGACGTTCAGCTCGGTGAAGCTGATGCCGATCCGGGCGGCGTTCGGGCCGGCGTACCGGGTGAGCTGGTCGCGCAGCAGGTGGGCCGCCTCGTCGATGTGGGCCGTACGGGCCAGCGACTCGGCGGCGGTGCCACCGGGGTACCAGTGCACGTCCACGAAGTCGATCTTGGGGCCGGCGAGGGAGAGCACGGTCCGGTTCCACGGGCCCGGGTCACTGCCGGCGGTGATCCCGTCCGGCCAGTTCCCCGGCATGGTCAGCACCGCGCCGACCTTGATGCTCGGGTCGACCGCCTTCATCGCGTCGGCGTAGTCGACCACCAGCCGGGCGTACTGGCTGGCGCTCTTGTCGGGGTGGTCGTCGGCCTCCCAGGCCGACCCGTAGTGCCCGTTGCCGTAGTTCTCGTTGCCGACCGTCCACCACTTCGCGCCGTACCCCTTGGTGACGTTGGCGTAGCGCACCCAGTCGGCGGCCTCGGCGGGGGAGCCGGTGCCGTAGTTCGCGATGATCATCGGTTGCGCGCCGACCCGCCGGGCGGCGGCCATGAACGTGTCGAAGTCGGTGTTCGGCGCGACGTACCCGCCGGGCGCGGTGTGGTCGCGCCAGTGGTAGATATCGGCGTACGAGCCGCCCGGGTAGCGCATCATCCGCACCCCGGCAGCCTTGAGCAGGTCCGACGTCTCGGCCGTGCCGAGCTGGGAGTCCCAGATGGCGTGGTTGACGCCCAACGCGGTGGCCGGCACGGTGGCCAGCCCCGCGTTGGCGTTGACGGTCACCGCCACCGGGTCCGCCGCCGCGTCGGCGGGCGACGGGCCGGTCACGGCGAGCCCACCGGTGGCGAGCAGCAGGCTCGCGGCGAGCGCCGTCCAGCGCTCCCGGCGACGCGACGGGCGCGACGACGGGGCGGAATCTCTGTTCATACGGGTTCCTTCGTGGGTCACCACAGCACACCGCCCGGCCGGTCGGGGTTGCGTCGCCCACGAGGGCGTCGAGACGGCGGGCGGGACTGATGGACGGGAGTGCTGGCGTCGTTCCGTCGTGCTTGTCGCCGTCCCCCGGAAACCCAACGGCTCCCGGTTGCCCTGGACGACTGTCAGCCCCGCGCGCGGCAAGCCATCGACGCATCAGAATCCCACGACGATCGTCGCGAATTCAAGGCGGTGGGCCCGGGTGGTGCCGTGCCGTGCCGCCGGTCGGCCCGGTCGCCCGGCCGGGACGGCTCAACGCCGGGCAGCCACCCTCGCCGCGACCCCGGCCACCCGCACCACCGCGGCCATCCGCCGGGGCCGGGAGACGACCGCCGGCCGGGTACGCAGGCAGTCGCGCACCACGTCGGCGGCCCGCTCCACGCTGAGCAGCATCGGCTTGACCGGTGACTTCGCCATCTTGGTGTCGACGAACCCGAACCGCACGACGGTCACCCGCACCCCGTGCGGGCGCAGCGCGCCCCGCAACCCCACCAGGTACGACGTCAACCCCGCCTTGGCGGCGGCGTACCCGGGGGCCTGGGCCGACGGGGCGGCGTCGGCGAGACTGGACAGGCCCACGAGGTGCCCGCCGCCGCCGGCCACCATCGCCGGCACGACCACCTCCACGGTGCGCGCCGCACCGATCAGGTTGACCTCCAACGCCCTGGTCTGCGCCGCCAGGTCACCGAGGTCGAAGAACTCACCGACCCCCGCCGCGTAGACGCACACGTCCACCCCGCCGAGCCGGTCGACCGCCCCGGCCAGCACCGTGCGGTAGGCGTCGCCGGTGACGTCGGCGACGTGGTGGGTGTACCCGGGGGCGGTCAGGTCGCTGCCGCTGCGGGACACCCCGGCGACGGTCCAGCCGGCCGCCACCAGCTGCCGGGTCAGGGCCAGCCCGACGCCGTCGCTGTTGCCCACCACGACCGCCCGCCGCCCCTGCGCATCCATGCCCGGACTCTAGCCACCACCGTCCGGCCCGGACTGCGCACACCACCGCCCGGCCCGCGACACGAAGCCACCCCGCCCACCGGATCGGTGGACGGGGTGGCGTGGGAGCGGTAACCGTCAGGGCTGGCCCTGGTAGATCTCGTCGTCGGCACCCCGGACGAAGAGCCGCACCAGACCGCCGTAGACGCTTCCCGCCGGGGCGGAGATCGTCTGGCCCGGGCCGTCGACCGTGCTCCAGCCCGTCCACGCGCCGGAGTCCTGCAGGTACCAGGCGGTACGCAGGTCGTCGCCGCCGGTACGGACGAAGACGTGCAGCCCGCCACCGTAGACCAGGGCGGCCGGCGCGGACGCGGCACGCGCGGTGCCGGGCACGTCGCTCCACCCCGACCAGGCCCCGGTGGCCAGCGAGTACCTGTTGGTGCGCACGTTGCCGTTCGTGCCCCGGACGAAGACGTGCAGGTCACCGCCGTAGATGGCGGCGGACGGGGCCGAGTTGGCACCGGTCGGGCCGGCCAGGGTTGCCCAGCCGGACCAGGCGGCGGTGTCCAGCGTGTACTGGTTGGTGCGGACCTTGCCGTTCGCGCCCCGGACGAACAGGTGCAGTTGGCCGCCGTAGACGGTGGCGGACGGGGCCGACGACGCGGACGTGGTGCCATCGACCGTGCTCCAGCCGGACCAGGCGCCGGTGTCCAGGGCGTACCGGTTGGTGCGGATCTTCTGGTCGGACTGCACGAACAGGTGCAGTTCCCCGCCGTAGACGGCAGCCGCCGGTGCCGAGGTCGCCATGGCGTCACCGGGGACGGTGGACCAGCCGGACCAGGCGTCGGTGTTCGTGTCGTACCGGTCGACCCGTACCTGCCCGTCGGGGCCCTGCACGAAGACGTGCAGGTCGCCCCCGTAGGTGGCGGTGGCCGGCGCGGACCGCGCCTGCGCCGTACCCGGCACCGGCGTCCAGCCCGCCGCCCGCGCAGCCGAGGGGCGGGTGGCGGTGCCCACGCTGCGGGCCTGCGCCGCCGCGTCGCCCGGACGGGCGGCTGCGGAGGCGACGCCCGTGGCGGGGCCCGCCGGGTGGACGCCCGCCGGCACGGCGGCGGCGGGGGTGGCGACGAGGGTGACCGCGCCCAGACCGAGAGCGAACGCGGGCAACCGGTGCCGCACCAGTTTCATCGATCGATTCAGACGCATGCATTCTCCCTTGTGGACGACCGGTGGTGACGACGGCTCGGTCGCTTGCGGCTGGCCCACCGGGCTGCGAACCCGCCCGTTCCCGCGCCGGCCGCCGCCCCGCATCCCCGGGCGACCCCCCGTCGCCGCCACCCTATCCACCCACCCCCGTCCCCACATCCACCGAACCACCCCCACCCCCTAGTGCGGACCGCCGCCGTCGGCAGTGGCGGCGGTGATCAAGAGGTTTACGTCATCCGGAGTGGTTCTCCTGACGCAAAGCTCTTGATCACCGCCGGTGGGTGTGGTCAGACGACCGCGCAGGGGGAGCCGTTGAGGGTGAAGAAGGGCGGTTTCGCCGTGTTGCCGGTGTGGTTGGCCTGGAAGCCGATGCTGACCGAGCCACCCGGGGGGATCGAGCCGTTGTAGGAGACGTTGGTGGCGGTGACCGCCCCGCTGGTCGGCGAGTAGGTCGCGTTCCAGCCGCTGGTGATGGTCTGCCCGGCGGGCAGGGTGAACGCCAGGTTCCAGCCGTTGATCCCGGTGTCCCTGAGGGTGGTGATCGTGATCGCTGTGGTCAGGCCCGTGTTCCAGGCGTTCACGGTGTAGGCGATCCGGCACTCGGCCCCCGGGCCCGGGGTGGTGGGCGTGGGCGGGAACGGCGTCGGCGGCGTGGTGGTCGGCACCGGCGGCGTCGTCGGAGGCGGCGTGGTGGTGGGCGGCGGAGTGGTCGGGGGCGGGGTGGTCGGCGGTGCCGTGGTCGGGGGCGGGGTGGTGGTCGGCGGGGCGTCCAGGCCGAAGAACCGGATCGCCTGCGCCGCGTCGACCGGCAGGTTGTGCGTCACCCCCTGCATGCTGATCGCCTCGACCGGCGCGGTGCCGCCGCTACCGCCGTACCGGGTACGGGTGTAGCCGGCCTGCGGGGTGTCGGTGAACGTCGGCGTCTGGCTCAACCCCTGCACGTTGGTCCACTGCTTGACCTCCTCGCCGAAGTTCGGATAGCGCAGGGTCTCGTCGTTGGTGCCGTGCCACAACTGCATCCGGGGCCGCTTGCCGGTGTACCCCGGGTAGGCGTTGCGGACCAGGTCGCCCCACTGCTGCGCGGTCTTCGTCACCTGCCCGTTGGCGCACTGGCTGTTCCACTCCGAACCGTCGGTGGTGGCGAAGCAGCCGAACGGCACCCCGGCGAAGGCCGCACCCGCCGCGAACACGTCCGGGTAGTCACCGAGCAGCACGTTGGTCATCATCGCCCCGGACGAGGTGCCGGTGGCGAAGATCCGGTTGGGGTCGACGGGGTACCGGGCCCGGACGTAGTCGACCATCGACTTGATGCCCACCGGATCGCTGCCCCCGTCGCGGCGCAGCGCCTGCGGGGAGGAGACGTCGAAGCACTTGCTGCTGCGGGTCACCGACGGGTAGATGACGATGTAGCCGTACCGGTCGGCCAGGGCCGCGTACTGGGTGCCGGAGTAGAACGCCGGGCCGCTGCCGGTGCAGTAGTGCACCGCCACCAGCAGGCCCGGTCGCGGAGCCACGGTGTTCGGCACGTACAGGTACATCTGGAGGTTGCTCGGGTTGGCCCCGAAGTTGGTCACCTGGGTCAGCGCCGCCGCCGAGGCCGGGGTGGGGGCGGCGATCGCGGCCAGCGCGGTGAGCGCGGCGGCGACCAGGGCGGTGCCGAGGAGTTTGATCCTGGATCTCATGGGCGGGTTCCTCCGGAGGATCGCGGACATACGGATCTACCGATCGAGGCTGCCCGGCGGCTCGATCATGTCCGGCTCAGGAACATCCATGAGTATCGTTAGCCTGTCGTCGGCTCGCAAGGCGACCCGTACCACCGGAACTTCCGGTCGCCGCCGGGCGTGGACACCGGCGAACGGCGGGACCACGCCAGTGGATAATGACCCCATGCGTGGTCCTGCGATGACGGACGTCGCCCGCCTCGCGGGAGTCTCCCACCAGACGGTCTCCCGGGTGCTCAACGACCACCCGAACGTCCGGGAACAGACCCGGGTACGGGTCCGCGCGGCCATCGCCGAGCTGGGCTACCGACCGAACCGGGCGGCGCGGGCACTGGTCACCGGCCGCTCCCAGCTGATCGGGGTGGTCGCCCAGAACAGCACCCTGTACGGTCCGGCGTCGCTGCTGGCGGCCCTGGAGCAGGCCGCCGCGTCGGCCGGCTTCGCGGTAAGCGTCGGCAGCGTCAGCACCCTCGACCGGCGGTCCATCTCCGCCGCCGTGGAGCGGCACCTCGACCACCGGGTCGCCGGCATCGTGGTGATCGCCCCGGTGGCCTCGGCCGACGAGGCGCTCGACCACCTGCCGCACGGGGTGCCGCTGGTCACCGTCGACGGCGATCCGGCCCGGGAGGCGGCGCTGGTCACCGTCGACCAGGCGGCGGGGGCCGGGCTGGCCACCCGGCACCTGTTGGACGCCGGGCACCGCACGGTGTGGCACGTCTCCGGCCCGGCGGACTGGTTCGACAGCGCCGGGCGGGTCGAGGGCTGGCGGGCGGCGCTGCGGGCGGCCGGCGCGGAGGTGCCGCCGGTGCTGTCGGCCGACTGGAGCGCGGCGTCCGGCTACCGCTGCGGGCAGATGCTGGCCCGGATGCCGGAGGTGACGGCGATCTTCGCGGCCAACGACCACCTCGCGCTGGGGGTGCTGCGGGCGCTGAGCGAGCGGGGGCGTCGGGTGCCGGAGGAGATCAGCGTGGTCGGCTTCGACGACGTGCCGGAGGCGGCGTACTTCATCCCGCCGTTGACCACCGTGCGCCCCGACTTCGACGCGGTGGCCCGCGCCGGCCTGGCGATGCTGCTACGCCAGATCGAGGCCGGCCCGGGAGCGGTCGAACGGCACACCATCGCCCCCACCCTGGTCCACCGCTCCAGCGTCACCGCACCCCCCACCTAACCCCCCACCCCACCCCACCCCACCCCCGCCTGGCGGCGGTGATCAAGAGGTTTGCGTCAGGTTGGAGATCAACGGTGACGCAAACCTCTTGATCAACGGGGTTGGCGGCGGGGTGGGGAGGGAGGGGAGCGGGGGTGGGTCAGTTGTAGGGCATGGTGGGGAACCAGCCGATGCCGAAGATCGCCGGGACCCGGAGGTCCCAGTAGACGACGGTGAAGACGCCGAGGGCGACCAGCAGGGCGCCGGTGACCAGCGCCGAGCGGGTCGGGTCGGTCATCCAGCGCAGGAAGCCTCCCCGGGTGACCAGCACGACGACGACGAAGAGCAGCGTCACGATGACGATGTTGCCCAGCGACTGGAGGGTGAACGCCGCCGCGCCGTACAGCGGGTTGCCGGTCTCCACCGCCCAGTGGAAGAGCTTGTTGAACAGCGGGTACGGCCGTCCGATGAGGAAACCGCCGATCAGCGCCCCGATGAGCACCACCCGGGCCACCGGCCGCCGGGCGAACACGTCGGGCACCAGCCCGAGGGCACCCAGCCCGAGCAGGGCGAGCACCAACCCGATCACCCCGAAGACCACCGACGACTGGATCAGCCGGACCGGCATGCCACCGACCGTCTCGGTGGACAGCTGCGGCAGGCCGTCGCCGATCAGCACCCCCACCGCGCCGTACGTCGCGGAGACCGCGATCATCCCCAGTGCCAGCCAGCCCACCGGGCGGACCAGCGTACGCAGTTGGTGGCGCAGCCCGGTGGGCGATCCGGCCTGGCTCAGCGGCCCCACCGACGCGACCATCGCGATGTTGCAGGCGGTGAAGGTGCCGGCGAACCCGGACACGAAGGCGAACAGCAGCCCCGCGCCGGTGCCGCCGATCGCCGTCGCCTTCGCGTCGTGGCCGAGCAGGTTGTTGGCCACCGTGTCACCGATGACCGAGTCGACGAGCTCGAACGACCAGAGCACCGCCAACAGCACCCCGGCGACAGCGCTGACCAGGGCGGCGGTGCCGTGCCGGGCGGGTGCCGGTGAGACCGGTCGCACCGGCGTCGGCGACACCGGCCGGCGGGGGGCCGGGGACTCGGGACTTTCTCGCAGGGCCATGGTGCCTCGTCTCTGCCGATCCGGGCGGGCCCACGGCCGACCGACAGCGACCCGACCCGGCAGGCGCCCGGCCCACCGGGCCCCGGGCCTGACGGGTGACGCCGTGTGTCGTCGCACCCGCCGGGCAGCGACCGCTGCCCGCTCACAGCATGCCGACGCGTACCGGTGGGGTCTTATTCGAGCGTGCCGACTTCGGTCGGCCTGTCGAACCGTCGGGCCGAACCGTCCGACCCGCGCAGCACCCGTGCCGCCACCGTCGGCGCGAGCAGCCGGCGCGGTGGGTCGACCAGGTTGAGTACCCGCAGGAACGCCGCACCGAGCGTCGGGTTCGCGGTGGCGGCGGCGTGCAGCCGGTGCACGTAGGCGTTGGTCAGCCGGACCCGCGCCGACCGGGGGCCGGGGACCTCGGGGAAGCGCAGGTCGGTGCCGACCGCGATGGACCACGGCATGTCGATCACCCGGGCCGCCCGCCGGAAGAACCGCCGGGCCAGCCCGTGCGGCCCGGCGGGCAGCAGCCGGGC
This sequence comes from Micromonospora sp. NPDC049081, assembly GCF_040648835.1. Taxonomy (NCBI): domain Bacteria; kingdom Bacillati; phylum Actinomycetota; class Actinomycetes; order Micromonosporales; family Micromonosporaceae; genus Micromonospora; species Micromonospora sp. NPDC049081. The sequence goes on along the minus strand of NZ_JBEZEK010000004.1, from coordinate 119,006 downwards.
CAGCTCCACCGCCTGCAACGCGGCCGCCGTGATGCCCTGCCCGTAGATCGGGTTGAAGCTGCACAGCGCGTCGCCGAAGACCAGGTAACCGGCGGGGAAGCGGCGCAGCCGCTCGTAGCGGCGGCGGACGCTGGCCGGGAACCGCATCCGGGCCGGCGCACCGAGCGGTCGGGCGTGCCGCAGCAACGCGCCGATCTCCGGTGCCGGCAGGCTGTCGGCGTAGGCGAGCAGGCCGGCGTCGTCGAGCGGCGGTTCCTCGCCGAACATGCCGCTGAGGGCCACCGCGAACCGGTCCTGCTCCTGCACCGCCACGATCCCACCGCGGGTACGACCGGGCACCGCGTTGGTGAGGACCCCGAGCAGCCCGTCGAGCTGCTGTGGTTGACGGTGGTAGAGCCGGGTGACGTAGGTCAGCCCGACCGGCACCTGTTCCTCCGGGGCGGGGCGGTAGCCGAGTTCCGCCAGCCACACCGGGCTGCGGGTGCCCCGCCCACCGGCGTCGACCACCAGTTCGGCGGAGAGTTCCCGGGTGGTCGAGGGGTCGTCGGCCCGGCGGTGCACGCGTACGCCGGTCACCCGTCGCCGGTCCGGCGTGGTGGTCAGGGCGGTGACCTCGTGGCCGGGCAGGATGCTCACCCCGGGCAACGCGGCCACCCGGTTGCGGATGACCTGCTCCAGCAGGGGGCGGCCCACCCCGATCGCCCGCAGCCCGGACGCCGCCGGCTGCATCAGGTAACCGTCGTTGTACCAGCGCACGTCGCCGTGCAGGTCGATCAGGGGCGCACCGAGCGCGACCAGCTCGTCGGTCACCCCGGGCAGCAGTTCCTCCAGCACCTGCCGTCCCCGGTCCAGCAGCACGTGCAGCTGCCGGCCCTGCGGCACCCCGCGTCGACTGGCGGCCTGCTCGGGCAGGGGATCGCGGTCGACCAGGGTGACCCGGCCGTGGGTCTCGCTGAGCACACGGGCGGCCAGCAGCCCGCCGATGCTCGCGCCGACCACCACCGCGCTGTCGGTCGCCATGCTCCGACGCTAGGCGTACGGCTGTCGTCCTGTCGTCTCGCAACGTGCGCTTCATCGACCATTGACGTGGTCACCGTACCGGGGAAGGGTGACATGATGCGACGGCGCGAATCCCATCCGTCGTCGTACGACGTGTTGCGGGGCGACCGTACCGACCCGCCGGGGCGCCGTCGCCCGGTCCGGTACGGGCCGGTCGGGGCCTGCCCCGCCGCGGCCTCCGCGTCACCTGACAGTGCTGATCCGGACGAAAGGACTCCTCGTGCGCCGCTTCCCGCGAACGTCCGTCTTTGCCGGTGCCCCGGTGCCGCGCCGCCACCCGTGGCGTCGGGTCGTCGCCGCCGTGGCCGGGCTCGTGCTCCTGCTGGTGGCCGCCCCCAACGCGGTCGCCGGTCCGCCCGGTCCGGCCGGGACGGCCGACCGGGCGCTGCCCCCCGGGTTCCGGCACGGCTTCGTCGAGGTCGAGGGGACCCGGCTGCACTACGTGCGTGGGGGGAGCGGACCGGCGTTGGTGCTGCTGCACGGTTGGCCGCAGACCTGGCAGGCGTGGCGGCCGGTGCTGCCGGCGTTGCGCGCCGGCCGGACGGTCGTCGCGTTCGACCTGCCCGGTCTGGGTGACTCCGCCGCGCCGGCCGGCGGGTACGACAAGGCCACCACCGCCCGCCGGTTGCACGCCGCGACCCAGCAGCTCGGCCTCGGCCGGGTGGAGTTGCTCGGTCACGACGTCGGCGCGTTGGTGGCCTACCCGTGGGCGCGGGACTACCCGGCCGACGTGTCCCGGATGATCGTCATCGAGACCGCGCTCTCCGGCTTCGGCCTGGAGGACCTCTACAGCCGCAGCTGGCACTTCCTGTTCAACGCCACCCCGGCGCCGACGCCCGAGCTGCTCATCGACAACGACGACGTCCCGGTCTACCTGGACCGGATCTTCGACTTCTCGTCCCAGCACGACACCATCGACCGGCCGGTCTACTACCGCGCCTACCGCGACCCGGCCGACCGGACGGCCGGCTACGAGTACTACCGGGCGTTCGACGCCGACATCGCCGACAACCGGGCGCAGGCCGCCGCCAAGCCGGTGACCGTGCCGGTGGTGGCGATGGGCGCGGCATTCTCCTTCGGCCCCGGGGTCGCCGCCTCCTACCGGCAGGTCGCCACCGACGTGCGGCAGGTCGTCGTACCGGACTCGGGCCACTGGGTCCCGGAGGAGAACCCGCGGTTCCTCATCGACTGCACCAGGTTGTTCCTCGGCCTGCCCGGGGCGCCGACTCCGACTCCGGCGTTGGCCGGCTGCGCCGCCTGATCCACGGCCCGGTGCCCCGCACGTCGTACGTGCGGGGCACCGGCGGATCGGGGCCCGGCGCGGGTGCCGCCGGCCGGCCGGCCGGGACGTGGGCGCCCGGGTGGAGCGGGTCAGGCCAGCGCGTCGAGCGCGGCGCGGTCCGCCGGGGTCAGGCGCATCCGGGCCGCGGCCATGTTCTCCTCGAGGTGCCGCACCGAGCTGGTGCCGGGAATGACCAGGATCGCGGGTGAGTACGCCAGCAACCACGCGATCGCGATCTGCGCGCGGGTGGCGTCGTGCCCGTCGGCGATCCGGTCGACGGTACGCCGCTGCGTGGCGCTGAAGTCCGGCCCGAACGGCAGCTGCGGTCGCCCGGTACGCCCGCTGAGCAGCCCCGCACCCAGCGGGAAGTACGGCACGAAGGCGATCTGCTCCTCGGTGCACCGGTGCAGCACGTCCAGGCAGTCCCGGTCGAGCAGGTGGAACCGGTTCTGCACCGCGGCGATCGGGATCGTCGCCCGGGCCTGGTCCAGTTGTTTCAGGGTGACCCCGCTGAGCCCGACGTCGCCGACCAGGCCCTCCTCCCGCAGCCGCACCAGCATCGCGAACGACTCGGAGAACCGGGTCCCGCCCGGGCGGAGCAGCCCGTCCCCGCCGACCCGCAGGTAGACCAGCTCCAACCGGTCCCGGCCCAGCCGGCGCAGGTTCTCCTGCACCTGCCGCCGCAGCTGGTCGGGGGCCCCGGCGGGCACGAAGTCGCCCCAGTTGTCGCGTACCACCCCGATCTTCGTGCCGATCACCAGGTCGTCGGGGTACGGGTGGAGGGCCTCGCGGATCAGGTCGTTGGCCACGTGCGGGCCGTAGAAGTCACTGGTGTCGAGGTAGTTCACCCCCAGCTCGACGGCCCTGCGCAGCACGGTCAGTGCGGCCGCGTGGTCGTCCGGGGGGCCGAAGGAACCGGGACCGGGCAGTTGCATGGTGCCGAAGCCCAACCGGTTGACGCTCGACCCGTCGCCCAGCCGGAGCCGGCCGGCCTCCGGTGCGAGCCTGTCCGACAGTGTCACCGTTGCTCCCCTCGGGGGACGCCGCGCGGGGCGACGTCCGTGTGTGCGGGTCTGCCGGGCGGCGGGAGCCGGCGGGACGCCCGCCACCCGTCGGCCATCCTTCCGGACGACCCGGTCACCATCGGGCAGGCCGGTGCAGCGTGTCGGGCACCGGGTGACCCTGCGTGAGCCTGGTGGTGGCCGCCACGCGGCGGCCGGGACGCGCCGGGGGCGTGCGGCGGGCGTCGCGGACCCGGTGCCGTCGGCGGGTTCCGTGCGGGGCTGCGGGGGCGTCGCCGACCCGGTGCCGTCGACCGGGTTCAGTGCAGGGGACGCGGGCCGAAGCCGAGTGCCCGGTCCACGCCGATGTGGAAGAACCAGCAGGCGGCCACGAGCGCGAGCACCGACCATCCGGTCGCGTCGAGGGCGTGCGCGAGGCCGTACCCGGCGAGCAGGACGAAGGGGGCGACGTAGGTGTGTCCCAGGTTGTAGACGATCGCGCCGACGCGGTGGTCGACCGCGTAGCCGAGCATCGACAGGTCGAAGAGGAGGAACAGGGCGAACAGCCACCACCAGGCGAAGCCCGTCAGGACGAGCAGGACGACGGCGGCCCCGGCGACGGCTGCGCCCTCGGCGCGGTGCAGGACCGGCACCGGGGTGGCCGGCGGGGCGCCCCGGGCGGGCCCGGCGCTCACGGGTGCTTCCAGTTCTCCAAGGCGGTCAGCATGCTGTTGACGGCCCTGTCGTAGCTGCGTTCGAGGTCGGCGGCGAGCTTGAACGCGCCGACCGTCTCCAGGCTGACGAAGCCGTGGATGACCGAGCGCAGGAACCGGGTGGCGTCGATCGCGTCGTCGCCGAGGAGCTGGTAGCCGGCGAGCACGCTGTAGATCACCTGGAGGGCTGCGGCGCTCGCCTGCTGGTCCTCGACGTCGTCGGGTTCGGGTGCCCGGATGGTCATCGGGTACTGCATCGGATGTTGCCGGGCCCACGTCCGGTAGGCGGCGGCCAGGCTGCGGACCGCGTCGTCGCGGGCGCGGCCGATGCACGCCCGGGCGACGGTCGCCGACAGGTTCGCCTTGGCGCGGAGCATGATGCCCCGGCGGAGCCCGGGAAGGCCGTCGATGTGCTTGTAGAGCGACGGGACGCGGACGCCGAGGCTGTCGGCGAGTGCGGCGAGGGTCAGTTCGTCGGCGGGGTGGGCTTCGAGCAGTTGTGCGCCGCGCGCGACGACGACGTCGGTCGTGAGGCCGGCCCTAGGCACGGGCGTGCACCCTGCTGAGGAAGTCGAGCACGGCCCGGGCGGTCAGCTCGGGCTGCTGGGACTGCGGGTAGTGGCCGGCGTCGGGCACCATGACGACCTCACCGCGCAGGGTCTCGCCGATCCAGGCCGCCTCGGCCGCCGGGTCCTTGAAGTCGGGGTCGCGCTCGCCCATGACGACCAGCACGGCGGTGTCCACCTCGGCGAGCCGCGCCTCGGCGAAGCGGTGGTCGGTCTGCCGGGCGGTGCGGGAGAACGCCGCGCCGTAGCCGGGCTGCCGGAGCTTGGCCACGACGGCCGCCCGGTATTCGGCGAAGTCGGCCGGCTTGGCGCCGGCGTAGAGGGTGGGCAGGTAGGCCTTCCAGACGCGGGCCACCCACAGCGGCGACATGAGCAGGTGGAAGAGGCTCCGCATGCCCGGCGGCTGTCGGGGGTTGCGGACGAACGGCCCGACGAGCACGAGCCCGCAGACCTGCGCGGGGTGCTCGGCGGCGACGATGACGCCGGCACCGGCGGCCAGTGAGTTGCCGACGACGACGGCCGGTCGGCCGAGTTCGTCGATCAGGGCGCTGATGTCGGCGGCCGTCTCGGGGTCGCCGTAGGAGGTGAAGGTGGTGTCGCTGTCGCCGTGGCCGCGCAGGTCGGTGGTGACCACCGTGTAGCCGGCGTCGACCAGGGTCGGGGTGAGGAAACGGTACGACGAGCGCAGCTCCGCCATGCCGGGCACGAGGACCACGAGCGGGCCGCTGCCCTGGACGTCGTAGGCGATGCGGCCCTCGGCGCGGTGCAGGTGGCGGGTCGGGGGCGGGTCGGTGTTCCGGGAACCGGTCATGAGGCTAGCTTAGCTAGCTCAAAAGCTAACCGCAATAGCTTTTGCTGCCGGGAGGAGGTCGACGGGGTTCGTGACCAGCTCAGCACGCCAGCCGGACCGGCGGGCGGGATCAGGAAACCCGCACACCGGTCCGGTCGGACGATCCTCACAAATTAGTATCTAATGCCTCAAAAGTGACTCTGTGGCCCGGTGTGGCTCACAGCCGGACCAGACCACCGTCGGCCATGATGGTCTGCCCGGTGACGAAGGCGGCGTCGTCGCTGGCCAGGAAGGCCACCGTGCCGACCACGTCCTGCGCCTCGCCCGGCCGCTTGATGGCCTGCATCGCCGCCACGTGCTCCTGCGCCGCCCCCGCCATCGGGCTCTCCGCGAGCCCGGGGGTACGCGACAGCGTCGGCCCGACCGCGTTGACCGTGATGCCGTACGAGGCGACGTCGCTGGCGAGCGCCCGGGTGAACCCGATCACCCCCATCTTGCTGGCCATGTAGTGGGTGAACCCGGGCAGGGCCAGACCGACCGAGTTGGAGGTGAGGTTGACGATCCGCCCCCACCGCGCCTCACACATGTGGTGCAGCACCGCCTTGGTCATCAGGAACTGCGAGTCGAGGTTGACCGCCAGCACCTTGCGCCAGGCCTCGTACTCCAGCTTGAAGATGTTCTTGGCCGGATAGATGCCGGCGTTGTTGACCAGGACGTGGCAGCCGCCCATCCCGGCGGTGATCTCCGCGCCGATCCGGGCCACCTCGTCGGGGTCCGAGACGTCCCCGGTGACACCGAGGGCCTTGCGCCCCTCGCCCTCCACCAGCGCCACCGTCTCGATCGGGTCGACCAGGTCCACCGCCACCACGTCCATGCCCCGGCGGGCCAGGCCCTGACAGATCGCCTGCCCGATGCCCCGCCCGCCGCCGGTCACCACGGCGATCCGGTTACCCGTGCCCGTCATCAGCCCCACCCCTTCGCCGTGGCGTCCTGGTCGTCGACGACCGGCCCGGACCGCCCGGCGGCCAGCCGCAGCGCGCCCGACGGGCAGAGGTCGACCGCGACCCGGGCCTCCTCGGTGTCGACCGGCTGCCGACGCAGCAGCACCCGGCCGTCCTCGCTCTGGTCGAACAGGTCCGGCGTGGACAGCACGCACTGCCCGGCGCCGATGCACAGGCCACGGCTCACCACCAGCGTCGTCGTCGGTTCCTCCGCGCCCACCGGGTCACCCCCCTCCACCGCGGTCTCCCTCACCAGGTCACCGGCAGCCGGTCGAGGCCGTAGATGTTCGACTCCTTGCGGAACGGCAGGCCGTCGAGCTCCTCGGCCAACCGCAACCCGGGGATCCGGGTGAACAGGGAACGGAAGACGATCTCCAGCTCGGCGCGGGCCAGGTTCTGCCCGATGCACTGGTGGATGCCGTAGCCGAAGGCCATGTGGTGCCGGGCGCCCCGGTGGACGTCCAACACCTCCGCGTCGGGGAAGACGTCGGTGTCCCAGTTCGCGGAGGCGAACGACAACAGCAGCCCGTCGCCGGCCCGGACGGTCACCCCACCGACCTCGATGTCGGCGGTGGCCACCCGGGGCAGCGCGTCCACGACGGTGAAGTAGCGCAGCAGCTCCTCCACCGCCAGTCCCATCGCCGCCGGATCACCGGTGACCACGGCGAGCTGGTCGGGGTTCTCCAACAACCCGGCCACCCCCAGGGAGATCATGCTGGCGGTGGTCTCGAAGCCGGCGACCAGCAGCAGCATCGCCAACCCGACGAGCATGTCGTGGTCGAACAGCGGGGTCTGCCGGTTCTGCACCACCAGCCGGCCGAGCAGGTCGTCGGTCGGTTCCGCCTCCTTGGCGGTCACCAGGCGGTCGACGTAGGCCCGCAGCTCGCTGCTGGTCTGCTGGCGCTGCTCGGCGGAGACCGTCCGGCGCAGCTGCGCGTCGGCGCTGCGCACGATCAGGTCGCGGTCCTCGTACGGCATGCCGAGCAGTTTGGTGATCATCGAGGCGGGGACCGGCAACGCCAACGCGGCGACCAGGTCCACCGGTTTCGGCCCGGCCAGGATCGCGTCGATGCACTCGTCGACGGTGCGTTGGATGTGCGGACGCATCTCCTGCGCCCGGCGCAGCGTGAAGTCACCGATCAGCATCCGCCGCTGCGGACCGTGCTCCGGCTGGTCGAGCCCGATCAGCGAGCGGCCGACCGCGGCGATGTTGCGCCGGGTCTGCGGGGTCACCGGCTCGGTCAGCGGCAGGTTGGGGTGGAACCGGTCGGCGCTCACCCGGGGGTCGGTCAGCAGCCGGCGGACGTCGGCGTAGCGGGTGACCAGCCAGGCGAGTTGCCCGTCCGGCACCCGGACCCGGCTGACCGGCGCCTCGGCGCGCAGCCCGACGTACTCGGGGGCAGGGGCGAACGGGCAGGTCCGGGGCATCGGGAAGTCGGGTGCCTCCCCGGTGGACGCCGCATCGGCGGCGTATGTGCTGTTGACGGTCATCACGGTCCTTTCGCGGTGTGCGTCGGTGGGCCCGGACGGTGGCGACCCGGCACGCGGAGCCGACGGCGTACCCGGTGGCGACCCGGGACGCGCCGCGGCGGCGCGGGCCGGCTCATCCCGGATGCCGGGCGAGATGGGCGAGCAGGGCCGCGGAGAGCCGGTCGGGGGCCTCCTCGGGCACCCAGTGCGACACCCCGTCCAGGGCGAGGAACTCGTACGGGCCCTTCACCCAGGCGGCGGTGCCGTGCGCGGCGACCGGCCCGACACCGATGTCGGCACCGCCCCAGACATAGAGCGTCGGCACGTCGACCGGTCCGGCCTCGACGTCCTCCGGCCGGGTCGCCCGGTACCAGTTCAGCGCGGCGGTCAGCGCGCCCGGCGCGGTCAACCGGTCCAGGTAGGTCGCCAGCTTCGTCGGCCCCACCGCCGCGCCCAGCATCCGGCGCAGCAACGCCGCGTCGTCGGCCAACAGCATCCCCTCGGCCTGCCCCGGCTGCCGGAACATCGCCAGGTACGCCGAGCGGCTCTGCTGGTCGGGGTCGGCGGCCAGCGCGTCGGCGAACGGCCGGGGATGCGGCACCGACACCGCGGTGAAGGTGCGCAGCAGCTCCGGGTGCCGATCGGCCACCGCCCAACCGATCGCCGCCCCCCAGTCGTGCCCGACCAGGTCGAACCGGTCCCAGCCGAGCTGCCCGGCGACCGCGACGACGTCGGCGACCAGGGCGTCCATCCGGTACGCGTCGACGTCGTCGGGGCGTACCCCGGGGGAGTAGCCGCGCTGGTCCGGTGCGACGGCGTGGTGACCGGCGGCGCCCAGCGCGGCGAGCTGGTGCTCCCACTCGACGGCCCCCTCGGGGAAGCCGTGCAGCAGCAGCACGCCCCGGCCGTCGGTGGGCCCGGCGGTCAGCGCGTCGAAGGTGCCGGCGTCGGTGGTCAACCGCAGCGGTGTGGTCATGCCGGCCGCCCGGCCCGTGCGGCGGCCACGTCGCGGTACTGGTCGACCAGCCGGTGCAGCGCCGGGACCAGGTCGTTCGGGGTGGGCAGGCCGGCCACCTGGGTCCGCAGCCGTTCGGCGTTCGCCTTGAACGACGGGTCCTTGAGCACCCGGGCCAGATCCTCGGCGAGCGCCTCGGAGGTGAGGTGGTCGGCGTCGGCGACGAACCGGCCGGCCCCCTGCTGTTGCAGGCCGTTGGCGTGGGCCAGCGGCCCCCACCACTGGAAGCCCCAGTGCGTCCCCGGAATGATCAACTGCGGGACGGCCTGCTCGATGGCGGTGGCGAAGGTGCCCGCCCCGCCGTGGTGCACGATCGCCGCGCAACTCGGCAGCAGCATGGCCAGCGGCACGAAGTCGACCACCCGGACGTTGTCCGGCAGCTTCGGGATGGTGGCGAGCTGCTTGGCGTTGAAGGTGGCGATCACCTCGGCGTCCAACCCGCTCACCGCGTCCAGCAGGTCGGCGGCGGGAGCCTCGGTGCCGCGCCCGTTGCGGTGCGACTCGCCGAGGGTGAGGCAGATCCGGGGCCGCTGCTGCGGCTCCCGCAACCAGTCGGGGATCCGGGCCGGCGGGTTCACCGCGATGTGCCGCACCGGCACCAGGTGCAGCCCGTCGGGCTGGTACTGCCACGGCGGCATCGGGTCGATGGTGAAGTGCCCGACGGCGACGTCCTCGTCGAACCGGGTGCCGTAGCCGGTCAACACCCGGTCCAGCCAGTCACGCAGCGGATCGCCCTCGTCCCGGGCGGCCCGGCGCAGCTGGGTGATCCCGTCCGGGCCCATCATCATCCGGGCGTGCGGCACCCCGCACACGGTGGCCGCGGCCGGCGCCGCGTACACCATGGAGTCCCAGACCACCAGGTCGGGACGCCACGAGCCGATCAGCGCGACCAGGTCGGCGATCATCTCGTCGGTGGAGAACAACGCGAAACCCCAGGACGCCCGGGACAGCTTCTCCAACGGGTTGTCCCGGGGGAAGTCCTGCTGCAACGGCATCTCCTGGCGTTCACCGGGCGCCATCACCACCGGGGGTGCCTCGCCGGGGCGTACCCCGGGGTAGAACGCCGGCATCTCCGTGCGCGTCCGACCCACCTCGACCGGGACGAACCCGGCCGCGATGATGGCGTCGGCGATCTCGGGCTGACTGGCGACGCGGACGTCGTGTCCGGCCGTGCGCAGCGCCCACGCCAACGGCGTCATGATGTGCAGGTGCGCCTTGTTGGCGTGCGGCACGAAGAGCACTCTCATCCGGTCTCCCTCAGCTCGGTGTGGCCTGGCTCGGCAGGGGCGGCGGCCGGGACACGACCGGCACGCGGACATGCTGCTGCGCCCCCCGTCGACCTCCTCCCCACCATGATCTCGGCCCGGTCGCCCCCGGACATCTCCATACATGCCCTTTCCCCGTCGGCCACCGGGCATCGTCGAAGTAGGAACCCGCCGCCGACCTCTCCATACTCGACGGACAGGCGGCCCCACCCCAGCCACCGGCCGCCCACCGGTCGGGTGCCCCGCACGGCGGCGGCACCGCCGGCCGCCGTCGTGCTCGCGCCGCGCGCGACCGCCCGGCCAGCTGCCGGCACGGCCTTGCCTGCCCGTACGACGAAAGGGACCCCCATGTTCGCCGACGCCGACCCTGCCCTGATGGAACCCCGAGACTTCGCCCGACTGGTCACCGCCACCCCCGTCGACGAACTGCGCCGGGTGATGGGCGGCCCGCACCGCCGCACCATCCTCGACGGCATCTTCGTCCGGATGCCCACCCTGTTCCGGGCCGACCGGGCCGGCAACACCGAGGCCGTCCTGCACTGGAGCGTCGGCGACCGGCGCGAGGGCACGGTGGACACCTACGAGATGGTGATCGCCGGCGGTGAGTGTGTGCTGTCGGAGCGGCCGGACCGGGAGCCCCGGCTCACCCTGACCCTCAGCGACATCGACTTCCTCAAGCTGGTCAGCAGCAGCGCCAACCCGGTCACCATGTTCGTGCTGGGCCGGATGAAGGCCAAGGGCGACCGGGGACTGGCCATGCGCATCCCCACCCTGTTCGACATCCCGAAACCCTGACCCGGACGCGGCGGCGGGGGCGCACCCGGTGCGCCCCCGCCGACGTGTCCCCGTCGCCGGCCGGATCAGCCGGCCAACCGGCGGCTGATGTCCGCCCGCAGCTGCTTCTTGTTCACCTTGCCCACCGCCGTGAACGGCAGCTCGTCGACGGTCACCAGCCGCTCCGGCAGCTTGAACGCGGCCACCCCGGCCCGCTGCATCACCGCCCGTACGTCCTCCAGGGCCACCGTCCGGCCCGGTTGCGGCACCACGTAGAGGCAGACCCGCTCACCCAGCTCGGCGTCCGGCATGGCGACCGCGGCGGCCAGGCTCACCGCGTCGAGCTGGTAGGCGAAGTTCTCCACCTCCTCGGCGGAGATCTTCTCCCCACCCCGGTTGATCAGGTCCTTGTCCCGCCCCTCGATGACCAGGTTCCCGTCCGGCCGCAGCCGCACGATGTCGCCGGTGTTGTACCAGCCGTCGACGAAGGCCCGCGCGGTCAGCTCCGGCGACCGGTAGTAGCCGCGCGGCGTGTACGGCCCCCGGGTCAACAGCACCCCCGCCTCGCCCGGCGACACCGGCCGACCGTCCTCGTCGACCAGCCGCAACTCGTCGTCCGGGCAGATCGGGCGGCCCTGGGTGTGGCACACCACGTCCGGCGGGTCGGCCGGGCGGGTCAGGCAGAGCAACCCCTCCGCCATCCCGTACACCTGCTGCAACGCGCAGCCCAGGACCGGGGTGACCCGCTGGGCCACCTGGTCGGCCAGCCGGGAGCCGGCGACCTGCACCCGGCGCAGCGAACCGAGGTCCCGGTCGGGGTCCTTCTCCCGGTACTCCAGCCAGCGTTGCACGGCGGCCGGCACCAGCGAGGTGAAGGTGACCCGTTCCCGCTGCACCGTCTCGAACGCGCGCTCCGGTGCGGGCGACGGCAGGATCACCACCCGGCCACCGGCCAGCAACGTGCCCAGCAGACCCGGCCCGGCCATCGGATAACCGTGCGCCAGCGGCAGCACCGCCAGGTAGACCGTCGATGCGTCCACGTCGGACAGCTCGGCCGCCCGGCGCATCATGTAGCCGTAGTCGTCGTGGGTCCGGGCGATCAGCTTCGGCACCCCGGTGGTGCCGCCGGAGAGCAGGAACAGGGCGACCGCCGAGCCGGCGGGAGCGGCGGCGTCGAGCGCCGACCGGGCCGCCGCCGGGTCGTCCGCCGGCCGGCACAGCAGCCGCAGGTCGACACTGTCCGCGCGGACGTCCGCCCCGGCCACCAGCACGTGCCGCAGGGTCGGGGCGTCGGCGGCCACCTCGTGCGCCAACGCCTGATGGTCGAAGTCCTTCAACACGTCCGGTACGACCAGCGCCCGCGCCCCCGTCAACGCCACGATCGCGGCGATCTCCTGCCGACGGTGCGCCGGCAGCGCCATCACCGGGACCGCGCCCAGCCGGAAGCAGGCCACCGTCAGCACGACGAACTCCCAGCAGTTGGGCAGCTGCACCACCACCCGGTCGTCGGGGCGTATCCCCAGCTCCCGCAGGCGGGTGGCGGCCCCGTCCGCGCGGGCGGTCAGCTCGGCGAAGGTGAGCCGTACCGGGCCGTCGACCAGGCACGTCGCGGTGGGGTCGGCGTCGGCGGCGGCGTACAGCTGCGCCCCCAGCGAACGGTGAGTCCAGTACCCCCGCTCGGTGTACCGTGCCACCAGCTCCGGTGGCCACGGCACGGTCCCGTCGAGGGTAGGTCGGGTCGCTTCTGCGGACATGTGGGTCCTCCCGATCCGGTGGGTCGACGCGGCGCACCGGCGTCGGGGCCCGCGCGGCGCGACCGAGGAATTCGCGTGTCGAACTCGCGGGGAAACCGTACGGAGGCGCACCGCCGAGTTCCTTCTCCCGCATTGCGCTATTGCGCCGCCGGGCATTAACGGAGGTCACGGCGGGTGCCGGTGGCCGCCGTCGGCCGCCGACGATCGCACTCAGGAAGGTGCCCCTGTGATCGGTGGGGGAACAGGATGTTTCGCAGTTGAGGTCAGCGTCCGGACCTGACCGTCACCGCGACATTTCCGAAGGACAGCGACCACCGCATCCGGCTGTGTTCCGGGTGCGGTCGGCGATGTGGAGAGGAGCCTGGACGTGAGCCAGGATGGGGAATTTTCTGAGGCAGTGGCCATTGTCGGTATGAGCTGCCGGTTCGCCCCTGACCTTGACTCGTTGGAGAAGTTCTGGGCATTTCTCATCGGTGGTCGACATGCCGTGAGCGCCATGCCCGACAAGCGGTGGGAACCGTACGCCTCGACCAGCCCCCAGGCCACCGCGATCCTGCGGAAGACGACCCGACTGGGCTCATTCCTCGACGACATCGAGGGATTCGACGCGGACTTCTTCGGCATCTCTCCCCGGGAGGCGGACTTCCTCGACCCGCAGCAGCGGATCGTGTTGGAGTTGGCCTGGGAGGCGCTGGGCAACGCGGGTGTGCCGCCGTTGTCGCTGCGCGGTTCGGACGCCGGTGTCTTCGTGGCGGCCAATTCCAACGACTACGGCCGCCGCCTGCTGGAGGACATTCCGCGGACCGGGGCGTGGGCGGTCAACGGCACCACCTACTACGGCATCGCCAACCGCATCTCGTACTTCCTGGACCTGCGGGGCCCCAGCATGGCGGTCGACACCGCCTGCGCCGGTTCCCTCACCGCCCTGCACCTGGCCTGCCAGAGCCTGCGCGAGGGGGAGATTCCGCTGGCCGTCGTCGGCGGGGTCAACATCATGGCCAGCCCGACCCTGTTCGTCGCCCTGGACGCGGCCGGGGCGACCGCCCCGGACGGGCGCAGCAAGGCGTTCGCCGCCGACGCCGACGGCTACGGCCGGGGCGAGGGCGCCGGCGTGGTGGTGCTCAAGCGGCTGTCCGACGCCCGCCGTGACGGCGACGAGGTGCTCGCGCTGATCCCCGGCAGCGGGGTGTTCCAGGACGGCCGCTCCGACGGGATGATGGCGCCCAACGGCTCCGCCCAGGAGCACATGCTCCGGGTGGCCTACGAGCGTGCCGGCATCGCCCCGGAGACGGTGCACTACGTCGAGGCGCACGGCACCGGCACCCCGGTCGGCGACCGGGAGGAGGCCAAAGCGTTGGCCGCCGTCTTCGGCGCCGGACGGCCCGCCGACGAGCCCTGCCTGATCGGTTCGGTGAAACCCAACATCGGTCACGTCGAGGCGGGCTCGGGCATCGCCGGTGTGATCAAGGCGGTGCTGGCGTTGCGGCACGCCGAGATCCCGCCGAGCCTGCACCGCGAGCCGAACCCGGACTTCGACTGGGCCGGCTCCGGGCTGCGGCTGATCGGCGAGCGGTCCCCGTGGCCGGCCGGCGACAGCCCGCGCCGGGCCGGCGTGTCCAGCTACGGCGTCGGCGGGTCCATCTCGCACGTCATCCTCCAGGAGGCGCCGCCCGCCGTGGCCGCCTCGACCGGGGCCACGGCGGACCCGGCGCAGGCCGGTACCGCCTCGACCGAGGTCGTCGCCGGGGCCCGGCCGTCGGTGTACCCGCTCTCGGCGATGTCCGAGGCCGGGGTGGCGGCGTTGGCCGGCCGCACCGCCGACTGGCTGGTGGAGCACCCGGGGGCGTCCCTGCCGTCGGTGGGGCACACCCTGGCGCAGCGCCGCTCGCACCTGCCGCAGCGGGCCGCCGTGCTGGCCGCCTCACCCGGGGAACTCGTCGAGCGGCTGCGGGAGGTGGCCGACGGCCGCACGACCCCGCAGGTCGCCCGGGGCCGGACGGTGGCCGATCCGGCCCCGGTGGTCTGGGTCTTCTCCGGCCACGGCGCGCAGTGGGCGGGCATGGGCCGGCAGCTGCTGCGCGACGAGCCGGTCTTCGCCGCCGCCGTCGACGCGCTGGCCGAGGTGTTCCGCGAGGAACTCGGCTGGACGCCCCGCGAGGCGCTCACCGCCGGCGGCCCGTGGAACGGCGTCGAGGTGCAGGCGTTGACCTTCGCCACCCAGGTCGCCCTGGCGCAGACCTGGCGGTCCCGGGGGCTCACCCCGGCCGCCGTGATCGGGCACTCGGTGGGGGAGATCGCCGCCGCCGCCGTCGCCGGCAGCCTGGACGTGCTGGCTGCCGCCCGGTTCGCCTGCCAGCGGGCGCGCGCCCTGGAACGCCTGCAGGGCCAGGGCGGGATGGCCATGGTCGGGCTCGGCTTCGACGAGGCCCGGCAGCGGCTCGCCGGTTCGGTCGGCGTGGTCGCCGCCATCTCGGCCAGCCCCACCTCCACAGTGCTGTCCGGGGACCGGGAGACCGTCGAGCAGATCGTGACGCACTGGCGCGAGGAGGGGGTGGCGGTGTGGCGGGTCGACACCGACATCGCCTTCCACAGCCCGCACGTCGACGCCGCGGTGGCCGAGGTCGCCGCTGCGGCCGGTGCGCTGCGGCCCGGAACGCCCCGCACCCCCCTCTACAGCACCGCGTTGACCGACCCCCGGTCGACCGCGCCGCGCGACGGCGCGTACTGGGTGGCGAACCTGCGTGAGCCGGTGCGCTTCACCGACGCGGTGACGGCGGCGGTCGCCGACGGACACCGGGTCTTCCTGGAGGTCTCCACCCACCCGGTGGTCACCCACTCCATCGGGGAGACCCTCGCCCACCTCGGCGTCGAGGACGCCACCGTCGTGCACAGCCTGCGCCGCGACACCGACGAGGAACGTGCCCTGCTGGCCGGCCTGGCCCGGCTGCACTGCGCGGGCGCGGCGGTGGACTGGGAGCGGCTGCACCCGACCGGTTCGCTGCTGCCGATGCCCTCGGTGGCCTGGCAGCACCGGCCGTACTGGATCTTCCCGGAGGCCCGGGCCGAGTCCGGTCCCGGCGGGGGGCACGACCCGGAGCGGCACAGCCTGCTCGGCGGCCGGATGACGGTCTCCGGCGCCCCGCCCCGGCAGGTGTGGCAGACCTACCTGGACATGTCGTCGCGGCCCTACCCGCTCGACCACGAGGTGGTCGACGTCGAGATCACCCCGGCCGCCGTCCTGATCAACAGCTTCGCCCTGGCCGCCGCGGAGGACGGCCGGCTGCCCGCGCTGGCCGACATCGTGCTGCGTACCCCGCTGGCCGTCGCGCCGCCCCGGGTGGTGCAGATCGTCCTGTCGGAGAACACCGCCCGGCTGGCCACCCGGGTCGCCCCGCAGGACGGCGCCCCCGTCGTCGACGACGAGGAGTACGAGTGGATCACCCACTCGACGGCGACCATCGACTGGAGCACCGAACTGGTCGACGGCCGGGTCGACGTCGACGAGGTGCGGGCCCGGTGTCCGCAGGAGTGGTCCTGGCAGCGGGTCGACGAGATGTTCCGCCGGATGGGCGTCGGCGGCTACGCGTTCCCCTGGGACGTCGTGGAGCTGCGCCGCAACGACGAGGAGCAACTCGCCGACATCGTCATCGTGCCGCCCCCGGCGCAGACGGCCACCAGTTGGGCGCACGTCATCGACGGCGCGCTGACCATCAGCGCGGTGCTGGTCACCCCGGAGTACGCCAGGCACCAGTGGATGTCCTCGCACATCGAGTCGGTCGTCTTCTCGGGGGAACCACCGGCGCACATCACCGTCCACTCGGTGCGCTCGCCCAGGTCGCCGCAGGACACGGTGGACGTGCAGGTGGCCAACGAGCACGGCGAGGTCGTCTGCCAGGTGCGCGGCCTGCGGTTCTCCGCCATCTCGGACACCGACAGCGCGGTGGCCGCCCCCCGCGAGCTGGTGCACGAGGTGGTCTGGCGGTCGCTGGACCTCACCGTCGACGGCAGCAGCACCGAGCTGTCCCGGGTGGTCGTGGTCGGCGGTGACGCCGCCGCCGGTGGCCTGGCCGGGGCGCTGGCCGGCACCGGGCTGCGTACCGTGCGGGTGGACGGCCCGGACGAGCTGGCCACGGTCGGTCTCACCCCGCGCGACGCGGTCCTGGTCGCACCGGGTGCCGGCGACGCCGGCGAGTCGGCCGAGCAGGCCGCCGAACGGTGCGGCTGGGAGCTGATCCACAGCGCGCAGGCGCTGATCGAGGCCCAGGCGGCCGGGGGCGACCCGGCGGCCGCCCAGCCCCGGCTCTGGTGCCTGACCCGGGGCGTGCGGCAGGCGGTGGCGGAGCGGTCGCTGGCCCACGCCCCGCTGTGGGGCATCGCCCGGATCATCGCCGGGGAACACCCGGACCTGTGGGGTGGGGTCGTCGACCTCGCCGACGACGCCGACGTCCCCGCCGAGACCCTCGCGACGGTGCTGCGCCGGCTCACCGGCGACGAGGACGTCGTCTCGGTCACCGGTGGTGAGGTGGCGGTGCAGCGGCTCGGGCAGGTCGAGCGGCCCGCCGACGGCACCGCGTTGCAGTGCCGGCCGACCGACACCTACCTGATCACCGGTGGTCTCGGGGCACTCGGCCTGATGGTGGCCCGGTGGCTGGCCGACCGGGGGGCCCGGCGGATCCTGCTCGCCGGCCGCCGGGGCCTGCCGCCGCGCGCCGACTGGGACGGCGATCACGACGTGCGGACCCGCCGGCAGATCGACGGGGTGCTCGAACTGGAGGCGCTCGGGGTGACCGTCCGGACCCTGGCGTTGGACATCACCGACCCGGTGGAGGTCGCGGCGGCGCTCGACCCGGCCTCGCACGGCATGCCGGCGGTACGCGGCATCGTGCACGCCGCCGGCGTGGTACGCGACGCGATGGTGGACAAGGTCGACCGGGAGGGGCTGCACGACGTCCTCGGGCCCAAGGTGAACGGGGCGATGGTGCTGCACCGGCTCTTCCCCCCGGGCACGCTGGACTTCTTCGTGATGTTCTCGTCCTGCGGGCAGTTCACCCGGCTGACCGGGCAGACCACCTACGCGGCGGCCAACTCGTTCCTGGACGCCCTCGCGGCGCACCGGCACGCCGACGGTCACACCGAGACGACCAGCCTCGGCTGGACGTCCTGGCGCGGGGTCGGCATGTCCGAGTCGATCTCGTCGACCATGCTGGAGGCCAACTCCCGTGGCCTGGACGCGATCTCGGTGACCGAGGCGTTCCGGGCCTGGGCCTTCGCCGACCGGTTCCACAGCCCGTACCACGCGATCCTGCGGGTGCTGGCGCCCACCACCAACGCCCCCCGGCTGCCGATGCTGCGGGAGCTGACCGCGACCAGGTCGACCACCGAGGGGGGCACCGGTCAGGCGTTCAGCGTCGACTGGGTGGACACCCCGGAGCAGGAGCTGCGGGAACTGGTCACCGCCGACGTGCGGGAGCAGGCCGCCGCCGAGCTGAGCCTGGCCGCCGAGGACCTGGAGCTGCGCCGGCCGCTGGTCGAGCTGGGCGTGGACTCGGTGATGACGGTGGCGCTGCGGGTGCGGCTGCAGGGCCGGTACGGCCTGGAGCTGCCGCCGAACATCCTGTGGAACAAGCCGACCATCGCCGCCCTGGCCGACCACATCGTCGACAGTCTCCGCCCCGCGGAGCCCACCGACGACGACCCGGCCGACGACCCGGCCGCGTTGCGGGTGGGCTGACCCCACCTGCGGCGATCCCGCCGTACCCCGGCCGGTGCACCCACCGGCCGGGGTACGGCTATTTCTCGTCCCGCCCCCGGAAACGATTTCTCGGAAACGGTCTCCGACATCGCAATCGGGGAGATGTCAGCGGTGTCGGACCGCCGGAGGATAGGGGGGACGGACGGACCGTTCGGGGGTGAATGTGTCCACTGTCCGCAGTAGTCCCAGGAGAGGAAGCGACCACGATGTCCACTGGTACCCAGGTGGCTCCGGCCATTGACGGAGAAAAGGCACTCGACGCGTATTACGGGTCGTTCACCAGCGACCAGGAAAAGGAGGTCCTCACCGTTCCGTTGCGCCTGGTGCAGGCCTGGTCCCGCAACGACGCCGCCGGGGTGGCGAATGCGTTCACCGAGGACGGCGTGATGATCCTGCCGGGTGACGTGTTCAAGAAGGGCCGCGACGAGATCCGCTCGTTCATGGCCGCCGCGTACGCCGGGCCGTTCAAGGGCACCGGGGTCACCGGCCGCCCGGTCGACGTGCGGATCATCGCCGACGACGCCGCCCTGATCCGTACCCACGGTGGCATCCTCGCCGCCGGCCAGACGGACATCGCGGAGGAGCTGGCCGTGCGTTCCACCTGGGTCGTCGTCAAGCGCGACGGCCAGTGGCAGCTCGCCGGCTACCAGAACAGCCCGCGCGGCGCCGGCGCGACGCTGCGCTGGTGACCGGTCACCCACTCGGACAGGAGGAGACAGCATGAGCACCGAGGGCGCATCGCTCGTGGCCGGCGCCAAGCAGTGGGCCTCGTACTACGGCGACTTCCCCAACGGGGTGGAAGGGGCGGTGCTGACCGCGCCGCTGCGCTGCCGGGCGGCGTGGGACGCCAACGACGCCGAGGGCTTCGCCTCCCTCTTCATCGACAACGGCAGCATGCTGGTCGGCGACAACCAGCTGATGAGCCGCGACGAGATCCGGTCCTACCTCGGCGAGCTGTTCGCCGGCCCGTACAAGGGTTCCCGGTTGGCCCTGGAGTTCAGCGAGATCCAGGTCGTCTCGGAGTCGATGGCGCTGGCGGTCAGCGTCGGCGGGGTCGTCTACGCCGACGCCGCCGCCCTCGCCCCGGGCGACAACGTCCGCATCATGTGGGTCGTCGTCAAGCAGGACGGCGACTGGCGGATCGCCTCCTACCAGAGCAGCCCGGTTACCGGCTGAGACCGGTCCCGGCTGCGCCGGGGTGACCAGCGGGCCGTCCAGGGCCGGGACGACGAGGGGTCGGCCCGGCCCTGGACGACGAGAGGAGAAGAGGAACCGATGACCACGACCATGGCACCCTGGGGAGACGCCTCGGCGCTGCTGGCCGCCGCGGGCGTCCCCGAGGACCCGTCCTACTACCGGGGGTACACCGACGCCGACGAGCGGGCGGCGTTGACGGTGGCCATGCGTATCCAGGCGGCCTGGGCGGCCAACGACGCCGACATGTTCGCCGACGTGTTCACCGACAACGGCAGCCTGCTGATGCGCGACGAGCAGCTCACCAGCCGGGAGGAGATCCGGGCGTACATGTCCCGGGGTTTCGCCGGGCCGCTGCGAGGCGCCCGGGTGAAGGGTTGGCCGGTCGAGGTCAGCTTCCTCACCGACGACGTCGCTCTGGTGGTGACCGAGGGCGGCATCATCATGGCCGGCCAGGACGACATCGCGCCGGAGAACTTCATCCGGGCCACCTGGGTGATGCTGCGCCAACCCGACGGCCAGCTCCGGCTGGTCTCGCACCAGAGCAGCCCGATCAGGGGCTGACGCCGACGCGGTCGACGACGACCGCCCGACCGCCGCGGTCGTGGTGACGACGGGATCCCGATCACGGATCACCACGGCCCCGGGGCACGCCCGGCGGGGACCGCCCGGTCCCCGCCGGTGGCGCGGAGACCCGCGACCGACAACCGAGAACCTGACCTTGGAGGGTGCAGTGGTGTACGACTACGTCATCGTCGGCGCGGGATCAGCGGGGTGTGTCCTGGCCGCCCGGCTCACCGAGGACCCCGACGTCACGGTGTGCCTGATCGAGGCGGGTCCCCGGGACACCGCCGACAACATCCACGTCCCGGTGGCCTTCGGCACCCTGTTCCGCACCGCCCTGGACTGGGACTACGACACCCACGAGGAGCCGGCGCTGGGTCGGCGGCGGGTCTACCTGCCCCGGGGGCGGGTGCTGGGCGGCACCAGCTCGATCAACACGATGGTCTACATCCGGGGCGCGCGCGGCGACTTCGACGGTTGGGCGCAGCCCGGCTGGGGCTTCGACGACCTGCTGCCGTACTTCAAGCGGTCCGAGGACAACGAGCGGGGGGCCTCGACCTACCACGGGGTCGGCGGGCCGATGGCGGTCTCCGAGGGGCGGGCCAACAACCCGATGTCGTCGGCGTTCGTCGAGGCGGCCACCGACGCCGGCTACGGGGTCAACGACGACTTCAACGGCGCGGGGCAGGAGGGTTTCGGCTTCTTCCAGCTCACCCAGCGCGACGGCCGCCGGGAGAGCACCGCGACCGCGTTCCTGCACCCCGCCCTCGACCGGCCCAACCTGACCGTGGAGACCAACGTCCACGTGCACCGGGTGCTGATCGAGAACGGTCGGGCGGTCGGGGTGACCGGGACCCGGCTGGACGACACGCTGACCGTCACCGCGTCCCGGGAGGTCATCCTCGCCGCCGGGGCGTACAACTCGCCGCAGCTGCTGATGCTCTCCGGGGTCGGCCCGGCCCCGCTGCTGGGCGCGCTCGGCGTGCCGGTGCTGCTGGACCAGCCGCAGGTGGGGCAGAACCTCCAGGACCACGCGCTGATCCCGCTGGTCTACACCCACTCGCAGCCGATCAGCCTGCTCGCCGCCAACCAGCCCGAGCACCTGCAACGCTTCATGGCCGAGGGGCGTGGCCCGATGACGGCCAACGGGCCGGAGGCCGGCGGCTTCGTGCGTACCCGCGACGACCTGACCGCCCCGGACGCGGAGTTCCTGGCCGCGCCGGTGATGTTCGCCGACAGCGGGCTCGGCACCCCCACCCACCACTCGATCTCGTACGGCCCGTCGATGATCGCCCCGCGCAGCCGGGGGTACGTGCTGCTGGCCTCGGCCGACCCGACGGCCAAGCCGAAGATCGTGCACAACTACTTCCAGGACGAGCGCGACCTCGACGACGCGGTCGCGGCGACCCGGATCGGCATCCGGATCGCCCAGCAGAAGGCGCTGGCCCTGTACACCGAGGGACAGTTCGCGCCGCCGGCCTCGGACTCCGACGAGGACCTGCGGCACTACGTCCGGCAGTACGCCCACTCGATCTTCCACCCGGCGGGCACCTGCGCGATGGGCACCGTGGTCGACGAGCAGTTGCGGGTCAACGGGCTGGAGGGGCTGCGGGTGGTCGACGCCAGCGTCATGCCCACCCTGGTCCGGGGCAACCCGAACGCCGCCGTGATCGCCATCGCGGAAAAGGCGGCGGACCTGATCGCCGGGGTCGCGCCGCTGCCCCGGCAGGCCGAGGCGGTCGCCCGGTGACCTGCCGCCCGCCCGCCGACCCGTCCGTTCCGGTGGGCGGTGTCCTGTCCGCCGACCGTACCCGCACAGGAGGAGTGAGATGACCAGCGCGACCGAGGCCCCCCCGAGGGAAGAACTGGTACGCCGCGCCAGCGAGCTGGTGCCGCTGCTGCGCCGGCACGCCAGCTGGCAGGAGGAGAACCGGCGGCTGCACGACGAGACGGTCGAGGCGCTGGCCGACGCCGGCCTGTTCCGGATGCGGGTGCCGCGCCGCTACGGCGGCTACGAGTCGGACACCCGCACCCTGCACGAGGTGATGGTGGAGCTGGGCCGGGGCGACGGCTCGGTGGCCTGGACGGCGTCGGTGTGGGCGATCCCCGGCTGGATGGTCGGGATGTTCCCCGACGCGGTGCAGGACGAGGTCTACTCCACCCCCGACGTGCGGATCTGCGGGACGTTGAGCCCGTCGGCCAGCGGCACCCCGAAGCCCGGCGGCGGGATGGTGCTCAACGGCAGCTGGAGTTTCATCAGCGGCGCCCTGCACAGCCACTGGCAGGAGGTCATCGCGATGGCCCCCGCCCCGGACGGGGTGAACCAGTGGCCGGTGATGGCCCTGGTGCCGCTGTCCGACCTGGAGATCGTGGACGACTGGTACACCGCCGGCCTGCAGGGTTCGGGCAGCATCACCACGGTGGCCCGGGACGTCTTCGTGCCGCAGGAGCGGATCGTGCCGATGCCCGCCGTGCTCCAGGGGCAGAGCGCCTCGGCGCTCAACCGGGACCTGCCGATGTACCGCAACCCGTTGCTCGGGGTGGCGAACGCCTCCTCGGCCGGTACGGTGATCGGGCTGGCCCGGGCGGCCCGGGAGTTCTTCCTGGAGCGGCTCGACCGCAAGATCACCTACACCGACTACGCGACGCAGCGGGAGGCCCCGGTCACCCACCTGCAGCTGGCCGAGGCGACCATGAAGATCGACGAGGCCGAGTTCCACGCCCAGCGGATCACCGACCTGGTCGACACCAAGGGCGTCAGCGGTGAGCCGTGGACGTTGGAGGAGCGGGCCCGCACCCGGGCCGACATCGGGGCGATCTGCCAGCTCGGGCGGGCCGCCGTCGACCTGCTCGGGATGGCCAGCGGTGGCTCGTCGATCCTGCGCCAGGCCCCGATGCAGCGGGTGGTCCGGGACATGTACGCGGTCAACCTGCACGCGCTGATGGTCCCGTCGACGAACCTCGAACTCTACGGTCGGGTGCTGTGCGGGCTGGAGCCCAACTCGCCGTACATCTGAGTGCCGCCCGCCGGGCACGGCGGACGGTGGAACGAAGAAACGGACCCGCGGCACCGGTCGGTGCCGCGGGTCCGCCCGCATGTGCGGGTCGTCACATGTCGGGGCCACCTGCGCCGAGCACCGGACGGACCTCGACGAGGCCGAAGTTGGCCTCCGGGATCCGGGCGGCGTGCCCGACCGCCTGCTCGATGGTGTCGCACTCGATCAGGTAGATCCCGGCGACGTACTCCTTGACCTCGGGGAACGGGCCGTCGGTGGTGGTGACCTTGCCGTCGCTGACCAGGACCTTCTTGGCCTGGCCCTGGTCGGCGAGGGCCTCGGAGACGATCAGCTCGCCCGACTCGGACAGATCCTCCACCAGCGACATGTGCGCCTTGAAGCCCAGCTCCCGCTCGGTGTCGGACATGTTCTGCCAGGCGTCCCGGGTCTGCTGGTTGTGGCTGATCATGATCAGGTACTTCATGGGTGCCTCCTGAAGGCTCGAACTATTTGCTTACCCGTATGTCGAAACCAACGAGCCAGCTTCGACATCCAGGCAGAAGCGCACGTGACGTGCGCCGATGTCGAGGAGGGCACATGAGCACCGGTACCACACCGAGTTCGGACGAGGCGCTTGACGCGTCCGCGGACCGGCCGGATCCCCGTCGGTGGAAGGCGCTGGCGCTGCTCGGCTTCGTCCAGTTCATGTTCGTCATCGACATGACCGTGGTCAGCGTCGCGCTGCCGCGCATCCAGGGCGAACTCGACATGTCCCGGACCGGGCTGGCCTGGGTCGTCAACGGCTACGTGCTGATGGCCGGCGGTCTGCTGCTGTTCGGCGGCCGGCTCGCCGACCTGTTCGGCCGGCGGCGGATCTTCGTCACCGGCGTGGTCATCTTCGCCATCGCCTCGGTCATCTCCGGGGCCGCGATGAACCCCGAGATGCTCATCTACAGCCGCTTCCTCCAGGGCGTCGGTGAGGCGCTGGCCGCCCCGGCCGCGCTGGGCATCGTCTTCCTGCTCTTCTCGGCCCCGGCCGACCGGGTCAAGGCGGTCGGCATCTGGGGTGGCCTGTCGGGCCTGGCCGGCACGCTCGGCCCGGTCGTCGGTGGGCTCATCGTCGCCGACGCCAGCTGGCGCTGGATCTTCTACGTCAACGTCCCGGTCGCGGTGATCGCGCTGGCCCTGGTGGGCCGGTTGGTCGGCGAGACCCGGATGGAGCGCACCGGGCAGAAGTTCAACTTCGCCGGCGTGCTGACCGCCACGGCGGGTCTGGTGGCCATCGTCTACGGCCTGCTCCAGGCCGCCGAGCGGTCCTGGCTGTCGACGCAGGTGCTGCTGCCGCTCTTCGGCGGTCTGGCACTGATCGGGCTGATGCTGCTGATCGAGTCGCGGGCCGCCGCACCGCTGATCCCGCTGCGGTTCTTCACCAACCGCACCCGCGCGGTGGGTTACCTGGTCGGTCTGACCCTCTCCTGCGCCTTCTTCGGGTTCACCTTCCTGACCACCCTCTTCGAGCAGCAGGTGCTCGGCTACTCGCCGCTCAAGGGCGGCCTCTCCTTCATCCCGGTGGGTCTGGGCATCGCCTTCGGCGTCGGGCTGTCCACCGGCATGATCCCGAAGTTCGGCGTCAAGCCGGTGATCATCGTGGGTCTGCTCGGGGTCACCGGCGGCCTGTTGCTGCTCAGCGGGATCTCCGTCGACACCCACTACGCCAGCGGCATCCTGCCCGGCATGCTGGTGCTGGGCGTCTTCTTCGGCCTGGCGATGCCCGGCACCGCCAACACCGCGCTCTACAAGGTGGGCACCCAGGACACCGGGCTCGCCTCCGCCATGCAGAACGTGATGCAGCAGGTCGGTGGCGCGCTCGGCCTGTCGGTCCTGGTGGCGCTGGCCCTGCGGTTGGGCGGGGACCGGCTCGCCGAGGGGGTGAACGCGAGGGTCGCGGCCACCGAGGGGTACGTGCTGTCCTACCGGGTCTCCGCGGTGCTGCTCCTGGTCGTCGCCCTCGTCGTGCTCCTGCTGCTGGAGAAGATCGGCATTCAGGGCGACTGGGCCACCCCCGACGACAAGACGCCGTCCGACAAGACCACCGCCGACGCCCCGTTGGCCGGTACCGGCGACGCCGACACCCCGTCGGGTGCCCCGGCCGCCGCCGACGACCGGACCGGTGCTCCACCCGCACGTTGACCGGTCGGCGTCCGGGTGGTTGCCGCCGCCCGGACGCCGTTCCCGCCCCGCACCGACCCACCCCCCCCGGGTCGGTGCGGGACGGGCCGGCCGGCCCTTCCCCCGGGGCCGGCCGGCAGCCCGGGACCGGCCGCACCGGTCCCGGTGTGCCACCCGGACCGTCCCCCCGGTCCGGGCCGGAGAACCTGCCGTCCCCCCGGCAGGCGTCAGCCCCGCCGGATCCCCCTTCCGGCGGGGCTGACTCGGCCCACGCGAGCACCGGCGGCCGCGCGGCGCGGCGGTCGGTGTGCGGCGGTCAGTGTGCGGCGGTCTGCGGCACGGCCACCTCGGCCGGCTCCGCGCTCCGGCGACGCCGCCCGTTGAGCAGCGCCCCGATGAACGTGTAACGGACCAGGTAGCGGTAGCTGAGCAGGGTGAGGGGATAGGTGACCAGCAGGATGGCCGGGAACTTGACGAACCACGGCACCGCCACCTGCGACACCGCCGCCTGCAGCGCCATCACCAGCGGGAGGTGGACGACATAGACCCAGTACGACGCGTCGGCCACGTACCGGATCGACGGGTTCGGCCGGGACAGGTGCCGCATGGCCGCCCCGATCAGGCCCATCGTCCACGCCCACACGGCCAGCGTGTAGACGACCGCGTAGGCGACCTTGTGCCAGCCCAGCGACTCGGGTTCGGTGTCCGGAGTGAGCCCCACCATGGCCAGCGCGATCGCGGTGAGCACGACCGCCGCCACCAGGTTACGGGGATACCGCCGCTCCCACACCCGGATCACGTCCACCTGGCGGTTGAGCAGCCAGCCGAAGCCGAACGCGCACCCGTAGGCGACCAGGCCCACCGGGTTGGGGATCAGCCCGTTCTCGGCCGGCGGCACCCCGTACCAGAGCAGCCAGTCCTGCTTGAGCAGGAAGGCGACGCAGAGCGGGGCACCGACGACCAGCGGGGTGAGGTCACGGGCGACGACGTTGCGGACGATCGGGTCGACCAGTCCACTGCGCCGGCTGCCGTCGGGGTCGAGCAGGTTGACCACCGCGCGGACGACCAGTGCCAGCACGTAGAGGACCAGCAGCCAGTAGAGGAACCACAGGTGGGTCAGCGGGAAGGTGCGCAGGGTCATCGGGGTGGCCCCGGGCACCTCCTCACCGGCCAGGTTCGCCGCGATGATGATCGCCACCACGGTGGAGACCATCACCACCGGCCAGAAGATCGCCAGTGGGGCGAGGATGCGCACCGCCCGGTTGCGGACGAACCCGGCGGTGCCGCGCCGGTGCAGCAGCAGCCGGGCGAAGAAGCCGGCGATCAGGAAGAACAGCGTCATCCGGAACACGTGGATGACGAAGTAGGTGCCGTTCATCACCGGGCTCGTCGACACGTCCCCCACCACCCAGGTGCGGGGCTCCAGGAAGGACAGTGTCGTGTGCAGCACGACGCCGAGGAGCAGGGCTCCCGCGCGTACCGCGTCGAGGGCGTGCAGTCGTTCGGAGGCGCTCGTGGCGGCGCCGGGGACAGGGGTCGAGGGGATGGCCATGTTCTGCTCTCCACTACCCGCGGTCTCGGGTCCGTCCCGATTCCGCGCGTTCGTCGGGCGTCGGGAATAGGCGGCGCCGGTAGCCCCGGAAGAGGTGGTGCGTGCTCCGGGCCGACCGGCCGGACAGCACTGAGGGAGTTGCTGTCGACCGCTACGGGGAGGCTATAAAACATAGACAATCATGGTCATCCGCGCTTGCGTCAAAATTGTTTCATCTTTCGGTTGCCGGCATCGGCCTTTCGGCCTTTCCGGCTAATTCGTCGTTTCTGCGTCTCGGTCGGGAGCGAATTCGGGAGCCCGTGGGCCGCCGGACTCACCGACCGGTCAGGCCCGTTGGGTCGCGCGTAGCCGCAGGAACCGCTGCTCCGGGACGCTGAGCGTCGCCTGGGCGGCCAGCAGGTAGTGCCGCCGGGCCTCCGCCCGGTCACCGAGCAGGTCGAGCAGGTGGGCCCGCACGACGTGCACCCGGTGGTTACCGGCCAGCACCGGATCGGTCTGGGCGGCGGTCAGCTCCGCGAGCGCGGCCTGCGGCCCGTCCACCATGGCGACCGCCACGATCCGGTTCAGGGCGACCATCGGACCGGGCGCGATGCGCCGCAACAGGTTGTAGAGCCCGAGGATCTGGGGCCAGTCGGTGTCCTCGGCGCGGGCCGCCTCGTCGTGCACCGCCGCGATCGCCGCCTGCACCTGGTACGGCCCGACCGGAGCAGTCGCCAGGGTGCGGGTGATCAACGCGACGCCCTCCTCGATGGCCCGCCCGTCCCACCGGGACCGGTCCTGCTCGGCCAGCGGAATGAGCGCCCCGTCCGGGCCGGTGCGGGCCGGCCGTCGGGCGTCGGTGAGCAGCATCAGCGCCAGCAGCCCGGTGACCTCCGGTTCGTCGGGCAGGCGCTCGTGCAGTTGCCGGGTCAGCCGGATCGCCTCGGCGGTCAGCTCGATCCGGTTGAGCGCCGGCCCCGAACTGGCCGTGTAACCCTCGTTGAAGATCAGGTAGAGGACCTCCATCACGGCGGCCACCCGGGCCGGCCGATCCTGCGGCGCCGGCATCCGGAACTCGGCGCCACTGGCCCGGATGCGCTGCTTGGCCCGGCTGATCCGCTGGGCGACGGTGGACTCCGGCACCAGGAACGCCCGGGCGATCTCGGCGGTGCTGAGCCCGCCGACCGCCCGCAGGGTGAGCGCCACCTGGGAAACCCGGGTGAGCGCCGGATGGCAGCAGAGCATCAGCAGGGTCAGCGTGTCGTCCACGGCGGAGACCCGACCGGGCTCCGGGGCGGTCAGGGCGGCCACCGCACGCTCCCGGCGGCGGCGGGCGGCGTCGTTGCGCCACAACTCCGTCCAGCGGCGGGAGGCGACCGTGGTCAGCCAGCCCCGGGGGTTGGCCGGCAACCCTTCCTCCGGCCACTGCACGGCCGCCGCGAGCAGGGCCTCCTGCACGGCGTCCTCACAGGTGTCGAAGCCGCCGTGCAGGCGTACCAGGGTGGAGAGCACCTGCGGCGCGTGCTCGCGCAGCAGGTCCTCGACGTCGGTGGTGACGGTCACGCGTCCGGCCGGGCGGCGTCGAGGACCGGACGCACCTCGACCAGGCCGAGTTGCGCCTCCGGCACCCGGGCCGCGTGCGCCACCGCCTGCTCGATGGTGTCGCACTCCACCAGGTAGAAGCCGGCGAGATACTCCTTCACCTCGGGAAACGGGCCGTCGGTGGCGATGGTGCGGCCCCGGTCGACCCGGACCCGACGGGCCGTCGCCGGATCGGCCAACGCTTCGGAGACGATCAGTTCACCGGCGGCGGCGAGGTCTTCGACGAGGGTGGCGTGGGCCTTGACGCCCAGTTGCCGTTCGGTGTCGGACATGTCCTGCCACGCGTCACGAGCCTGCTCGTTGTGGCTGATCAGGATCAGATATTTCACCGCACCTCCAAGGTCGGAGATGATTGTCCCACCGGTAGGTCACAACCAGCACCGTCGCTACGACACAATACAGACGTGCAGCTCAGCGTGGGTAGGTCGACGCGGCCACAGGGTGCCGCGTCGTTTTCGTCGGTGGGGTCGGCGACATCGGGTCTGCTGGTCGGCGAGGGCAGCTGAAAAGGAATTCGTCCTCTCGACTTCAGGCGTTTCCCCGTCCGTCATCCCCGGGCGGCGACGAAATCCAGGATCGACACTCCGACATAGTCGATCATCTCGTCGGTGAGTGCCGGATAGACCCCCACCCAGAGAGTCTGCTCGGTGACGATGTCGCTGTTGGTCAGCTCGCCGACCACCCGGTAATGCTGGTTCAGGTAGGCCGGGTGCCGGGTCAGGTTGCCGGCGAACAGCTGCCGGGTGCCGATCCGCCGGTCCTCCAGGAACGCCACCAGCTCGGAACGGGTGAACGGCGCCGCCGGGTCGACGGTGATGACGAACCCGAACCAACTCGGCTCGCTGTTCGGGGTGGCCTCGGGCAGCAGCAGGTGCGGCACCCCGTCGAGGCGCTCGCGCAGCCGACGCCAGTTGCGCCGCCGCAGCGCGGTGAACTCGTCCAGCTTGGCCAACTGGGTCAACCCCAACGCGGCCTGCAGGTCGGTCGCCTTCAGGTTGTAGCCGACGTGCGAGTAGATGTACTTGTGGTCGTAGCCCTGGGGGAGCGTGCCGAGCTGGTACTTGAACCGCTTCAGGCAGGTGTTCGACTCGCCCGGCGGACACCAGCAGTCCCGACCCCAGTCGCGCAGCGACTCGACGATCCGGGCCAACGCCAGGTTCGAGGTGAGCACGCAGCCACCCTCACCCATGGTCAGGTGGTGGGCCGGATAGAAACTCACCGTGGACAGGTCGCCGAACGTGCCGGTCAGCGCACCGTCGTAGGTGGAGCCCACCGCGTCACAGTTGTCCTCGACGAAGAACAGGTCGTGCGCGTCCGCCAGCTCCGCCATCTCCCGGGCCGGATACGGGTTGCCCAGCGTGTGGGCCAGGATGATCGCCCGGGTCTTCGGGCCGATCGCCGCGGCCACCCGCTCCACACTGGTGTTGTAGGTGCCCAGATCGATGTCGACGAAGACCGGCACCAACCCGTTCTGCAGGATCGGGTTGACCGTGGTGGGGAACCCGGCGGCCACCGTGACCACCTCGTCACCGGGGCGTAGCTGCCGGTCCTCCAGCAGGTCGGAGGTGAGCGCGCTCACCGCCAGCAGGTTCGCCGACGAGCCGGAGTTGGTCAGGTGCGCCTTGCGGCGGTGCATCTTGCGGGCGAACTCCGACTCGAACCTGCGGGCCAGCGGGCCGGCCGCGATCCGCATGTCCAGCGCGGCCTCCACCAGCGCCACCCGGTCCTCGGCGTCGAGCAGCGCCCCGGAGGGCCAGATCTCGGTCACCCCCGGGATGAAGGGCTGGTTGGGCTGTGCGTCCTGGTGGAACTTACGGACCTCGTCGAGCAGCAGCGCTCTACGGTCACTCATGCCCGGACTCCTTCTCGTGATCGCGACAGGTGTGCGTACCGGTGGTGGGGCCGCGCCGGTCGCCGGTCGGGCCGGATGCCGGCGGGACCCGGCGGCCGTCGGCGCTCACCGCGGCCACCGGACGGCCGACCCGCCGGCCGGCGCGGCACCGGCGGTCTCCCGCCGGGCCAACCGCGTGAGCGCCCGGACGGTCTCGGCCGGGGACGGCTGTGCCGCGACCTCCCCGGCCACCGCACCGGCCGCGACCGCGAACCGGGACTGGCCCAGCACCAGCCCCGCCGCGTCGGCCACCCCGCGCGGGGTCGCCACGTCCAACCGGACGGCCAACCCCACCCCGGCGGCGGCGATCGCCTCCGCGTTGTCCAACGCGTCGTCGAACTTGGGCAGTACGAGCTGCGGACAACCCGCGGCCAGCGCGGTCAGGGCGGAACCCTGTCCGCCGTGGTGGATCAGCAACCGGCAGGTCGCCACCAGCTCCGACAGCGGAATCCGGCCCGCGTACCGGACCGCCGACGGCAGCGGTGGCAGCTGACGGGCGGCCTCGTCGTCGATGGCCAGGACCAGTTCGGCGTCGAGGGTCGCCAGCTCCTCGACCAGCCCGGTGAGCAGACCACCCATCCCGGCGTCGGTCAGGTGCGGCAGGACGGTCCCCATGGTCAGCCCGATCCGGGGCCGCGGCGGCGGGTCGAGCAGCCACTCCGGCACCCGGGCGGCACCGTTGTACGGCACCGGCCGCAACCCCAGGTGGGCCCGGGCGTGCGGCAGCCGCAGGCTCGGCGGCCACGGGTCGAGCACCAGATCGGCCCGGGGAAGCCGGGTCAACCCGAGCCGGTGCAGGTCACCCCGGAGCACCGTCTCGGCGGCGGCCCGGTACTCGACGAGTTCCGCGACACCCCAGTGCAGCTCGACGTACGGGACACCGGCGGCGCGGGCGGCCACCGGGCCGGCGTACTCGGAGCGCTCGGCGAGCACCAGGTCCGGTCGCCAGGACCGGACGGTCGCCAGGGTGCCGGCGAGGTTCCGCGACGCCATTGTCGCGAAGACCTCGCCGTGTCCGTAGGGGTCGTCCTCGATGCCGTGCGGCGAATCCGGCCGCACCAGCTCGCGGATGTCCATCCCCGGCCCGGCCGAGACCGCCGGCAGACCCGCCTGGGTCACGGTCGGCACGAAGTGCTCGGTGCAGGCGACCAGCACCTCGTGCCCCGCCGCCCGCAGCGCCCAGGCGAGCGGCACCAACGGGAAGAGGTGGCCGTGCATCGGTGCGCTGGTGATCAGCACGCGCATCTGCGGCTCCGACGGCTCAGGGCGCCGCCGGAACTGCGCGGCGACGGATACCGGTAGTGACCATTACCAGTAGATCGTGGCAGAGGCCGGGAGGCCGGACACCTCCCAGCGTGCCGTCGTACCCGCCGCCCGTACGGCCACTGTGGACCGGCGGTGGTCAGCCGGCCGGGCGGACCGTCACCACGCTCGGCAGCCCGTTGTCGGCCGCCGCCTCCAGCGGGGCGACCCGGGAGCCGGTCACCGCGATACCGTCCATCCGCACCACCGGGGCGAACCAGGCCAGTTCGGTGAGCCGGGCCACCGCCTGCTGGAACAACCCCGCCTGGGTGGTCGGCTCCGGCTCGGCGACCGCCCGCTGCAGCAACTGCTTCAACTGCGCGTCGTCGGTGGCGTACGGGTTGAACGGGTTGGCCACCGGCCGCATGAAGTCCAGAGAGGACAGATAGGTCGGCAGATTGCCGTAGCCGAACGCGGTGACCGGGAACTTGCGCGACATCACGTGCTCCAGCCACTGCGGCACCTGGGTGTCGGTGGTCAGCTCGACGGTCACCCCGATCTTCTTCCACTGCCCGGCCACCACCTGCGCGACGGCGGCGATGCCGGGGGTGTGCGCCTCGGCCTTCACGGTGAAGCCGTTCGGGTAACCCGCCTCGGTGAGCAGCGCCTTGGCCCGGTCCGGGTCGTACGGGTAGCGGTCGTCCAGGGCCGCCTGGTAGCCGTCGAAGCCGGGGGCGGCGATCTGACTGGTCGGGTGCGCGAACTCGCCGAAGATGGTCTTGGCGATCGTGGCCCGGTCGATGGCGTGGTTCAACGCCTGGCGTACCCGCACGTCGCGCAGCGGCGCGGCGACGGTGCCGTCGCGGTCGGCGAGCACCATGCCGAGCACCGCCACGCTCGCCGTGATGTGCTTGAGCCCGGCGGCGACGACCGCCGGACCGGCGTCGGCGTTGAGCGCGGCGTAGTCGATCTGCCCCGCCTGGATGGCCTGCACGGTGGCGTTCGCGTCCGGCAGCACCCGGACCACGACCTTCTTCCAGTGCTGCCCCTCCTTGTTCCAGTACCGGGGGTTGGGCAGGTAGGTGTAGTGGTCGCCGGCCACCGTGCCGGCCGGGTCGAGCTGGTACGGGCCGGCCCCGAAGGTGCGCTGGGCGAGCTGGCCCGGATCGGTCAGCCCGGCGGGGGAGACCACCGAGCCGGACAGGATCGCCTGGCTGAACAGCTGCCGCATCACCGGGTTCGGGGCGCTGTTGGTGACCACCACCGTCGCGGCGTCGGGTGCGGTGACGCTGGTGATGGTGGCCGCCCAGGTCTTCGCCTTCGGGCTGACCGTCCGCATGTACTCCAGGGACTTGACCACCGCCGGGGCGTCCAGCGGGGTGCCGTCGGCGAAGGTCAGCCCCGGGCGCAGCTTGAGCTGGAAGACCTTGTTCTGCCGGTCGACGTAGCCGAACGACTCGGCCAGCTCCCCGGTGAACGTCCGGTCGGCGTTCATCCGGATCAGTGGGGCGTACGCCAGCGCCACCGTCGGAATGTTGTTCAGGTCGATGTTGGCCTTGTAGGGGTCCAGCGTCGGCGGGGCCGCCACCGCCATGGTCAGGACGGCGTCGTCGGCGCCGCCCCCCGGCTCGGCGGTGCCGGAACAGGCGGTCAGCGAGCCGACCGTGAGCAGCGCGGCGGCGACCAGGACTCGTACCTGGTGGACGCTTCGGCGCGGACGATGCGCGAACATGGCCATCCTTTCCCGGCGGACGCCGGTGTCGAGGGGAAGCAGGGTGTGTGGTCAGGAGGTCGGGTGCCGGTCGGCTGCCGGGTCGACCCCGAGGTCGGGGGCCGGACCGGCCGGGGGCGGCTGCCGGGCGAAGGCGGCCAGCGCGGCGCGGGCCCGGACGGGGTCCGGCACCGGCACGGCGGCCAGCAGCGCCCGGGTGTACGGGTGCGTGGGCCGCCGGTAGACGGTCTCGGCGTCACCGGCCTCGACCACCCGTCCCCGGTGCAGCACCACCATCCGGTGCGACAGGTGCCGCACCACCGCCAGGTCGTGGGCGATGAACAGGTGACCGAAACCGAGCTCGGCCTGCAGATCGGCGAGCAGGTTGATGATCTGGGCGCGGACGGACAGGTCCAGCGCGGACACCGGCTCGTCGGTGACCAGCAGGCGGGGGCTGCCGACCAGGGCCCGCGCCAGGGCGATGCGCTGCCGCTGCCCACCGGAGAACTGCCCCGGATAGCGGTGCGCCGACTCGGCCGGCAGACCCACCCGGTGCAGCGCCTCGGCGACCAGCACCCGCCGCCGCGCCGGGTCGACGCCCCGCCGGTTGAGCAGCGGCTCGACCAGGCTGTCGCCGATCCGGCGGGCCGGGTTGAGCGAGCTGAACGGGTCCTGGAACACCAGCTGCACGTCGTCGCTGAGCGCCCGGCGCTGCCGCCGGCGGGCATGGGTGACGTCCAGCCCGTCGATGAGGACCCGGCCGTCGGTCACCGGCGTGAGACCCAGGACCGCGCGGGCGATCGTCGACTTGCCCGAACCGGACTCACCGACCAGGCCGACCGTCTCACCGGCGGCCACGGTCAGGCTCACCCCGTCCACCACCCGCGTCGCCGACCGTCGGCGTCCGAGGTCGACCACCAGGTCGTGCACCGCGAGCAACGGCCGCCCGCTCACGCCGCCACCCGGTCCTCGTCCGGCCGTACGCAGCGCACGGCGTGGGCCGGGCCGAGCCGGTCCAGCGGCACCGGGGCGTGCCGGCAGGACTCGGTGGCCAGCGGGCAGCGCGGCGCGAACCGGCACCCCGTCGGCCACTGCCCGGGGGCGGGCACCGTGCCGGTGATCGTGGGCAGCCGGCCCGCCCGGGACGCCCGGTGCGGATCGGCCGCCAGCAACCCCCGGGTGTACGGGTGCCGGGGGCGGGCGAACAGCTCGGTCACCGGGCAGGACTCGACGACCTGACCGGCGTACATCACCACCGCCCGGTCACAGAGCGCCGCCACCACCCCCAGGTCGTGGGTCACCAGCAGCACGGCCAACCGCCGTTCCCGGCTGGTCCGGGCGAGCAGGGCCAGGATCTCGGCCTGCCGGGTCACGTCCAGGGCGGTGGTCGGCTCGTCGGCGATCAGCAGCTCCGGGTCCCCGGCCAACGCGAACGCGATCGCCACCCGCTGGGCCATCCCGCCGGACAACTGGTGCGGATACCGTCGCGCGGCGGTATCCGGTTCGGGCAGGCCGACGTCGCGCAGCAGCGCCAGCACCCGGGCCCGGGCCGGTCGTCGACCCAGCCCGGTGTGCCGGCGGACGGCCTCGGCGAGTTGCACGCCGACGCGCAGGGTCGGGTCCAGGCTCACCATCGGGTCCTGCGCGACGTAGCCGATCCGGCGGCCCCGCACCGTGCGCCACTGCCGGTCGTCGGCCCTGACCAGGTCGAGGCCGGCGAAGTGGCAGCTGCCGGTGAGCTGCCCGTCGCCCGGGGGCAGCCCGAGGATGCTCAGCGCGGTGACCGTCTTGCCGCAGCCCGACTCGCCGACCAGTCCGACGATCTCCCCCGGACCGACGTCGAGGTCGACGTCGCTGACCACGGTGGTGCCGGTCCGCGCGCCCCGGCCGGGACCACCCGGGAGCTGGACCGACAGGCGGCGTACCGACAGCAACGTGTCGGCGTGGCCCGGCCCGCCGGCCGGCGCCGGTTCGACGGGGTGGGCGGGCGCGGACCCTGTGGGGTGGGCGGGCGCGGACCCTGTGGGGTGGGGCGGCGTGGGCACCGTGGGGTGGGTTCCGCGCCGGCCGGACCGCCGGCGTCGGCGGGCCAGTTTCGTCGTCGCCCAGGCGGCGGTCGCGCCGTCGCGGGCGGCGTCGCCGAGCAGCACGAAGGAGAGCACGGTCAACGCGACCGCCAGCCCCGGCGGAACCAGGGCCCACGGGTGGCGGACGATCACCATCCGGGCCTCGTCGATCATGCCGCCCCAGCTCGGCTCCGGCGGTGGGGGCCCGAACCCGAGGAAGGCCAGGCTCGCCTGCATCACCAGGGCGATCGCCGCGACCAGGGACGCCTGGACGATGACCAGACCGCGCAGCCGGGGCAGCACGTGCCGGCGCAGGATCTGCGGCGTGGAGAGCCCGGCCAGCCGGGCCGCCGCGATGAACAGCTCCTCCCGGGTCGACCGGGTGGCGGCCCGGACCACCCGGATCAGGCCGGAGGAGAGCAGGAGCCCGAAGGTCAGCATGGCGATCGTGACGTCGCCCGGGAAGACGGCCACCACCACCAGCAGGATCACGATGGCCGGCAACGAGAACAGCAGGTCGGCCAGCCGGCCGACCAGCGCGTCGACGACCCCGCCGAGGTAGCCGGCGAGCAGGCCCAGACCCACCCCGACCACGGTGGCCGTCAGCACCGCCACCAGCACCCCCCACAGCGTGCCCGCCGCGCCGTACGCGAGCCGGCTGAGCAGGTCCTGGCCGAGGCGGTCGGTGCCCAGCGGGTGGGCGGCCGACGGCCCACCCAGGGCGGCCGGCAGGTCCTGGTCGACCGGGTCCCGGCCGGTGACGAGCTCAGGGTGCAGGGCGCAGGCCAGCACCAGCAGCAGCCACAGCACGGCGAGCAGCACCAGCGGGCGGCGCAACACCCGCACTGCCACCGCCGCCGGCCGGTTCACCGGGCCCCCACCCGGGGGTCCAACCACGCCTGGGCGAGGTCGGCGAGCAGGCCGATCACCACGACGATCAGGGTGTAGCAGACCACCGCCCCCTGGAGGACCGGAATGTCGTGCTGGGCGGCGGCGAGCGCGGCCCCGGAGCCCAGGCCGGGCAGGCCGAAGATGTTCTCGATCAGCACGGTCGCGCCGAGCAGGCTGGCGGAGATCACCCCCAGCAGCGCGACCACCGGCACCGCGGCGGTCCGCAACGCGTGCCGGTAGACGATCGAGCGGACGGACAGGCCGTTGGCCTGCATCACCCGCACGAAGTCGCGGCTCAACACGTCCAACATGGAGTCGCGGGTCTGTTTGGCCACCGCGGTTACCGCCGCCAGCGACGTCGCGGCCACCGGCAACGCCAGCGACCGCAGCCACCCCACCGGGGACTCCCCGAAGGGGACGTAGCCGGTGGCCGGGAACAGCCGCCACCGCACCGCCAACCAGGTGATCAGCACCAGGGCCAGCCAGAATCCGGGTACGGCGAGACCCACCACGGAGGCCACGTCGACCAGCCTCCCGAGCGGTCCACCCCGGACGGCGCTGAGCACGCCGAGGGCGGTGCCGACCACGCCGACGGTCAGCGTGGCCAGCAGGATCAGCGACAGCGTCGGGGCCAACCGGCTGGCGATCAGCGGGCCGACCGAGGTGCCGGTGCTCACCGACCGGCCCAGGTCACCGTGCACGGCGGCGACCAGCCAGCTGAGGTACTGCACGGTCAGCGGGCGGTCCAGCCCCATCTGCCGGTGCAGGGCCTCGACCTGTTCGGGAGGGGCCAGCGGGCCGAGCACCGTGCGGGCCGGGTCACCGGGCACCAGGGAGATCAGCAGGAAGCACAGGACCGACACGACGAACAGCAACGGCCCGGTCCAGGCCAGCCGGCGCAGGACTAGCCGGACCATGGCCACCGGTGGCCGTCCGCACCGGCACCCCGCCGGGTGTCGATCCCCCCTGTGGACGTACGGCCGGCCGGGTCGCCGACGTGGTCGAATCTGATGGCGTCACGCTCCAGCCGTCGGTGGTCAGGGTCGACCCACCGACGTCCGTGATCAGCGGTGCGTCAGGGGCCGTGTCCACGCTGGCAGAGCGGAGGCGCGGTTGTCTTCCGCAGACGTGCTCACCCGGTGGGTTTCCCGGGGCCGCCACCGGTGTGCGCCAGGACTGCCGGCACGAGCGTGTCCCACGTCGCCCGGGGCGGCATCTGGTGCCCCACCCCGGGCAGCGGCAGCAGCCGGGCGACCGGCAGTTCGTCGGCCAACGCCTCCCCGTGCCCGTACGGGAAGAGCGGGTCCTCGGTGCCGTGCACCACCAGGGCCGGTACGGTGATCCCGCCCAGCGCGTCGCGGTACTCCGCCCCGCCGTCGATCGACCAGTGGTTGGCCAGGCTGGCCCGGATGTCGACGGTGCGTGCCACCGCCCGCGCCACGAGTTCCCGAAGCTCCGCCCCGGCCAGCGCGACGCTGCCGGTCAACGGTCGCTGACCGGTGGCGATGTGCTCCACGACGGAGTCCGGGTCGGCCCAGTCCGGGTCGGGGCGGGACTCGCCGAAGCTGGCCATCAGCGACTTCGACATCGGCGGCAGGTCGTCGTAGGGGCGCTCGCCGATCCGCAGGGCGGGACTGGTCGAACTCAACGTCAGCGAGGCGACCCGCTGCGGATGCTCCACGGCCAGCCGCTGCGCGATCGCCCCGCCCATCGAGATGCCCCACACGTGGGCGGCCCCCAGGTCGAGCTGCTCCACCAGGGCGGCGGCGTCGGCGACCAGGTCGTCGAAGTGGTAGTCGGGGGAGCCGGCCGGCCAGCCGGTGGACCGGCCGGTGTCGCGGTGGTCGTAACGCACCACGTACCGGCCGCCGTCGGCGAGGCGCCGGCACAACCCGTCGGCCCACCAGTCCATCGAGTTGGACGCCCCGCTGACCAGCAGCAGGGCCGGGTGCTCCGGCGAGCCGAAGGTGCCCACGCAGAGCCGCACGCCGTTGGCGGGGACGTGTCGTTCCGTCCCCGCCAACAGGTCCTCGTCGCCAACGGTCCGATGTGTACTCAAGACGGTCTCCTCATGCCCTCGGACCACGCGCGGGAATTCCGCGACCACCGCCGGTCACCGTGCGGGATGATTATCCGCCCCGCCGCCTGAGCAAACCGTGTAAAACGCCGGCTATGCCACGAGATGTTCCAACGAGCGGAGCAACTCGTCGAGGTCGTCGGTGACCACGGTCCCGTCCCGCCAGCGGGCCAACGGGTCCGTCCGTAGCGC
The DNA here is from genome assembly GCF_040648835.1 of Micromonospora sp. NPDC049081. Classification (NCBI taxonomy): domain Bacteria; kingdom Bacillati; phylum Actinomycetota; class Actinomycetes; order Micromonosporales; family Micromonosporaceae; genus Micromonospora; species Micromonospora sp. NPDC049081. The sequence continues at coordinate 80,438 of NZ_JBEZEK010000004.1, read as the reverse complement.
CGCCCGCAGCCGCCCGGCCCGCTGCACCGTCGGCTCCGGGTCCGTCCCGTCCCCGGTGGCCCGGTGGGCCAGGGCCGCGTCGATCCGGTCCAACCGTGCCCCGGCCGTCTCCCACACCGCCTCCGCCGCCGTCACCACCTCGGCGATGCCCCGGAACAGCTCGTCCATCCGGGCCACCGCCGCCGCGACCGTCAACTCCACCCGGCCGTCGTCGGTGATCCGCCGCCGCGCCAACGGCGGAGGCGGGCCGGTGACCACCACCGACGCCTGGTCGAGCAGGGCACTGACCCGGGCCAGCTCGGCCCCCGAAGGCTGGCCGGGGCCGGCGAACGGCCCGACCACCTCGTCGACCACCGCCGAGTAGGCGTGGTAGACGGTCCACAACTGCGCCAGATCCGCCCGCGCGGCGGCCCACCGGCGGGCCGACTCCCCGGTCAGCTCGGCGGCGGCCAGCAGGTGCCGGTCCAGGTGCCGTTCCAGGTCCACCAGGTTGGCCTGGATGGCGTCCCGGTCGGTGACCGCCGCCGCCACCGCCGCCCCGGCCTGCGGCGGGGACAGCACGTCGACGGTGGCTGCCGCCAGCAGCGGAGCCCGCAGCAGCGCCGGTGGTCGCGGCGTCGACCGCCGTCGCCGGGCCAGCGCGGCGTCCACCAGGGCGGCCAGCGGCTGCTCGAACAGCCGGTAGCTGAGCGTGGCCAGCAGCACCGCCCCGAGCAGGGTCACCGTCTCCAACTCCCAGAACCCGGCCGTGCCGTACAGCTCGCGGATCGGGCGGACGGCGCCGCTGAACACCGCCCCCGGCTGGAGGTAGAAGTGCATCACCGCGAAGTGCCACAGGTAGACGCCGTAGGAGACCTTGCCGAGATGGACCACCGGGCGGGCGGTCAGCACCGCGTCCACCATCCGGGTCCGGGCCGCGCCCGGCGACACCAGCGGCAGCGACGCGAACAACCCGAACAGCGCCACCATCAGGTACGTCATGAACAGGCCACTGGTCGAGTAGATCGCGTCCATCCCGATCACACTGAACGGGCGGGCGCAGTTGACCAGGTAGACCGCGATCGCGGCGACCCAGAACAGCCCCGGGCGCAGCGCGGCGAACCGCAGCAGCCGGGGGGTGTCCCCGGGCGACACCTGCGACAACGCCAGCAGTACGGCCAGGCCGAGGCCGATGCCGATGGTCGGCGCGAACCCCTGCGGCCACCAGAACACCATCCGGTTGTCCCAGCCGTTGCCCTTGACGAAGAAGAGCCAACCGACACCGATGGCGATCAGCACCGGCACCGGCAGCAGCAGCCGTCGCGCCCGCGCCACCGGGGTCGCCCCCCGGGCGGCGAAGCGGTGGCTCGCCCAGGCGATCAGCGGCAGCGCCAGGTACCACTGCACCATGCTCGGCACCGTCCAGCTGACCTCCATCCCGTTGATGAAGTGCGGCGCGAACGGGCTCGGCGAGTAGATCTGCAACAGCAGCAGCGGGCGCAGCACGTACCAGGGGCCGTCGATGGCGTCCCGGTTCAACGCCACCAGCACCACCAGGTACATCAGGTAGTACGCCGGCAGCAGCCGCATCAGCCGGCGGACCATCGTCGCGCCCTGCGGCGGACGCGGCCGGCCCGCGATGATCGCCCGCGCCAGCGGCAGGTAGAGGTAGAGCGCGGGCAGGACGAAGAACACCCCGATGAACGAGGGCAGCCCGCTGACGAAGAACGCGCCGAGGAAATTGCTCGGTGGTCGGGGCGTACCCAGCGCCTTGGTGCCCAACAGCCCGGAGAACATCGCCACGTGTACCGTCAGCAGCGCCAACGCCGCCAACCCACGGATGCCGAAGATCGCCGGGTCCCGGTCACCGCCCGCCCTGCCCGCGGTGGCCGAGGCCCCGCCGTCCCTGGTCGTCACGCTCATCTACTCGTCCTTTCGGTCCGGCCGGCGGTGCGCCGACCGGAAGCCGGCCGGGACCCACGGCACGCGGGATGGTCGTCGCCGGCGTCCTGCGGGCCGGAGGTCAGCGGATGACGGACCGCACGAACCGCAGCGTCGTGCGCACCTCGGGGCTCTCCGCCAGCTCCACCGCCCGCTTCAGCTCGGGCACCCGGTCGAGGACCAGGTCCCGCAGCCGGCGCAGCTCGGCGGAGTTGATGCTGAAGGTCGTGGTCCCGTCCTCGTTCTCGGTCACCTGCGGCACGTGTCCGCCTCCTCGTCTCGGCCGTCCGCGCGGTGCCGGTGCCGGTACCGCGCCGCCGGGGCCGCGACTGTCGGCGGCACCCGTCGTACCCGGTTCGAGGATGGAACCGCCGAGGTGGGGGGTCATCTCCCAGCGTGCTCAGCCCCGGCGGGCCGACCCCGCCGGCCGGCCCGCGCCGTGCCGACCGGCGGGGCCGCCGCAGCACCGGTGACCGTCCGCATTGGGCACGTTCGAGGACGTGCGGCACCCGCGTCCTCTGCTTCCATGGGCAGCACACCTGGCGAGCCGCACGCCCGGCGGTGTGCGCGGCGGGGCGCTTCCCGTCCCCGCCCCGCGTGGGCCGCCGACCGAGTTCAGGGAGGCACCGCAGATGGGCGACCACGTCGCAGCGAGCAGTACCGCGCGAAGCGGTGGGGTGACCGACCGGCTACGCGCCGTCTTCGGCGGTCGGCCGGCGGCCCCGGTGACGCCACGCATCCTGGGCGACCGGGCGGTGGTGGCCGGCGGCAGCATCGCCGGCACGCTGGCCGCCCGGGTGCTGTCCGACTGGTACCGCGAGGTCGTCGTCGTGGACCGCGACGAGGTGCTCGGGGTCACCGGCATGCGCAAGGGCGCGTCGCACGCCGTGCACGCGCACGGGCTGCACGCCCGGGGCTACCTGATCCTGTCCGACCTCTTCCCCGGCCTGCTCGACGACGCCAAGGAGTTGGGCCTGCCGGTACGCGACTTCGGGCTGATGCGCTGGTACTTCAACGCCCGCCCGATCGCCCGTACCGAGACCGGGCTGCTCTCCGTCGCCGGTAACCGGCCGGTGCTGGAGAACTACCTGCGCTCCCGGGTGGCCGGGCTGCCCAACGTGACCTACCGGCAGCACACCGACGTGCTGGGGTTGGTGGCCACCGGGGACCGGGGCCGGGTCACCGGGATCCGCATCCAGGAACGCACCCCGGGCAGCCCCGAGGAACGCCTCGACGCCGACCTGGTGGTCGACGCCACCGGCCGGGGGTCCCGGCTGCCCGTCTGGCTGACCGAGCTGGGCTACGAACGGCCGGTCGAGGAGCGGATGACGATCGGGCTGGCGTACACCACCCGCACCTACCGCAGACGGCCCGGCACCTTCGACGGCCCGGTGGCGATCAACCCGGTGGCCTCTCCCGAGCACCCCCGGGGGGCGTTCTTCGGGCAGACCGCCACCGGCGACTTCCGGCTCAGCCTCACCGGCATCCTCGGCGACCACCCACCGACCGACCCGGCCGGCTTCGAGGAGTATGTCCGGACCCTGCCGGTGGCCGACATCCACCAGGCGGTCCGCGACGCCGACCCGACCGGCGACGCGGTGTCGTTCACCTTCCCGGCCAGCGTCTGGCGGCACTACGAGCGGCTGTCCCGGTTCCCCGCCGGGCTGGCCGTGCTCGGCGACGCGGTGTGCAGCTTCAACCCGGTCTACGGCCAGGGGATGACCGCCGCGGCGATGCAGGTGACCGCGCTGCGCCGGTTCCTCGACCGGCAACCGGCCGCCGACGGCCGTTCCTACCTGCGGGACGTGGCGCGGCTGATGCGCCACCCGTGGCAGCTGTCCACCCGCACCGACCTGGACTTCCCCGGGGTGGGGCCGCGGTCGCTGCCGATCCGGCTGCACAACGCCTATCTGGTCCGCCTCCAGTACGCGATGACCAAGGACCCGGAGGTCACCCGGGCGTACATGCGGGTCGCCGGACTGGTCGACCCGCCGCGCACACTGTGGCGGCTGCCGCTGCTGGTGCGGGTGCTCCGCCTGGCCCGGGACATGCCGGCCACCTCCCCGGTCCCGTCACCCGCACCGGGTCTCTCGCCCGCGCCGGTCCTGTCGGCCGCGCCGGATTCCTCGCCCAAGCCGGTCCTGTCGCCTCCGTCGGGTGGCCCGTCCATGCCGGTCCCGTCGCCTGCGGCTGCCCCGGTGCCCTCGACGGGTGCCGCATCGACGCCGCCGTCGGCCCCGTCGGCGGCCGGGGTGGAGGACGGCCCGGTGGACGCCGGGCAACGGTCGGGGTCCTGACCGGCCCAGGGACAGCAGCCGGAGCCGGCGCGGGAACCGGCTCCGGCTGCGCCCTGCCCGCCCACCCCGACCCGCGCCGAGCTGCCATAGGACGGGGCCATTGCTCGAACTGCCCACCGAGACCCGGGACGACGACGAGTGCCGTAAGACGGGCCAAGCGAGGTGAGGCGGTCATCCGGCGTGCCGGGACGGCATGGTATGCCGGGAAGGTGTGACATGAGCCGGCCAGCGGGCCAGCCGGCCACTCGGTGTGCCGGGAAGGCATGGTGTGCCGGGAAGGTGTTATGCCTGAGCGTCATAAATATGACGGACAGGCATAACCGTTATCGGGGAAGGTAGTCCCCTCCGGGAGCCGCAACCCGCCCAGCTCGCCCCTGCCCAGCCTGACACCGCGCTCTGGTTCCGGCCGCGTGTCGGCTCCGCGCTACCTCTCGGCTCCACGCCGCACCCCGACCCACGGTCGGGGACCCAGCTGCGGGGCTGGTCCGAGGCCAGCGGGCGTGGGCCGAGGGCCAAGGCCGGGGGCATGGGCCGAAGGTCAAAGCCGGGGTGCGTGGGCCGAAGGTCAAAGCCGGGGTGCGTGGGCCGAGGGTCAAAGCCGGGACCGGGCCGCAGCCAGGGCCGGAGGGCGTGAGCCGGGGCGTGGGCCAAAGCCGGGGCCGGGGGGCGTGGGCCGGGGGGCGTGGGTCAAAGCCGGAGCCAGGGCCGGGGGCGTGGGCAGGGCGATCAGGTGCCGGAGGGCCGGAGCCGGGGGACCGAGGGCTCGGGCGGGGGTCGGGGCTGGGGGTCAGCTGGTCGGGTCCGGCACGTCCGGGACACCGGCCAGTGCCGGGCCGTAGCGGCGGGCCGCGGTCAGGGCCGCCCAGGCGGTGAGCGTCACCAGGGCGTCGTCGCCGGGGTGGTGCGCCCGGAAGTCCGCCACCACGGCGTCGGTGACCTGATAGGAGGCGAACGCGGTGAGCAGGGCGAGTCGTCCCGCCGGGCGCTCCACCGGGGACAGACCGGCGACGACGTCCTCCAGCCAGGGGCGGGCGCTGATGCCGGTCGGACCGTCCTTCGGGTCGGCGCAGCGGGCGGCGACCAGCTCCCGTACCCCGGCGGGGACGACCTGCCGGCCGCCGTCCTCGATCGTGGCGTAACCACGGGCCAGCGCCTCGGCGAGCACCGTCGGACCGGCCCAGACCAGGTCGGCCGGGCGTGGGGCGGCCGGGAGCAACACCACCGCCGCCCCCGGCGGGCAGGGCCGGCGGGCCAGCGCCCCCATCACCCGGGCCGCCGTCCGCTGCACGACACCCCGGGCCACCGACGGGGTGTCGGGCAGCGGGGAGTCCCGCAGGAACACGTTGACCATCCGGTTCAGGTAGTGGAAGACCACCGCCACGCCGACCAGCTCCGGCAGCTGGTCCGGGGGTGCCGGCGGCGGCCCGGCCGGGCCGTGCGGGGACGGCCGCCGGGCCCAACGGGCCAACGGCCCCCACGGCCCGTCGTCGAGCCCCGCCACCGCCGGGCCGGCCCCGCCACCACCGGGTAGCAGTCCGACCAGAGCCGCCCCGTGCACGTCGACGCAGTACGGGCAGCGGTTCGCCGCGGAGACCGCCGCCGCCACCGCCTCCTTCGCCGGCCGGCCGGCCGGACCGGTGGCCACCAGGGTCTCCCGCAGCATCGTCCAGCTCGCCGCCAGCACCCTCGGGGCGGGGGAGTGCAGCGCCACCGGTGGCGCCAACATGCCGAAGTCCCGCTCGACCTGCCCGTACACCTGGGCGACGAGGCCGTCCGCCCGATGGGGGGCGACCGGGCGGACGTGCCGGACGTGGGCGAGCACGGTGCGCCGGGTGGCGCGGGCCAACAGGGTCGCCACGGTCATCCCCTTCCAGGTCGGGGCGGTCCCCCGGCCGGATGCCGGGGGACCGTGGTCGGGTCAGCGGGCCTGGAGCACGGCGCGGCGGCCGGCGGTCGCGCCGTCCGGCGCGGGAGCGCCGTAGGTGACCGCGACCCCACGTTCCCGGGCGGCCCGGACGATGCCCGGGACGGCCCGTTCGGCCAACGCGCTGATCGTCAGGGCCGGGTTGACGGTGAGGGCGCCGGGCACCGCAGACCCGTCGGTGACGAAGATGCCCGGGTGCCCGCGCAGCTCGTGCCGGTCGTCCAGGGCCGACGTCGCCGGGTCGTCACCGATGCGGCACGACGCCAGCGGGTGCACGGTGTACGCGCCCACCAGGTCGTTGGTCCACGGCATCACCTTCGCCAGGCCGTCGCGTTCGACGATGTCCTTGACGTCGGCGTCGGACAGGTTCCAGCCCCGCCACGTGTTGGCGGTGGGCTGGTAGCGCAGCGGGCCGTGCCCCAGCATCTGCTGGGAGAAGCGGTGCGCGTTGCCGGTCTCCGGCGGCGGGCCGAACACGCCCTCGTTGTCGTCCTCGGACATGGTGAAGACGGTCAGCCACGACTTGAAGTGCCGCATCAGCTCCTTCTTCTCCACCCCGAACCAGCTCGGGCCGGTCGCGTCGGGCACCTGGGCGAGGATGGTGCCCAGGCCGGGCGGGAAGTAGAGCTGCTCCAACGAGTACCGCTCGTACTCGGGCAGGTTGGCGTCGAGCTTGTCCCAGCTGGCCACCGTCGGCCCCCGGCCGATCTGGTACGCCTCGTAGGCGACCCCGTCGCCCCGGTCCAGGCCCAGTACCTCACGGACCCGGTCCTCGTCGAACACGGCGGTGTTGAGCCGTTCCCCGTTGCCGGAGAAGTAGCGGCCGACCGCCGACGGCATCTTGCCCAGCGTCGCCTCGGAGCGTTGCAGGATGACCGGGGTCGCCCCCGCGCCGGCCGCGACGATGACGATCTTCGCGTCGATGGTGCCGGCGTCGTGCAGGACGCGGTAGTCCTCGTCGTCGACGACCCGGTAGTGCACCCGGTAGCCGCCGTCGTCGGTGCGCGACAGGTGCTGCACCTCGTGCAGCGGCCGGATCGTCGCCCCGTGGGCCAGCGCCGCCGGTAGGTAGTTCAGCAGCAGCGACCGTTTGGCGTCGAACCGGCAGCCGGCCATCATCCAGTTGCAGTTGGTGCACTTGTCCAGGTCGATCGCCGACGGCACCGGGTTGGCGGTGCGACCCGCGTGGGCGCAGGCCGCCGCCCACAGCCCGCCGGGGTACGGCACCTGGTCCCAGCTCTGGCCGGTGACCGGCAGGGCCTCGACCACCCGGTCGTACCACGGGTCCAGGGTGTCCCGGTTGATCGCGGCCGGCCACATCCGCCGGCCGATCGAGCCCTGGCGTTCGAAGACGAACCGGGGCGCCCGGGGCATGGTGGCGAAGTAGACGACGCTGCCGCCGCCCACGCAGTTGCCGCTGAGCACGCTCATCCCGTCCCCGACGACGAAGTCGAACGCCCGGGTGTACGACGAACCCAGCTCGAAGTCGTGGTCGAAGTCCTGACCGGACAGCCACGGCCCGCGCTCCAGGATCACCACCTTCGCGCCCCCGGCGGCCAGGTGGTAGGCGGTGATCGCGCCACCGAAACCACTGCCGATGATCAGGACGTCGGTCTTCTCGGTGCTGCTCATGCCGGGCTCCCGGTGGGGGTGGTGTCGGGGTGCAGGGGGGCCAGGGGGCGGCCGTAGGAGTAGTTCGGGTAGCGCCACAACCCGTCGGCGTCCGGCCGGTGGTAGCCGATGTGCAGCAGGCCGGGGTGCCCGTCGGCGAGCGCCGCCACGGTCGGCAGGTGCGCCGCGCTGTCGAAGGCCATGTTGCTGAACAGCGCCAGGCCCACCCACATCTGCTTCTCCGGGTGCTCCGGGTCGGTCAGCCGGCGGACCAGCTCGGTGCGGTGCGCGAACGGCAGGGCCACGAACGCCGGCAGCGCCGGGTCCAGGGTGATCCCCTGCTCGGCGGCGTACTCGCCGGCGTGCATGTCGAGGGTGAGGGCCAGCCCGTCGAGCGAGTCGGCCAGGCCGCCGGCCGGCAACTCCAGCAGCTCCACCGCCCCGGCGGCGACCGCACCCCCACCGGGGGCGGCGCCGGCCACGGCCTGGTCGTCCGGGCTTCTCTTCTCGCCCGGAACAATGGTGTCGGCAAAGGCCTCGATGGTCATAGTCCGCGCTGTGTCTGCGTCGGTGGTACTGGACTGCACGGCGACGCCTCCTGTCCGGTGCGAAATTGTTCCGGGCGGTTCCGGGAATACTCTTTCCCCGCGTACACGACGGGTCGCGCGAATGTCGGTGCCGGCCGGTCGGTGGTGGAATCCGGGCACCGCCCCGCGCGATTCCGCTGCCGCACATCGTGCACGCATCGGGGGCACCGAAACACCTTCCGAAGTGCGGTGGGTGCCGTGACCCGACACCGGTACGGCCGGAGCCCCCCGGTGACCCGCCACCGACGGCCCGGTCCACCCCGCCGTGCACCGTCCGGGTGGACACCTGCGCACGTCGGGAGAAGCGGGGAAACGGGTGCGGCCCGGACGATGAGTGCACCCGTGACCGGCGTGCGCCCCGAGGTGCCCCGGCGGGTCCCGACCGTTGCCGACTCCGGCGTTGCCCAGGGAGATGCCCATGCCGACCACCCTTGGTTCGATCCGCAGGCTGCTGCTCACCCCGTCGTTGGCCGAGGTGAGCTTCGCCCGGCGCGGCTTCCCCGTCGAGGAGTCGGCGGTCACCCGGCGGTTGGAGGCCATCCCGCAGACGGTGATCTGCGGGTTCGAGTGGGCGATCGACGCCCGCGACCAGTGGGAGGTGGAGCGTCGCCTGGAACTGGTCGACGTCGAGTTGCGCGGGTTCGCCTACGAGGGGGCGACGATGGCCTGCACGGTGCGTGACGCGATGGCCGGCGGACGTGGCCACCGGGCCCGGGACCTGCTGCGGGGCCGGGCCGAGCGGCACACCTTCCTCACCTACATCGGGATCGGCTTCGCGATGGCCCGGTTGCCCCGCCCGCTGTGGCGGCGGGTCCTGCCCGACCTGACCGGCATGCGGTACTACCCGACGATGAGCTGGCTGGCCGTCGACGGGTACGGCTTCGACCGGGCCTACTTCGACACCGACCGTTGGGTGGGTGGGCAGTACCGCCCGTCGCCGTACCCGTGGCAGGGGCACCCCGACTACTTCGCGCGCGCCTGCGACCAGGGCGTCGGCCGGGCGTTGTGGTTCATCCACGGTGCGCAGCCGACCCAGGTGGCGGCGGCCGTGCAGCGGTTCGACCGGTCCCGGCAGGCCGACCTGTGGAGCGGCGTTGGACTGGCGGCCACCTTCGCCGGTGGCTGCGACGCGGAGGGGTTGGCCCTGCTGGCCCGGCTCAGCGGCGTCGACCGTCCGCACCTCGGCCAGGGCGCGGTGTTCGCCGCGAAGGCCCGCGACTACTCGGGTCACATCCCCGGGCACACCGGGGTGGCGCTGCACGCCCTCGCCGGGATGACGGTGGAGCACGCCTCCGTGTTGGCCGACGAGGTCGCGGTGGACTCCGCCGCCGGGCCGGGCCTGCCGGCGTACGAGCTGTGGCGGGCCCGGGTGCGCGACCGGGTGCCGGTCGCCGACCCGGCGACCCCGGCCTGATCCGATCGGTGCGCAGTCGGCGGCCCCCGTCCCGGCTCGGGACGGGGGCCGCCGGCCGGTCAGGCCCGGACGCTGTCGAACTGGCCCGGGGTGCGGCCGGGACCGGCCGGGCCCCGGTAGGCCTGCGCCAGGTCCAGCCAGCGGTCGGCTTCCGCCCCGACGGCGGTGAGCGCCAGGTCGGCGCGGTGCCGGCGGCGGGTGACGAGCAGGCACAGGTCGGCCGCCGGCCCGCTGATCCGCTCGGTGGCGTCCGCCGGCCCGAACTCCCAGACCGCGTCGCCGGACGGGGCGGTGATCTCGAAGCGGAACGCGACGTCCGGGGTGTCCAGCCCGCGCGCCTGGTAGCCGAAGTCCCAGGTGCGGACGGCGAAGTCGACCAGGTGCCGGAGCCGGTCGGTGCGTTCGGGGCGCAGCCCGAGCGCGTCGGCGATGTCCTGCCCGTGGCCGAACAGTTCCATCATGCCGGCGGCGGCCAGCACCGGCGCGGGCAGCGGCCGGACCAGCCAGGGCACCGTCTGCCCGGCCGGCACCGCGGCCAGGGCCTGCTCGGCGGTGGCCCGTTCCTCGCGCCACTTGGCCAGCAGCGCCGGTGGCGGCGCGGACAGGTACGGCGACAGGGCGGTCCGCACGTTGCGGTTGAAGTCGGGCCCGAACTGCCCGGCGAGCGCGACGAACCCCGCCGGGTCCGCCGCGGCCAGTCCCGCCAGCCGGAAGGTCGCCGCCAGGTGGGCGATCTGGTGGGCGACGGTCCACTCCGGCGCGGGGGTGTCCAGCGCCCACTGCGCCTCGTCGAGGTCGGCGACCATCCGGTCGACGGCGTCACCCTCCAGGCCCAGGTCGACGAAGACGTCGTTTTGTGCGCTCACGCGGCTGTCCTCTCGCTCGTCAGCAGTGGCGAGCGTGGCCCGGCGCGTCCGAGGGCGCCGGTTGCCACGCACGACGCCGATCCCGTCGCCGCCGCGTGGGGCTGCCGGTGGCCGGGCCCGCGCCGACGGCGTCACGTCAGCACCAGCAGCATGCGGGCCGGGCGTGGGCGCTGTCTTCTCTCGTCATGCGCTGCGGCCGGGCCGTACCCCGGTGTCACCGTGGTCACGGGCCGCGCCCGCGGTCGATGGTGGACCCGCGTCGACGGGGACGCATCCGGGCCCGTGCGCCGGGTTGCGCACCGTGGAAGAACCGCCGGCCGGGCCGCGCGGCGCATGCTGACCACGATGGGCCCGGCCGTCGACGTCCGGCCAACCCCGGCACGCCGGCGGGCCCGCCAGGGGGAGGGACCATGGTCGCCGCACGGGTCGCGTCATCGGTGGTACGCCGCCAGGTCAGGTACGTCGCGCCGGTGCCGGCCGGCACCGCCCGGGGCCTGGTGGCCGAGGTGTACGCCCAGGCGCAGGACGAGCAGAAGCTGGTGGTTCCGCCGGTGCTGCTGCACTCCCCGGCGCCGCCGGTGCTCGCCGCGTACTGGATGTTGATGCGGGAGCCGCTGATCGCGGGCCGGGTGGTGGACCGGCGCACCAAGGAGGCGGTGGCCGCCGGGGTGTCCGTGGCCAACACCTGCCCGTACTGCGTGGACATGCACAGCATCAGCCTGTACGACCTGGCCACCGAGGACGACGCGGAGGCCGTCGCCGACGACCGGATGGCCGACCTGGGTGATCCGGTGGTGCGGGCGGTGGCCGGTTGGGCCCGGCAGGCCCACACCGGTGCGGTGGTCCCCCCGTTCCCGGCCGCCCACGGCCCGGAGCTGGTGGGCGTGGTGGTGGCCTTCCACTACCTGGCCCGGGTGGTCAACGTCTTCCTGCCCGACCATCTGCTGCCCGCCGGCCTGTCCGGTGCCGCCCGCCGCCGGTTCAAGCGGGCCGTCGGTCGGTTGCTGCGACCCACCCTGCGGGCCGCGCCCCGGCCGGGTCGGTCGCTGGCGTTGCTGCCGGTGGCGGCGTTGCCGCTCGACGCCGGGTGGGCCGCCGCCGATCCGGTGGTCGCCGGTGCGGCGGCCCGCGCCTACCGGGCGTTCGACCTGGCCGGTGCGGAGGCGGTGCCGGCGTCGGTACGGGCGCTGGTGCGCGACCGGCTCGACGGTTGGGACGGGCAGCCGCCGGGACCCGGTCGACGCTGGTGCGACGAGGCCGTCGGCGGGCTGCCGGAGCGGGACCGGGCGGCCGGTCGACTGGCGCTGCTGACCGCGTTCGCCTCCTACCTGGTCGACGACGAGGTGGTCGCGGGGTTCCGCCGGGTCGAGCCGACCGACCGGGCGCTGGTGCAGGCGGTGGCCTGGGCGGCGTACGCGGCGGCGCGGGAGGTCGGCCGACGCTGTGCCGGCCCCGCCACCCGATGACGTCGCCGATCAATTCCGGGGCCATCGGGTAATGCGCCGGTGGCGCACCTTTGAAGTAGACGATCTGTTTCGCCGCTGAAAACATAACTTCAGGAGGCATCCCTCCTGACGTGCGAGAAGATAGGGGGACGCCAGGTGTCGAATACATTCCGGAGATTGCGGCGACGCATTCTCACGCCCTCGTTGTCGGAGACCAAACTGGATGTGCGCGGTTTCCACCGTAAGGACCCGGCCGCCGTCGAACTGTTGGAAACCGTCGGTGAGTCATTTCTGACCGGGTACGCCGCGGCGGCCGAGGCCCGGGAGCCCGCCGACGCGGAGCCGGCACTGGAGGCGGTGCGTGCGCAGTTCCGCGGCTTCGCCTACGAGGGTGCCGCGATGGGCTTCGCCGTGCTGGACGCCCTGCCCGGCGGCCGGTCGGACCGGGTGGCGACGTTCCTGTCCGGCCGGGGTGCCGACCACGTCTACATGGCCTACGTCGGTGTCGGCTGGGCGATGGCCCGGGTGCCCCGGTTCCGCTGGTCGAAGCTGTTCGCCCCGGACCCGCTGCTGCGCTGGCTGGTGCTCGACGGGTACGGCTTCCACCAGGCGTACTTCCACACCCGTCGGTACGTGCACGAGCACTACCAGGAGTCGGACTTCCCGTGGCCGGCCGACGGCCCCCGCTGGTACGCCCAACGCGCCATCGACCAGGGCATCGGCCGGGCGATGTGGTTCGTCGGCGGCACCGACGCGGCGGTGGTCGCCGATCTGATCGACAGGTTCCCGGCCGAGCGCCGGGCCGACCTCTACGGCGGTGCCGGCCTGGCCGCCACGTACGCCGGTGGCGTCGACGCCGACGAACTGCGCGTGTTCCTCGACCGGGCCGGTTCGCACCGTGCCCAGGTCGCCCAGGGCAGCGCGTTCGCGGCGACCGCCCGGCTGACGGCCGGCCTCCAGACCCCGCACACGGCCCGGGCCACGGCGGTGCTGGCCGGCACCACCCCGGCGGAGGCGGACCGGATCTGCGCCGCGCAGCGGCCGACCGGCGCCGACAGCCCGCTGGAGCCCGCCTACGAGGTCTGGCGTCGTGCCATCGCCGACGAACTGCGGGTACGCGGAAGGCACTGACCGGGACTCCGTCCCCGTCCCTGTTCCCGTCCCGCCGGACGCCGGGTGGTCCCGGCGCAGCCTCCCCACACCTGCCCACGACTCGGCAGGCGCCTCGCCACGCCCGTGGCGACCCGAACGGTAAGGAGATCGTGCCCGCATGACCAGGATCGCCATCGTTGGCATGGCGTGCCGATACCCGGACGCCACCTCGCCCCGAGAACTGTGGGAGAACGCCCTCGCCGGTCGCCGGGCCTTCCGCGCGCTGCCCGACGTCCGCATGCGGTTGGCGGACTACTGGGACGCGGACCCGAGCGCCCCGGACCGGTTCTACGCCCGCACCGCCGCCGTCATCGAGGGGTACGAGTTCGACCGGCTCGCCTACAAGATCGCCGGTAGCACCTACCGCTCCACCGACCTGACCCACTGGCTCGCCCTGGACATGGCCACCAAGGCGTTGGGCGACGCCGGCTTCCCGCTGGGGGAGGGGCTGCCCCGCGACCGCACCGGTGTGGTCGTGGGCAACACCCTTACCGGTGAGTTCGCCCGCGCCAACGTCATGCGGCTGCGCTGGCCGTTCGTCCGTCGTACCGTCGCCACCGCGCTCCAGCAGCAGGGCTGGGACGACGACCGGTTGGCGACCTTCCTCGACGGGTTGGAGCAGCGCTACAAGGCGCCCTTCCCGGAGATCGACGAGGACACCCTCGCCGGTGGCCTGTCCAACACCATCGCCGGCCGGATCTGCAACTACTTCGACCTCAACGGCGGCGGGTACACCGTCGACGGCGCCTGTTCCTCGTCGCTGCTGTCGGTCGCCACCGCCTGCCGGGCCCTGCTCGACGGCGACCTCGACGTCGCGGTGGCCGGCGGGGTGGACCTGTCGATCGACCCGTTCGAGATCGTCGGTTTCGCCAAGACCGGCGCGTTGGCCCGCGACGAGATGCGGGTCTACGACCGGCACTCCAACGGTTTCTGGCCGGGGGAGGGGTGCGGGATGGTGGTGTTGATGCGGGAGGCCGACGCGCTCGCCGCCGGCCACCGCAGCTACGCCACCATCGCCGGCTGGGGCATCTCCTCCGACGGTAAGGGCGGCATCACCCGTCCCGAGGTCAACGGCTACCAGCTCGCCCTGCGCCGGGCGTACGAGCGGGCCGGGTTCGGCATCGAGTCGGTGCCGCTGTTCGAGGGGCACGGCACCGGTACGGCGGTCGGGGACGCCACCGAGTTGACCGCCCTGTCGGAGGCCCGCCGGCAGGCCGACCCGACCGCCCCGCCCGCCGTGATCACTTCGATCAAGGGCATGATCGGGCACACCAAGGCGGCTGCCGGGGTGGCCGGCCTGATCAAGGCGGCGCTGGCCGTGCACCACCAGGTGCTGCCGCCCGCGCTCGGCTGCGTCGACCCGCACGAGCTGCTCACCCGCGACGACGCGACGCTGCGGGTGCTGCGGGCGGCCGAACCGTGGCCGGACGGTCAGCCGGTGCGTGCCGGCATCACCGCGATGGGGTTCGGCGGCATCAACACCCATGTGGTGCTGGAGCGGGCCGGGACGGCCCGTCGGGTCGCCTTCGACACCCGGACGGCCCGCCTCGCCACCTCCGTGCAGGACGTGGAGCTGTTCCTGGTCGACGGGTCCTCGCGGGACGAGCTGCGCGACCGGCTGGGGGAACTGCTCGAGCACGTGCCGACCCTGGCCCAGGGGCAGCTCGCCGACGTGGCGGCCACCCTGCACGACCAGTTGGCCGACCGGCCGTACCGGGCGGCGGTGGTGGTTTCCTCGCCCACCGACGCGCAGCAGCGGCTGCGGCGGCTGTGCGAGTTGCTCGACTCCGGCGAGACCCGGCTGGTCGACGGCGACGGGCGCAGCTTCCTCGGCCACGTCGGCGGCGCCGGCCGCATCGGTTACCTCTTCCCCGGTCAGGGTGCCGGCCGCGGGACCAGCGGCGGGGCACTGCGCCGCCGGCTGACCGAGGTGGACCAGGTGTTCCGCCGGGCCGACCTGCCGGTCACCGGGGACATGGTGGCCACCGCGCTGGCCCAGCCGCGCATCGTCACCGGGTCCCGGGCCGGCCTGGCCGCCCTGGACCTGCTGGGTCTGGACGCGACCGTCGCGGTCGGGCACAGCCTCGGTGAGTTGTCCGCCCTGCACTGGGCCGGCGCGATGGACGACGAGACCCTGCTGCGGGTGACCCGCGCCCGGGGCGCGACGATGACCGAGCACAGCTCCTCCGGTGTGATGGCCAGCGTCAACGCCGGGCCGGAGCGGGTCTCCGCGCTGGTGGCCGGCGTGCCCGTGGTGATCGCCGGGTACAACGGGCCGGAGCAGACGGTGGTGGCCGGCACCGAGGACGCGGTCCGGGCCGCCCTCGACCTGGCCGCCGACGCCGGGATCGGGGCGTCCCTGCTGCGGGTCTCGCACGCCTTCCACTCACCGCTGGTGGCACCGGCGGCGGACGCGTTCGCCGGGCACCTGACCCGGGAGTCCTTCGGCCCGGTCCGCCGCCGGGTGGTCTCCACCGTGACCGGCGAGACCCTGGCCGCCGAGACCGACCTGCGGGGGCTGCTGCACCGCCAGATCACCGACCCGGTGCTGTTCGCCCAGGCGGTGGCGTTGGCCGCCAAGGACATCGACCTGTTCGTGGAGGTCGGTCCGGGGCGCATCCTCAGCGGCCTGGCCGGGGCGATCACCGACGTGCCGGCGGTGGCCCTGGACACCGACGACGAGTCGCTGCGCGGGCTGCTGCGGGTGGCCGCCGCCGCGTTCGTGGTGGGTGCCGCGCACGACTACCCGGCGCTGTTCGACGACCGGCTGCGTCGGCCGCTGCGTATCGGGGCCGAGCAGCACTTCTTCGCCAGCCCCTGCGAGCAGGCGCCGCTGGTGGACCTGCCGGAGGCGACCCGGGTGGACCGTCCCGCCCCGACCGACGCCGACGGGCCGGTCGACGGCGAGTCCACGGTGCAGATGCTGCGCCGGCTGGCCGCCGAGCGGGCCGAGCTGCCACTGACCATGGTGCACGGCGAGAGCCGGCTCCTCGACGACCTGCACCTCAGCTCGATCACCGTCGGGCAGATCATCAACGAGGCGTCCCGGTTGGTGAACGTGCCGCCGGCCCAGGCCCCCACGAACTTCGCCACCGCCACCGTCGCGGAACTCGCCGTGGCGCTCGACGAACTGTCCGCGACCGGCCAGGCCGGCGACCACGACCGGTCGCCCGCCGTGACCGGCGCGGCGACCTGGACCCGGGCCTTCACCGTCGACCGGGAGCCGGCCGCACCACCGACCCCGGTGGGCGGTGGCGCACCCGGTCGGTGGCAGGTCTTCGCCCCCGACGGTCACCCGCTGGCCGCGCCGCTGCGGCACGCCCTGGAACGGGCCGCCGTCGACTCCGGTGTGCTGGTGTGCCTGCCGGCCGAGTGCACCGAGGAGCACCTCGCGCTGGCCCTGGACGGGGCGAAGCAGGCCCTGGCCGGGCCGGCCGGCACCCGGTTCGTGCTGGTGCAGCGGGGTCGGGGCGCGACCGGGGTGGCCAAGACGTTGCGCCTGGAGGCGCCGCAGCTACGGGTGACGGTGGTGGACACCCCGGCGGGACCCGGGGCCGTCGAGCGGGTGGTCGCCGAGGTCGGTGCCACCACCGGCTACCAGGAGAGCCACTACGACGACGCGGGTTCGCGCCAGCTGCCCGTGCTGCGGGCCCTGCCGGTACGCGCCGCGCAGACCCGGCCCGCCCTCGACGACTCCGACGTGCTGCTGGTCACCGGTGGGGGCAAGGGCATCACCGCCGAGTGCGCCCTGGCGGTGGCGGAGCAGACCGGGGCCCGGCTGGGGCTGGTCGGCCGCTCCGATCCGGCCGAGGACACCGAGCTGGCGGACAACCTGCGGCGGATGGCCGCCCGTGGGGTGACCCTGCACTACACCCGGGCCGACGTCACCGACGCCGGGCAGGTCGCCGCCGCGGTGGCCGAGGTGCGGGCGGCGTTGGGTCCGGTGACCGCGGTGCTGCACGGCGCGGGACGCAACGAGCCGGCCGCGCTGACCGCGCTAGACCAGGCGGCGGTCCGGCGGACCTTCGCCCCCAAGCTGGACGGCCTACGGGCGGTGCTCGCCGCGGTCGACCCCGGGCAGCTGCGCCTGCTGGTCACCTTCGGCAGCATCATCGGCCGGGCCGGCCTGCGTGGTGAGGCGCACTACGCCACCGCCAACGACTGGCTGGCCGGCCTCACCGAGGAGACCGGACGACAGTTCCCCCAGTGCCGGGCGCTGTGCCTCGAGTGGTCGGTCTGGTCCGGGGTGGGGATGGGTGAACGGCTGTCGGTGGTGGAGTCGCTCAGCCGGGAGGGGGTCGTCCCGATCAGCCCCGACCAGGGCGTCGAGGTGCTGCTGCGGCTGCTCGCCGACCCGGACGTGCCGCCCGTGGTGGTGGTCAGCGGCCGGGCCGAGGGGATGGACACCCTGCGCTACGACCGTCCGCCGCTGCCGTTGCTGCGGTTCGTGGACAAACCGCTGGCGTACTACCCGGGTGTCGAACTGGTCAGTGAGGTCGAGCTGACCGCGGGCACCGACCGCTACCTCGCCGACCACCTGCTCGACGGCAACCTGCTCTTCCCGGCGGTCTTCGGGATGGAGGCGATGACGCAGGTGGCGGTCGCGGTCACCGGCCGGTCCACGGTGCCGGTCGTCGAGCAGGTGGAGTTCCCCCGGCCGATCGTGGTGCCGCCCGACGGCAGCACCGTCATCCGGGTGGCGGCCACCGTCACCGACGACGCCGTCGTCCAGGTGGCGATCCGCAGCGCCGAGACCGGGTACGCCACCGACCACTTCCGGGCCCGGCTGCGGTTCACCGACACCGCCGTCCCCGACGGCCCGCCCGGACGCACCGACCCGGGCCTGCCGCAGGTGCCGCTGGCACCCGAGCGGGACCTCTACGGCGAGTGGCTGTTCCAGGGTGGCCGGTTCCAACGGCTGCGCGGGTTCCACCGGGCCGCCGCCCGCGACGTGGACGCCGAGGTGGCCGTCGGTGGGGGTGACGCCTGGTTCGCCGGCTTCCTCCCCGACGAGCTGCTGCTCGGCGACCCCGGCACCCGGGACGCGTTCATGCACGGCAACCAGGTCTGCGTACCCGACGCCACCCTGCTGCCGGTGGGCGTGGAGCGGATCTGGCCGGCCGGGGCACGGATGTCGGGCACCGGCACGGTGCGCTGCTGCGCCACCGAACGCAGCCGCGACGGCGACACCTACGTCTACGACATCGCGGTGCGCGACGAGTCCGGGGCGGTCGTCGAACGCTGGGAGGGCCTGCGGTTGCAGGCGGTCCGGCACCGGGGCGGCCGGGGACCGTGGCTGCCGGTGCTGCTCGGCTCGCACCTGGAACGGGGGCTGGGCGACGTGCTCGGTGCCCGGGTCGCGGTCGCCGTGGAACCCGACGGCGCGGCGGACACCCCCCGCCGGGACCGGACCGCCGTCGCCGTCGGCCGGGCCCTCGGCGCCCGGCACGAGGTGCGCTACCGCCCGGACGGCCGGCCGGAGGTCGACGGTGACCGCGGTGTCTCGGCGGCGCACGGTGCCGGGGTCACCCTCGCGGTCGCGGCGACCGGGACGGTCGGCTGTGACGTCGAGCCGGTGGCCGAGCGGTCGGCGGCGGACTGGGCGGGCCTGCTGGGCGTCCACGCCGGTCTGGCCGCGTTGATCGCCGGGGACCGCGAGGAGAGCGCGCACACCGCGTCGACCCGGGTGTGGGGCGCGGTGGAGTGCCTGCGCAAGGTCGGCCTGCCGGCGGATTCGCCGCTGACCCTGACGCCTGGCGGACCCGACGGCTGGGTGGTCCTGGCCTCGGGTGCGCTGCGTGTCGCCACGTTCGCCACGAGCCTGGTGGACACCCCGCAACCGGTGGTGTTCACCGTGCTCACCGACGGGTGGAGTTGATCATGGACAAGTTCTTCGAGTATCCGCACACGGTCGGTTTCGAGGAGACCAACATCGTCGGCAACGTCTACTACGTCAACTACCTGCGCTGGCAGGGACGGTGCCGGGAGATGTTCCTCAAGCAGCACGCCCCGGACGTGCTGGCCGACCTCCAGGACGACCTGAAGCTGTTCACCCTGAAGGTCGACTGCGAGTTCTTCGCCGAGATCACCGCCTTCGACGAGCTGTCGATCCGGATGCGCCTGGTCGACCTGGTGCAGACCCAGCTGGAGTTCAGCTTCGACTACGTACGCCTCGACCCGGGCGGCGGCGAGACGCTCGTCGCCCGGGGTCGGCAGCGGGTGGCCTGCATGCGCGGGCCCAACAACCGGACCGCGCCCACCCGGGTGCCGGAGGCGCTGACCCGGGCGCTGGCGCCCTACACGGCCACCGTCCGGGCCCAGTGACGGCGAGGGGACCACGATGGACATCTCTGCGGGCGCTGACGACGCGGTGGTCGACCCGGCCGCGCTGCGGCGGGCCTTCGCCGCCTTCGCCACCGGCGTCACGGTGGTCACCGTCGGGGGACGCACCCCGCACGGGATGACCGCGAACGCCTTCACCTCGGTGTCGCTGGACCCACCGTTGCTGCTGGTCTGCGTGGACCGGGAGGCGGTCATGCACCGTCACCTGGTGGCCGCCGGCAGCTTCGCGGTGTCGGTGCTCGCCGCCGACCAGGAACACGTGGCGCGGCACTTCGCCGACCGCCGCCGGCCGCTCGGCGCCGCCCAGTTCGACGTCGTCGACTGGCGGCCGGGCCGGCTCACCGGCGCGCCGCTGATCACCGGCGCGCTGGCCTCCTTCGAGTGCGCACTGTGGCGCGACTACGAGGGCGGCGACCACACCATCTTCGTCGGCCGGTTGCTGTCGGCCGAGAAACTCCACGAGGAGGACGCGGTGCTGTTCCTGCACGGGCGGTTCCGGCAGATCACCCCCATGCCGAGCGGGGTGGTCCGGTGACCACGGTCGCGCCCCGGGTGGTCCCCCGGGGCCCGACCGGGGTGGCGATGCTCGGCACACTGTGGAAGCTGGGCCGCGACCGGCTCGGCCTGATGCGCTCCGCCGCCGAGACCTACGGCGACGCGGTACGCCTCGGCCCGGGGCGGGGGCTGCACTTCTTCAACCACCCCGACCACGCCAAGCACGTACTGGCCGACAACAGTCAGAACTACCACAAGGGCATCGGGTTGATGCACGCCCGGCGGGCCCTGGGTGACGGGCTGCTGACCAGTGAGGGCGAGTTGTGGCGGGAGCAGCGTCGGGTGATCCAACCGGTGTTCCAGGCCCGCCGCATCGCCCAGCAGGCCGGGATCGTCGCCGAGGAGGCCGGCCGCCTGGTCGACCGGCTGGAGACGTACGCCGGTGGTGAGCCGGTCGACATGATGCGGGAGATGACCGGGCTCACCCTCGGGGTGCTCGGGCGTACCCTGCTCGACGCCGACCTCAGCGGCTTCCGGTCGCTGGGGGCGGCCTTCGAGTCGATGCAGGACCAGGCCATGTTCGAGATGGCGTCGATGAACATGGTGCCGATGTGGGTGCCGCTGCCGCAGCAGATGCGCTTCCGCCGGGCCCGCCGCGAGCTGGCGGAGATCGTCGACGAGTTGGCGGAGCGGCGGCGTGCCCGGCCCGGCCACGAGGACAACGACGACGCGCTGTCGCGGTTGCTGGCCTCCACCCGCCGGGAGACCGACCCCGCGGTCGGCCGGCGGCGGCTGCGCGACGAGCTGACCACCCTGCTGCTGGCCGGGCACGAGACCACCGCCAGCACCCTCGGCTGGACCTTCCACCTGCTCGACCGGCACCCGCAGGTCTGGGAGCGGGTACGGGCCGAGGCGCTCGAGGTGCTCGGCGACCGGGCGCCGACCTACGAGGACCTGCCCCGGTTGACGTACATCTCGATGGTGCTCAGCGAGGCGATGCGTCTGTACCCGCCGGTGTGGATGCTGTCCCGGCGGGCGCAGGAGGCCGACGAGGTCGGCGGCTACGCGGTGCCCGCCGGCACCGACGTGCTGATCTGCCCGTACACCCTGCACCGGCACCGGGCCTACTGGGACGAGCCGGACCGGTTCGACCCGGAGCGGTTCTCGCCGTCGGTGTCGGCCGGCCGGCCCCGCTACGCCTACGTGCCGTTCGGCGCGGGCCCCCGGTTCTGCGTCGGCAACCACCTCGGTCTGATGGAGGCGGTCTTCGTGGTGGCCATGGTGAGCCGCCGGTTGCGGCTGCACACCCCGGCCGGACACCGGGTGGTGCCCGAACCCATGCTGTCGCTGCGCATCCGGGGCGGTCTGCCGATGACGGTGCAGGCCCTGACGTGACCCTCGGGGCACAGCCACGAAGTGCGGTTCAGCAACATCGAATAACCGGCACGCAGGCCACACTGGTTACTATTGCGCTGAGCAACTCTCAGGTTGCTCATCGTGCTGGGGGAGGTGCGATGAGTCCCGGATGCGCGGCGACCACCCCGGCCGGTGAGGCCCGAGGTGCCCGCCCTGTCCCAGGAGCCGCCGTCGCACCGACGGGCGGCTGCACCGCCGTCATCGCGAACGCGCCGACGGCCGTCACCCGCCGTGCTGTCCGGCGCCCGCTGTCCGCGGCGGCGTCACCGCCGATACGTTCGGACCGGCCGCTGCCGGGCGGCGCAGTCCCGCCGCTGGCGGCGTCCGGCGGTGGTCACCGGGACCCTGGGGGGACGGATGCGCATCTCAGATCTGGCCAGGATCAGTGGTGTTCCACTTCCGACGATCAAGTTCTACATCCGGGAGCGGCTGCTCCCACCGGGCCGACCCACCGCGCGTAACCAGGCGGAGTACGGCGAGGAGCATCTCGCCCGGCTCCAGCTGATCCGGGTGCTGGCCGGCATCGGACGGCTGAGTCTGTCCTCGGTCCGTCGGGTGCTGGCCGCCCTCGACGACAAGGGGCTCTCGCTGGGCGCCCAGTGCCGGGCCACGATCTGGGCGCTCTTCCCGGACCAGCCCGAGGAGGACGCCCCGGACGTCGGCCCGGCCCGGGTCCAGGTCGACGACTTCATCGACCGCCTCGGCTGGGAGGTCGACGCCGCCTCACCCGGTCGGGACACCCTCGCCCACGTGCTGACCGCGTTGCAGCGGCTCGACGCCAACTGCGACATCGACGTGTTCAGTGAGCACGCCGAGAGCGCGGCGCGGATCGTGACGCACGAGTTCGGGCACGAGTCGGCGCACTCCGCCACCGCCATGGCGGTCTGGAACGTGCTGTCCGAGGTGGCCTTCGAGGCGATGCGCCGGATGGCGCAGGAGAGCCACCTGGCGCACTGCTGCGCGACCTCCGCCGACCGGGCGGCGGGTGCCTGACCGTCCACCACAGTGGAACGTCGGCACGTTGGAAGACGACACCGGGTCGCGCGGGTCCCAGCCTGGAGAGGCGGCGTGCTGCCGTCCCCGGGCCCGCTGCGGTGCCGGTGTCCGTCGACCGAGGGGGAGACCACCCGACATGTCCAACCAAGCCGTACCCCGCCCTTCCCGATCGGGCCCGCTCGGCCGGCTCAACGGCCCCTACCACCGCACGGCGCTGAACCTGTACATGGTCGTGGTGCTGGCGCACTGGGCCGAGCACCTCGTCCAGGCGTTCCAGATCTGGGTGCTGGGCTGGCCGGTGCCGCAGTCCCGGGGCGTCCTCGGGCTGGCCGTGCCCTGGCTGGTCACCTCGGAGTGGCTGCACTACGGGTACGCCATCGTGATGCTCATCGGGCTGGCCCTGCTGCGCCCCGGTTTCGTCGGTCGCGCGCGTACCTGGTGGACGGTGGCGCTGGCGATCCAGTTCTGGCACCACATCGAGCACCTGTTGCTGCTGCTCCAGGCGCAGACGGGGCACTTCCTGTTCGACCGTCCCGTGCCGACCAGTGTGCTGCAGCTGGTCTTTGCCCGGGTGGAGCTGCACCTGTTCTACAACACGATCGTCTTCCTGCCGATGGTGGTGGCGATGTACCTGCACCTGCGACCCACCCCCGCCGAGCAGGCGACGATGGCCTGCACCTGCGCCCCCCGCTCGGTCAGGGCGCTCACGCCGGCATGACCGCCGCCGGACAGGACGGCCGCCGCCGTGGCTTCGGGCCGCGCGCGGCGGCCGTCGCCGTGGTGCTGGTGACCGTGGTGACCGCGCTGTGGCTGCGCTCGCCGAACCCGCCGGGACCGGCCGAGACGGTCGCCGCCGTCGTGGTGCCTGCGGACGGCAGCCGGTTGCTTACCGGGCCGACCGAGGTGCGGCTGCGCCTGGCGGGAACTCCGGATCCGAACGAGGCGCACGTGTCGTTGACGCCGGCGGACGGCCCGCAGGTGCCCACCGGTGCCTCCCGCCGCGACGGCAGCGACCTGGTGGTGTCGGTGCCGGCCCTGCCGCAGGGCAGCTACACCGTCGCCTACCACGTGTGGCTCACCGACGGTCGGCAGAGCACCGGGCGCAGCGTGTTCGCCGTCGGCGCCGCACCGCTGCTGCCGCCGGCCGCCGTCGTGCCCGAGGCCGGACACCAGCACGTCGGTACCGACCCCCTGGACGGTCTGCTGCTGGTGCTGGACCTGGTGCTGCTGATCGCGCTGTCGGTGCTCCTGCTGCGCCGGCCCCGGGTCGCGTCCGACCCGGAGGAGCCCCAGGACCGCTGATCCGCCGCCTGGCGTCCGGGCCCGCTGGTGGTCCCGGGCGTCGGGTGGTCCACCGTGCGGGCCCCCTCGAACCCTGTGGTCCGGCGTGTGTGGTCCGGCCGGTGGTCACCTCGACCGCCCGTGGTCCCGGCCCGGCGCGACCGGGGTCGAACCGCCGGGCCGTGCCCGGCCGACCGTGACCCGTCCGGCGCGGCCCGGTCCTGTGCGGCCCGGCCCGGTCCTGTGCGGCGCGGCCCGGTCTGGCTCGGCCCGGCCCGGGCCGACCGGCTGACACGGCGATGCGGCGCATCCCACCTTTCGTGGGATGCGCCGCTGGCTCCGGTCGGTTCGCGGTCCGACCCGCCGTCAGGCCGCTTCGACCCGGTAGCCGACCTGGTCCAGCGCCATCCGGCGGATGTCGAGCAGGGCGAGCAGCACCGGCGGGTCGATGGACCGGGCCGGCTTGAGGCCCATCTCGATCGGGGGTACGGCCTGGTCACGCCGGACGATGATCGGTCCGTGCGAGCCGACGAAGATGTCCTCGGGGTCCAGGTCGTGGGCGTCCGTGGGGGAGCCGTCGGTACGTACCGACTGGACGAGCAGGTACCAGTGTCCCTCGGGGACCGTCTCCAGCTCGAACGCGCCCGCGCCGTTGAGCACCGCACAGCGGACGGGTCGGCCCTCGGGCAGCGGGTCGGGGAAGAGCCCGACGAAGACGAAACCGAGGTCCTCGTCGTCCGGTCCGGTGACGGTCCCCCGTACCGTCGAGGTGCGTCCGGCCGAGCCGCCCCTGGTCTCGTCCTGCGGAATGCGCGTGCTGAAGCCCCGGTAGCGCCGGTAGGCGGTGGGGGACATGCCGACGCTGCGGGTGAAGCGTGAGCTGAAGGTGCCGACACTGTTGTAGCCGACCCGCAGGCTGATGTCGGCGACGTTCAGGGTGGTGGAGACGAGCAGGTGCTTCGCCTCCTGGAGGCGGATGGCGGAGAGGAAGCGTCCGGGTGAGACGCCGGTGACCCGGCGGAAGATCCTTGAGAAGTGGAACTTGCTGAACATTGCGGCGCGAGCCATGTCGTCGATGGTGAGCGGCTCGGCGATGTTGTCCCGCATCGTGACGATGGCCCGCTCCACCGCCCGTTCAATGACGTCTTCCACGGTCTCCCCCAGGTGTTCGATTCGTCGGTCGGTGGCATCCCCGGGCACAGTTGTGGCGACTATGTGCCTACGGTGTCTATGCCGGCTGATTGACGGAGCGTTAAATCTCGATCAATGCATAAACGCGGATGCGGCCGTCGAAATTGCCTTGGCCGTCGGGGCCGTGTTGATGCTAGCGCGACCAAAGATAGGCGGCAATGAGCGCCGATGCCGGCGGGATGGATAGCCATGCTATCGATCCGGGCCGTATTTGCCAGCGGAGATCCTCGCTATCCGTCCGGCCGCCCCTGATGTCGTCCGCGCAGCGTACGGCCATTGTTGGGCTGGGTGTACCGGGCGGGCCGGGGGCGGTGCGAGATGATTCGTCCGATCTGCTGGGTGGGCTGGAGACGCTCCCATTCGGCAGGCATTAAACCGGCAATAGCCATATTTCAGGGTGTATCGAGGCAGCCGCATCGCGGTCAAGCGGGCGTTCAGGAGAGCAAAGTCAGAGAACTTTGACGCATCGCGACCGGCGAGAGACTCGCTGTGATGGCACGATCGGGCCCCGGCCGTCCGGTCCGTGCCGGCGGGAGAGCACGCTCTGAGAAGACTCCATTGGTCTTCTGGCTGACGATGTTCGTGGCCCCCGAAAGGGCTCCAGTCATCTGATGGGCGGTTAATCCGTTGGTTATTCACCCCGCCGCGGAGGGTGGTAATCATCAGTATCCCCGCCCCGGTCGGTGGCACTTCCGAGTGACCAGTCAACGGGCGAACGACGCGCCCACTAAAACGTAGGGGGACTGTTGCCGTCTCAATCTGCCGGCTTCCTTCGCCGCGCAACTCCCGCAGCCTTTGTGCTCGTTCTGCTGAGCATTCTCTTCGTCGTGGCACAGCGCCCGGAGGCGTCCGCCGCCGAGCGGTCGGAGCTGGCCGCACGGTTCCAGTTCGCCGAGCTGCCGATCGCGCTGCCACCCGCACCGACCACCCGCACGGTCCGCGAGGTCAATCCGGAGTACGAGCACATCAAGTCCTGGGTGTCCTCGGTCGGGGCGGCGATCGCCCTCAACGACCTGGACGGTAACGGGGTGGCCGACGACCTCTGCCTGGTCGACACCCGTAGCGACACGGCCGTGGTGACTCCGGCGCCGGACAGCGGGGCCCGCTACCAGCCCTTCGTCCTCGATCCCCGGCCCCTGCCCACCGACACCACCATGGCTCCGATGGGCTGTGTGCCCGGCGACTACAACCTCGACGGCCGCACCGACCTGCTGGTCTACTACTGGGGTCGGACGCCGGTGCTCTTCCTGCACCGGGCCGCCGCCACCGACCTGCGCCTGGGCAGCTACGCGCCGACCGAGCTGATTCCCACCCAGCCCGGTCCGGCCAACCGCTACCAGGGTGCACTGTGGAACACCAACGCGGTGGCGGTCGCCGACTTCGACGGCGACGGCCGGCCGGACATCGGCGTGTTCAACTACTTCCCCGACACCCAGGTGCTCGATCCGGACGGGCAGCCGAACGTCCAGATGAACGCCTCCATGTCGCACGCCCGCAACTCCGGCGGGGCGCACGTGCTGCGCTGGGACGCGGCCACCGGTGGTGACCAGCCCTCGGTGCGGTACGTCGAGCAGAAGGCGGTCCCCGGCCCGGTCTCCACCGGCTGGACCCTCGGCGCGGCGTCGGCCGACATCGACGGTGACCTGCTGCCCGAGCTGTACCTGGCCAACGACTTCGGCCACGACCACCTGCTGCACAACGTCTCGACCCCGGGCCGGATCAGGTTCGCCCAGACGCAGGGCCGGCGGGGCGCGTTCACCCCGAAGTCGATGGTGCTCGGTCAGGACTCCTTCAAGGGCATGTCGATCGACTTCGGTGACCTCGACAACCGGGGCAGGTTCGACATGTTCGTCAGCAACATCACCAGCTCCTGGGGGCTGGAGGAGAGCAACTTCGTCTGGATGAACAACGCCGGCAGTCCGCAGGACGCGCGGGCCAAGCTCACCCGCGGCGTGGCGCCGTACGACAACAAGGCGTCCAAGCTCAACATGGCCTGGACCGGCTGGGGCTGGGACGCCAAGATGGCCGACTTCGACAACAACGGTTCGCTGGAGGTGGTGCAGGCCGACGGGTTCGTCAAGGGCACCACCAGCCGGTGGGCCTGGCTCCAGGAGCTGGCGATGTCCAACGACCTGATGCTGCGCAACCCGGCGATGTGGCCGAAGGCGGAGCCGGGCGACGACATCGCCGGTAACGACAAGCTGGCGTTCTGGGTGCGGCAGGGCAAGACGTTCGTCAACCTCAACGCCGAGCTTGGCCTCGACGTGCCCATCCCGACCCGGGGCGTGGCGGTGGCCGACACCAACGCCGACGGGGCGCAGGACTTCGCCGTGGCCCGCCAGTGGGGACCGCCGGCGTTCTACCGCAACACCGCCGCGTCCCCGGGTGGCTTCCTCGGGTTGCGCCTGCACCGGCCGACGGTGGGTGGCCCGGCCGACGCCCGGACGCCGGCCTACGGCGCCCAGGTCAAGATCCGTACCGCCGACGGGCTCACCCAGGTCGCCCAGCTCGACGGCGGCGGCGGGCACTCGGGCAAGCGCAGCTTCGACGTCTTCTTCGGGCTGGGCTCCGCCGGGGACCGCCCGGTGTCGGCCGAGGTGTGCTGGCGTGACCTGACCGGTGCGACCCACAAACAGACCCTCTCGCTCACCTCCGGTTGGCACGACCTGATGCTGACCGCCGACGCCCAGGAGATCACCCGATGACTGACGTCAGACAGGAAGGCGTGACCGACGCCGCGGTGCGTACGGTCCCGGGCGGGGTCCGGCCCGTCGACGCGGCGACCCCGCCCACGGCCCGACCGGCGGTTCCCCGGGTGGACGGCAAGGACCCGCGCTATCTGGCGCTGCGCAACTTCGCCATGTCGATGTCGATCTTCAACATCATCGGCTACACCCTGCTCGGCTTCGAGCAGCCGTGGACCTGGCCGTTCTTCGCCCTGCTGGTGGGCTACACCGCCGAGATCGGGATCGAGATGGTGTCGGCGTGGGCCGGCAAGCGGCGACCCGCCTTCAGCGGCAACGGGGTGTGGGGGATGTACACCTTCCTGCTGCCCACCCACATCACCGCGCTGGCGGCGAACATGCTGCTCTACGCCAACGACCGGTTCTGGCCGGTGGCGTTCGCCGTGGTCGTCGCGATCGGGGCCAAGACCGCCCTGCGGGCGCCGGTCAACGGGCGGATGCGGCACTTCATGAACCCGTCGAACTTCGGGATCACGGTGACGCTGCTGGCCTTCTCCTGGGTCAACATCGCGCCGCCCTACCAGTTCACCGAGAACGTGCCGGACGCGATCAGCATCATGGTCCCGCTGGTCATCATCACCGCCGGTACGGTGCTCAACGCCATGCTCACCCGCAAGGTGCTGCTGATCGTCGGTTGGCTCGGCGGTTTCGTCATCCAGGCGGTGGTCCGGGCGTTGGTGCTGGACGTGGCGATCTGGGCCGCGCTGGTGCCGATGACCGGGGTGGCCTTCGTCCTGTTCACCAACTACATGATCACCGACCCGGGTACGACGCCGTCGCGGGGCCGCAACCAGTTCATGTTCGGCTCCGCGGTGGCCGGGGTCTACGGGGTGCTGGTCGCATTCAACGTGGTCTACACCCTCTTCTTCGCCGTCACCATCGTCTGTGCCGTCCGTGGCCTGATGTGGTGGGGCATCTGGTGGCGTGACCGCAGTCGCGAGCGCGCTCGGGGGTCGGTGCCGGTCAGTCCGGCGGCGCCGGCGCTGGTTCGCTGATCCGGTCCGTGACGACGTGGGGCCGTCCCGCCGGGGTGGCCCCACGTCCGTCCCGGCGGGACGGACCGCCGCGACCGGCTGCCGGCCGGTGGCGGTGGAGCCCGGTGTGCCGCCCGGTCAGCCGGTGCGCAGCAGCGGCGGCAGGCCGGCCGCGTGCACCACGGGCGGATCGAAGGTGCGCATGGGGCGCAGGGTGAGGTCGGCCCGGATCGACCGGGACGGGCAGCCGACCGTCACCGGCCCGTGGTGGCCGACCAGCAGCGGTCGCACCCCGGTGGTCGACCGGCGGCGGTGCACCGCGTGGGCCAGGACGAACCAGGTGCCCGGCGGCACCGGGCCCAGCAGGTACGCGCCGGGGCCGGGCAGGACCGTGGAGCTGACCGGCTTTCCCTGCTGGATCCGCTCCGGGAACAGCCCCACGAAGATCCAGTCGGGCGCCTCGCCGGGAAGCGTCCTGATCTGTCCCCGCACGGTCGGGCCGGTGGCGTCGGCCGGGTCGGGGCGGATCGGGCACGGCGGCCGGTAGGGCAACTCCCGGCCGAGGGCGCGGCCGAGCCGGCGGAAGCTGGAGGGGGGCAGACCGACGCTGCTGCTGAACCGCGCGCTGAACGTACCGACACTGGTGTAACCGACCTGGTGGCTGATGTCGGTGACACTCCACGAGGTCGCCAGCAGCAGGTGTTTGGCCCGCTGGAATCGGATCGCCGACAGAAAGCGCCCTGGTGACACTCCGGTTACCCTGTGGAACACCCGGCAGAAGTGGTACTTGCTCAGTAGGGCGGTTCGCGCCATCTCGTCCACGCTGAATTGCTTCCCCAGATTCTGGTGCATTTCGGCGATGACCCGCCGGACCGCCCTGCTGCTGTGGTCTTCCATCGTGCCCCCGGCGAGCGTAATGGTGGGTGCTGGTCTGTACGACGTGGATCGTCTGGCTGAGCTGCGACGATGCAGCGTCGTTCCGGTTCCGCGACGTCCCCCGGGGCGGAATCGGCAAATGGCGGTTGACGCCGACAAAAGGGTTTTGTCGGTTTTGTCGAATCAGCTGACCTCAATGCTAGGGCACCCTCTGAGCATGGTCAACGGCGCAGAATCCGAATGGCACTAACAGGTGTCTTTTCCGGATGCGTACCCCCTGTCTATCCGGTGATGATTGCCGTCATGGCCCGATGCGCCCGGCTCAATGATTGATGTCGGAAAAGCGCTGCGGGCGGATCGCCCGTCGCCATCCGGCGATTCGACCGTTGACCTGGGCAACGAGGAAGGTGCGCCGGACCCGGTGCCGGCGTCACGATGAGAGGCGTCCGCAAATGGGCAACGTGAGGACCGACAACGCCGACGACGACGAGGCCCGCCCCCGGCCCGGCCGACCCCGTACCGCCGGAGCGGACGGGGCGCACCGGACGCCCTCCGCCCTGGACGCCTGGGCGCGGGCGAACCGGCGCGGGCAGTGCGACTGGTCCGACCCGGAGACCGAGCCGCACCTGATCCGCGGTCTCGACTGAACCGGACCACCACGTCCGCGCCGGCCTCTGGAGGGAGAAGGACCGTGAAGGGAATCGTCCTGGCCGGAGGGTCGGGCACCCGGCTCTACCCGATGACCGTGCCGGTGTCCAAGCAGCTCCTGCCCGTCGGTGACAAGCCCATGATCTACTACCCGCTGTCGGTGCTCATGCTGGCCGGCGTCCGCGACATCCTGGTCATCGCCAAGCCGGCCGACCTGCCACAGTTCCGCCTGCTGCTCGGCGACGGCACCCACCTGGGGCTGGACATCTCCTACGCCGCACAACCCGAGCCACGCGGCATCGCCGAGGCGTTCCTGATCGGCGCCGACCACATCGGCGGCGAGCCCAGCGCGCTGATCCTCGGCGACAACATCTTCCACGGCACCGCGTTCTCCCGGCTGCTGCGGCAAGAGACCGCCACGGTGACCGGCTGCACCCTGTTCGGCTACCCCGTCCACGACCCCGAGCGGTACGGCGTCGGCGTCACCGGCCCGGACGGCACCCTGCTCGACATCGAGGAGAAGCCCTCCCACCCGCACTCCAACCGTGCCGTCACCGGCCTGTACCTCTACGACCACGAGGTCGTCGACATCGTCAAGAACATCCGACCGTCCCGGCGCGGCGAGCTGGAGATCACCGACGTCAACCGGGTCTACGTCGCCCGGGGCCGCGCCCGCCTGGTCGACCTCGGGCGTGGGTTCGCCTGGTTGGACGCCGGCACCCCCGAGGCGCTGCTGAAGGCCAGCCTCTACGTGCAGACCATGCAGGAGCGGCAGGGCGTCCGGATCGCCTGCCTGGAGGAGACGGCGTTGCGGATGGGCTACATCGACGCGGCGGCCTGCCACCGGCTGGGCGCCGCGATGGCCGGCTCCGACTACGGCCGGTACGTGATGGACATCGCCGAGGAGTTCGGCGCCTGACCCACCGGTGCGCGCCGACCGCCGCCGGGGGACCGGGCCAGCGGCAGCCGCACCACGAACCGGCAGCCCTCGGCGACGTTGTGCACGTCCACCCGGCCGCCGTGCGCCTCGACCAGGCCGCGCACGATGGCCAGCCCCAACCCGCCGGAACCCGCCATCGGGCCGTTGCCCGCGTGCGGGGTGCGGGCCGGCTCGCCCCGGAACGCCACGTCGAACAACCGGGGCAGGTCGGCCTCGGGAATGCCGCCGCAGGTGTCGGCGACGGCCAGCCAGGCGACGTCGCCGTCGCGCCCGGCGTCGACCCGGACGGTGCCGTCGGCCGGCGTGTAGCGCACCGCGTTGAGCAGCAGGTTGCCCACCACCCGGCTCAGCTCGCGCTCGCTGGCGGTCACCGTGGGCCAGCCCGACTCGGCGGACAGCAGCCGGATGCGGCGCGCGGCGGCCAGCGGCGCGGTCCCGGCCAGGGCGTCGGAGACCACGTCACCCAGCGGCACCGCCGACAGTGACAGCCGCAACGCCCCGGCGTTGATCCGGGACAGCTCGAACAGGTCGTCGACCAGCCGGGTCATCCGGTCGGTCTCCACCCGGATCCGGCGGTGGTACTCGTCGACCGTCACCGGGTCGGCGACCACCCGGTCCTCCAGCGCCTCCGCCATCGCCCGTAACCCGGCCAGCGGGGTCCGCAGGTCGTGCGACACCCAGGCGACCAGGTCCCGGCGGCCCTTCTCGATCCGCCGCTCCCGGGCCCGCGCCTGGTCGGCCCAGACCGCCGCGGTGGCGAGCCGGCGGGCGAACAGCCAACCCACCGCGAGGCTGACCAGCGCCGCCGCCGAGACGGTGATCAGCACCACCTCCAGGTCGTGCGGGGAGAGGAACATCGCCTCGGCGATCACCGCGACCCCGGCCACCACGGCGCTCACCGTCATCGCCAGCAGCACCGTGACGTGCACGGTGATGGACCGGCCGCGCAGCAGCCGCAGCACCCCCGCGCCGAGCAGCCCCACCCCGCCGGCCGCGGCCAGCGCCGCCCCGAAGATCAACGCCAGGTCAGTCATCGGCCGGCTCGTACCGGTAACCCACACCCCAGACCGTGACGATGCGGCGCGGGTTGGCCGGGTCGTCCTCGATCTTCTCCCGCAGCCGGCGGACGTGCACGGTCACCGTGGACTGGTCGCCGAAGCGCCACCCCCAGACCCGTTCCAGCAGCTCGGCGCGCGACAGCGCCCGGGCGGGATGCCCCATCAGGTGGGCGAGCAGGTCGAACTCGCGCAGGGTCAACGCCAGGTCGCGACCGTGCAACCGGGCCACCCGGGGACCGGTCAGCACGCTCAACCCGCCGTCGGTGAGCACCTGCGCCGTCGCCGTGACCGGCTCACCGCCGGCCCGGCGCAGCACCGAACGGACCCGCAGCACCAGCTCCCGGGGGGAGAACGGCTTGCTCAGGTAGTCGTCCGCACCCAGTTGCAGGCCGAGGATCCGGTCCGCCTCGTCACCCCGGGCCGTCAACATCACGATGGGTACGCCGTCCGGGCGCTGCCGCAACCGACGGCACACCTCCAACCCGTCCAGCACCGGCAACATCACGTCCAGGACGACCAGCTGCGGAGGCGAGGCAGCCACCGCGGCGAGCGCGGCGGCCCCGTCCCCCACGTGGTCCACCTGGTAGCCGGCGTGCTCCAGATAGCGGCACACCACGTCGCTGACCGTCCGGTCGTCGTCGACCACCAGCACCCGTTGCGCCACCGGCACCTCCCTCTCGTGCCGGCCAGCGTAACGGCGCGACGGGCCGCCGAACCTTGCCAGCTGATTACGGTGCGCCGCTCAGGCCGCCCGGCGGTCCCGGGCCTGCGCGCCGTACGGCTGCACCACGGACCGGCCGGGCTCGTCCAGCTCGTCGAGACGCAGCCGCCACCGGGACCGGCCGGCACGTCGTCCCTGCGGTGGGCCGCTCGGACGCGGACCGAGCCGGTACAACAGCACCGTGATCAGGTAACCGCCGACCAGGAACCCGTGGCTGACCAGCCGGGGCACCGCCACCTGCGCGGTGACCAGGTCGTTGACCGACAGCAGGACCAGGGTCGCGACGAAGGCGCTCAGCATCGGCAGCAACCCGGCCGGCGGGGTACGGCGCAGCGCGACGAACAGGAAGCCGGCGCCCACCGCGACGTTCCACGCCGCCGACTCGTGCCACAGGTGCTGCCCGGTCGGGTGCAGGTGCTCGGCGTTGACGCCCTGGCCCACCTGGGCCAGCCCGAGGGCGAGCTGGACCGCGCCGAGCAGCCCCAGGGCGACCCGCAGGCCGGCGGTCCACCCGCCACGCCACCGCTCGAACCGTCGTCGCCGCGGTGGCGGCACGGCGGCGAGGATCGACTCGGTCAGGTCGGGCACCGCCGCCACCACCCGGGTACGCGCCCGCCGGGTCACCATGGCGGCGACCTCGTGCCAGGCACGGCAGTCCGGGCAACCGTCGAGGTGCGCCTGGACCGCGCCCCGCTCCTCGGCGGTCTCCTCCCCGTCGAGCTGGGCCGACAGGATCTCCCGCCAGGACGCGCACCGGTCGCTCATCCCGCCACTCCTCGTCCGTACCGTCGGCCGCTACCACGCAGCGTAGTGAACCGGACGGTCCCCTCGTCCGCATGGTACGGACCGGACCCGTCCGCCGGTTCACCCGTCGGCGCAGCGCTCCGAGAGGGCGTAGCGGACCAGCACCACGTCGCCGATCTGGCGTACCTCGGCGACCCGGGCCCGGTGACCCGGGTGCCACGGGAACGCGCCGTCGCCGACGAACCGAGGGGCCCGTCGGTCGCCGACGAAGAACGGGGCGACCACCAGGTGCAGCTCGTCGGCGAGCCCGGCGGTGAGGAACTGGGCGTGCACCGTCGCGCCGCCCTCCACCATCAGCCGCTCCACCCCCCGGCCGGCCAGGTCCGCCAGGGCACGGGCCGGGTCCAGCGGGTCACCCGCGTCGACCACGGTGGCCGCCCCGGCGAGCAACTCGGTGGTCTTGTCCACCGCCGGCCCCGCGCAGTAGACGATCTTCTCGGCGTCACCGACGGTGAAGAACCGGGCCGCCGGGTCCAGCAACCCCCGGGCGGTCATGGTCACCTTCACCGGTGACGGCGACAGGCCGGCGGCCTGCCGGGCGGCCCGCAGCCGCGCCGAGCGGACCACCAGCCGGGGGTCGTCCGCCCGAATCGTGCCCGCGCCGACCAGGATGGCGTCGCAACCGGCCCGGACGGCGTCGATGCGGTCCATGTCCTCCGCGTTGGACAGCAGCAGCCGCTGCTCGGTGGCGTCGTCGATGTAACCGTCGATCGACGTGGCGCAGCTGAGCAGCACGTACGGCCGCCCGGTCGACGCCGGCACGGCGGTGGTCGCCGTCCCCGCCGGTACGACACCCATCAGTTCAACGACGGCAGGTCGACGGCCCGGGCCGCGGCCCGGCTCGCCTTGGCCGCCAGGTAGTCGGCGTTGGCGGGGGACAGGAACACCCCGGTCGGCACCACCTCGGCCACCGCCACGCCCAGCCGGGCCAGCTGCTCGGCCTTGTCCGGGTTGCTGCTCAGCAGCACCAGCTCCGGCACACCGAGCACCGCCAGCATCTGCGCGGCGGCCCGGTAGTCCCGTTCGTCCTCGTCGTGCCCGAGCGCCACGTTCGCCTCGTAGGTGTCCAACCCGGCGTCCTGCAGGGCGTACGCGTCCAGCTTCGGGTAGAGGCCGATGCCGCGTCCCTCCTGACGCAGGTAGAGCAGGAAACCGCCCGCCTCGGTGATCCGCTGCACCGCCTCGCGCAGCTGCGGACCGCAGTCGCAGCGCTGGCTGCCGAAGACGTCCCCGGTCAGGCACTCACTGTGCGGGCGGACCAGCGGCGCCGCCCCACCCGTCGCGTGCCTGCGCAGCGCGCCCGACCAGTCGCCCAGCCCGAACGCCAGGTGCTCCCTGCCGTCCACCAACCCGTCGAACGAGAAGACCCGGGCCGTGGTGGCGAACCCGTCGGAGAACCGCAGGGGGACCGTGACCTGTGTCCGAACCGTCGCGGCCGGCAGTGCGTCGTACATGTGTCTCCTCTGTCAGGCGCTGCCGGCCAGCCCGGCAGCGGGTACCGGTGAGGAACCACCCTGAGTTCCCACCGTACGGTCACCCGGTCGTTCCCGCAGCGCGGACGGGCGACCCCGCAGCACCAGCACGGCGGCGCCCGGCAGGGCTGCCACCAGCACCAGCGCCCCGTACACCAGGGCGGTCGCCACCCCCTCGGCGGCACCGAGGCCGGCTGCCCCGAACGCCCAGGCGGCCATGCCCTCGCGCGGCCCGAAGCCCGCCATGTTGGCGGGCAGCCCCATCGCCAGCAGCGCGAGCAGCGTCAGCGGCACCAGCACCGACAGCGGCGCGGTGACCCCGGCCACCCGGGCCGCCAGCACGAACGTCGCCAGGTGGCAGCCGACCACCACGGTCGAGGCCAGCAGCACCCCCGGCCCGGTGCGCCGACCCAGCAGCCCGGCCCGCACGTCGGCGACCACGGCGCGCACCGCGCGGGCCCGCCGTGACGGCCCCGACCGGGGTAGCGCCCGGACGAACACCACCAGCACCAGGCCCACCGCGACCGCCACCCCCGTCACCATCGGCAGGTACGGCCGCACCGGCGACGGCAGGGCCAGCAGCAGCACCACCGCGAGCACCACCTGGACCACCTGCCCCGCGGTCCGCTCCCAGACCACCGCCCGCACGGCCCGACCCAGGTCACCGGCCTCCCGGCCGTGGCGGACCGCCCGGTGCACGTCGCCGAGCACCCCGCCGGGCAGTGTCGCGTTAAGGAAGACCGCCCGGTAGCAGTCGGCCACCGCCGTGCCCAGCGGCAGCCGGATGCCGAGCGCCTCGGCCACCAGCCGCCACCGCCACGCGCAGCCGACCGTGGCCAGCGCGCCCAACGCCAGCGCGGTGAGCACCGCCGGGGCGTCGATCCGCCGCAGTCCGGCCAGCGCCGGGCCGGTGCCCAACCACCACAGTAGCGCCCCCACCAGGCCCACCCCGGCGAGGTTGCTCAGCCAGGCCCAGGCCGAGGAGCCCCGGGCCGCGGGGGAGGACGGGGTACGGGCGACAGCTGTGCCGGTGGGGTCCGGTGACACGCGGTTCCTCCTCGGGGATCTTGTCCTTTCTCACGTACCGGTTGGCGAACCGGTTCATTCCACCCCGGCGAGCAGGTCGTCGTGACCGACGGTGACGGTGAGCCGACCGGCCAGCGCCTCGGCCCGTCGCCACCGGACGTAGTCGGCGGTCCGGTCGGCCAGCTCGGGCTGCTGCGCGAGCGCCGCGTCGACCCAGCCGTCGAACCACTCGACGAGCAGCTCCGCCCGGTCCGGCCCGAGCCGCCACGGGCTCGGCCGCACCGTCACCGGCAGCCCGTGCCGGCCGAACTCCGCGACGGTCGCCGCCGCGGCGTCCGGCCCGAGCAGGTCCCGGCCGTCGACGGTACGCCGCTGGTGGGCGTCGAAGGCGGCCGCGATCTCGGCGTCCAGCGGGTCGGCCGGGTCGAACGCCACCCGACCGACCACGGAGAGCACGAACAGGCTCGGGCAGCCGACCCCAGCGCAGGCGGCCACCACCCGGCTGATCTCGTCGGCGCTGAACATGTCCAGCAGCGCCGACGCGGTGACCAGGTCGGCGTCGGCGAGGTCGGCGGCGGTCAACCGGGTGAGGTCGCCCTGCCGGGAGGTCACCTCGACCGGGCTGCCGTCGGCGGCGACCGGCACCGCCGCGCCGGCCCGCTCCAGCAACCCCGGGTCCCGGTCGTGCAGCACCCAGCGCTGCGGGCCGGGCAGCAACGGGGCCAGCCAGCGCAGCATCGAACCGGTCCCGCTGCCCAGGTCGTGCACCACCCACGGGCGGTCCCCGCGCAGCGACGTGACGGAACCGACCCCGGTCACCAGCATCCCGGGTCCCCCCTCACCGGCCGGCGACAGGCCCACCGCACCGCCGGTTGCCGCACCCGGGCCACCGGTGGTGGTCGTCGGCATGCCGGAACCACCGGCACCCGCCGTGCCGGTGCCGGTGAGCCGGGCGCGGAGCAGGTCGACCAGCTCCCCGCTGCGGGCCTCGGCGTCGGCGGGCTCCCGCAGCCGCAGCCAGTCGGCGAACGGTTCGGTGGCGTACGCGGTCATGTCCTCACTCCGTCCAGCACCTGGGAGATCACGGTCGTGGTGGCCGACCAGCCGGGCAGGTCGACCCGCCGGTCCCGGGCCGCCCGGCGGAGGCGGTCCCGCAGATCGGCCGAGTGCAGCCAGCGCCGCAGGGCGCCGGCCAGGGCCACCGGGTCGTCCGGGGGCACCAGCATCCCGGGCGGGGTGCCGTCGCCGGCCCGGCCCAGCGCCTCGGGAACCCCACCGGCGGTGGTGCCCAGCACCGGCAGCCCCCGGGCCAGGGCCTCGACCACCACCATCCCGTACGTCTCGGCCCGCGACGGCAGGACCAGCAGATCCGCCCCCGCGTACGCCGCCGCCAACGCCGGCCCGGTCAGCGGACCGTGCCAGCGCACCCGCCCGGCCAGCCCGCCCCGGTCGACCCGCTGCCGCAGCGCCGCCACGAAGGCCGGATCACGGTCCAGCGCGCCGACGCAGTCCAGGGTCCACGGCCGACCGGCCAGCCCGGTCACGGCGTCGACCAGCACGTCGTGCCCCTTGACCGGGGTGACCGCCGCGACGCAGAGCAGCGCCGTGCCGGCGGCCGTGCCGGCGGCGACGTCCGCCGGGTCGACACCGGGGACGGCCACCGTCACCCGGTCCGGGTCGATCCGGTGCCGGGCCAGCAGCAGCTCCCGGGTCCAGCCGCTGGTGGTGACGAGCGCGTCGGCGTGCGGCAGCCCGCGCGCCTCGGCGTCGTCGCCGAGCGGCATGTGCACCAGCACCACCTGACGCAGCCGGCCGACCTGCGCCGCCAGCAGCTCCGGCACGGCCGAGGCGACCAACCCGTCGTAGAGCACCGTCGTGGCCTCCGGCAGGGCCGCGAGCACCCCGGCCAGCCGGGCCCGCGCCGCCTCGTCGGGGTGCGGCCAGTCCCCGGGTACGCCGTGTTCGCGCACCGTCCAGCCGGCCGCCGCGAGCCCGGCGCAGATCCGCCGGTCGTAGGCGTTGCCGCCGCTGGGGGTGGCCGGATCGTCGATGTCGCCGGGCAGGACGACGTGCACCGCCGGCACGGGTTACAGCGACCGCTCGTAGCTGGCCCAGGCGATGTGCGACTCGTGCAGGGTGACGGTGATCCCGGCCAGCTCCCGGGCGCCCTCGCCCAGCCCACCGGCGTGCACCCGGTCGGCGAGCCGGTCGGCGATGGCCCGGCACAGCACCTCGGTGGTGGTGTTCTGCCCGGCGAACGCCGGCTCGTCGTCGAGGTTGCGGTACGTCAGGTCGGCCAGCACCGCCTTCAGCTCGTCGATCGCCCGGCCGATGTCCACCACGATGCCGTCGGCGTCCAGCTCCGGGCGGCGGAAGGTGGCGTCGACGACGAAGGTCGCCCCGTGCAGCTTCTGGGCCGGCCCGAACACCTCACCCCGGAAGCTGTGGGCGATCATGATGTGGTCCCGTACGGTCACGCTGAACACGGTGTCTCCTCGTCGTAGCTGATCAGATGGCACAGCGCGGGCAGCTCCCCCGAGGCCAGGCGGCCGAGCACCTCGGGCAGCTCCGCGAAGCGGGACCGCCCGGTCAGCAGCGCGTCGAACACCGGGTCGGCGAGCAGCTCCAGGGCGAGCGCCAGCCGGTCGGCGAAGCCGCGCCGGGACGCCCGCGCCGGGGAGACCGTGCCGACCTGGCTGCTGCGCACGGTCAACCGCCCGGCGTGGAACGCCCCACCCAGCGACAGCTCGACCGGCCGGTCGCCGTACCAGCTCAGCTCGACCACGGTGCCCTCCGGGGCGAGCAGGTCCAGGCTGCGCTGCAACCCGGCGGCGGTGGCGCTGGCGTGTACCACCAGGTCCCGCCCCCCGGTCGCCGCCGCCGGCAGGGCGAAGTCGACCCCCAGCGCCGAGGCGACCGCCGCCCGCGCCGGGTCGGCGTCGACCAGCTCCACCCGCACCCCGGGGAAACGGGCCAGCAGGGCCGCCACGCTGCACCCCACCATCCCGCCGCCGACCACGCTGACCCGGTCGCCGACCAGCGGCGCGGCGTCCCACAGGGCGTTGACCGCCGTCTCCACCGTGCCGGCCAGCACCGCGCGGGCCGCCGGCACGTCGTCCGGCACCGGGGTCACCGCCGACGCCGGCACCACGTACGCGCTCTGGTGCGGGTGCAGGCAGAACACCGTCCGCCCGCGCAGCGCCGCCGGGCCGACCTCGACCACGCCTACGCTGAGGTAGCCGTACTTGACGGGGGCGGGGAAGTCGCCCTCCTGGAACGGGGCACGCATCGCCGTGTACTGGCTCTCCGGCACGCCGCCGGTGAAGACCAGCGTCTCGGTGCCGCGGCTCACCCCGGAGTAGCGGCTGCGGACCAGCACGTCGTCGGGGCCGGGCGTGGGCAGGGTCACCGGCCGCAGCTCACCGACGCCGGGGGAGCGGAGCCAGAAGGCCCGGGCATCGCGGATCACGCGGGTTTTCTCCTCTTCTGCCGGCGGAACCGAACGAAACGGCCGCGTCCTGCGTACCCACTGCCGAGGTCGTCGATCATAAACACGGAGGCAGGGTGTCCAGGGTTCGAACCGGTCCGGTGCTCGGCCTGACCGTACAGACCGTCCTGCTGGCCGGGCTGGCCGCGACCGTCGGGCTCGACGTCGCCGGTTGGCTGGCCGGCCTCGGGTACGGCGTGGTCACCTGCGTCGCGTTGCAGCGCGGTCTGCGCCGCCGGGGTGTCGACCGGCTCGGGCCGGCCGACCGGGTGACGCTGACCCGGGGGGTGCTGGTCGGCGGGGTGACCGCCCTGGTCGTCACCGGTTTCTCCGATCCGGCACCGCTGGCGGTGCTGGTGCCGATGACCGCGGTGGCGTTGGCGCTGGACGCGGTGGACGGCTGGGTGGCCCGGCGCACCGGCACGGTCAGCGCCCTCGGCGCACGTTTCGACATGGAGGTCGACGCGTTCCTCATCCTGGTGCTCAGCGTCCAGGTGGCGCCGGCGGTGGGGCCGTGGGTGCTTACCATCGGCGGCCTGCGGTACGCCTTCGTCGCCGCCGGCTGGTTGCTGCCCTGGATGCGCGGGGCGCTGCCGCCGCGCTTCTGGCGCAAGGTGGTCGCCGCCGCGCAGGGCGTGCTGCTGCTCGTGGTCGCCGCGGAGGTGCTGGCCCGACCGTTGACCGCCGTGCTGGCGGCGGTGGCGCTGGCGTTGCTGGTGGAGTCGTTCGGTCACGACGTGGGCTGGCTCTGGTGGCACCGGTCGACCCGGCCCGTCCTGCCCGTCAGGCCCGTCCGGACCGTCGCGCCGACGGCCGGCACGTCGATCTCCGTCCCGCGGGTGTCGCCGGTCGGGATGCTGCCGTCCGTACCATCGGTGCGGCCCCGGGTGGAGGCCGTCGCCGACCGGCCGCCGTTCGTCGTCCACCAGCCGGTCTGATCCGGACCGTCGATCCGGCCCGGCCCTGCCGCCGGGCTCCCTGCCAGGAAGGACCTTCCGGAGTGTCGTTGTTGTCACGCCTGCGTCGCCCGAGCACGGCAACCGGGCGGGCCCCCGCCCGGGCCGACCGGTCCACCCCGACCGCCGGGCCCGCCGGCGACGCGCCGACCCCGACCCCGCCGGAGGCGGACCCGACGACGCCGCAGGCCCCGGCGGCGGCCGGGCGGGCCCGGTGGCGGACCGTCGCGGTCCGGGTGACCACCGTGCTGGCCGGGATGCTGGTCCTGGCGGTGCTGACCGCACCGGACCGGCTCGACCAGGTCACCCCGGTCGCGTTCCTGCGGGTGCCGATCGAGGGGCTGCTGGCTGCCG
Source organism: Micromonospora sp. NPDC049081 (assembly GCF_040648835.1). Lineage (NCBI taxonomy): Bacteria > Bacillati > Actinomycetota > Actinomycetes > Micromonosporales > Micromonosporaceae > Micromonospora > Micromonospora sp. NPDC049081. The sequence goes on along the minus strand of NZ_JBEZEK010000004.1, from coordinate 39,441 downwards.
CCCTGCTGCTGGCGCTGCCCGGTCGGGCCCGACGGCCGGTCGCCGTGTCGATCGGGGTGGTGCTGGGGCTGGTCGCCATCGTCAAGGTGCTCGACCTGGGCATGTCGGCCAGCCTGGCCCGCCCGTTCGACCTGGTCCTCGACTGGGTGCTGCTCGACGACGGGTACGCCTTCCTCACCGACTCGGTGGGTACCGGCGGCGCGGTCGCCGCCGCCGTGGGGCTGGTCGCCCTGGTGGTCGCGTTGCTGGTGCTCACCAGCTGGTCGGTGCTGCGGTTGACCCGGGTGGCGGCCGGGCACCACCGGGTCGCCACCCGGGTCGTCGCCGGCCTCACCGCGCTGTGGGTGGCCGCCGCGACGCTCGGTGTGCCGGTCGCCGACTCCGGCACGGCGACCCTGGTCGGGCAGCACGTCGGTCAGGTCGGCGCGGGACTGCGGGACCGTCGGGAGTTCACCGACCAGGTAAACCGGGACGCGTTCCGCGACACGCCCGGCGACCAGCTGCTCACCGCGCTGCGCGGCAAGGACGTGGTGCTGGCGTTCGTCGAGAGCTACGGCCGGGACGCGGTCGAGGACCCCGAGTTCGCCGGGCAGGTCGGTGCGGTGCTCGACGGTGGCACCCGGCGACTGGCCGCCGCCGGGTTCACCGCCCGCAGCGGCTTCCTGACCTCACCCACCGCCGGTGGCGGGAGCTGGCTGGCCCACGACACCCTGCTGTCCGGGCTGTGGATCAACAACCAGCAACGGCACGACAGCCTGCTGGCCAGTGACCGGTTGACCCTCAACGGGGCGTTCCGGCGGGCCGGCTGGCAGACGGTCGGGGTGATGCCGGCGGCCACCTCGCCCTGGCCGGAGGGGGCGTTCTTCGGCTACGACCGCTACCACGACGCGGCGGGGCTGGACTACCGGGGCCCGCAGTTCAGCTACGCGCCGATGCCCGACCAGTACACCCTGTCCGCCTTCCAACGCCGGGAGCGGGCCAACCCCGACCACGCGCCGATCATGGCGCAGATTCCGCTGGTCTCCAGCCACTCCCCGTGGGTGGCGATCCCCCGGATGCTGGACTGGGACCACGTCGGGGACGGTTCGATCTACCGCCGGCCGACGTCGGTGGCGTTCAACCCGAAGAACGTGGTGGGGCGGAGCACCACCGAGGTGCGTACCGGCTACCGCCGGGCGATCGAGTATTCGCTGAACAGCCTGATCTCCTACGTCCAGACGTACGGCGACGACGACCTGGTGCTGGTCTTCCTCGGCGACCACCAACCGTCCCCGCTGGTCACCGGCCCGAACGCCAGCCGGGACGTGCCGATCACGGTGGTCACCCGCGACCCGGCGGTGCTGGCCCGGGTGGGTGGCTGGGGCTGGCAGGAGGGGCTGCGTCCCGGCCCGGACGCGCCGGTGTGGCCGATGGACACCTTCCGGGACCGGTTCCTCACCACGTTCGGGCCGCAACCGCCGGCCCACGTCGCCGCGCCCCGCTGACCCCCGGCGGCGGCCGAGCGCGACGCCGGTCGGCGGCACTGCCCTGCGCCGGTCGGCGGCACTGCCCTGCGCCGGTCGGCGGCACTGCGCTGCGCCGCCGGCCCGGCACCCGGCTGATCCCCGGCGGCACCGACGCCGGGGATCAGCGCTTCGTGGACAGCCGCAGCGCGTTGCAGACGTCGGCCACGCCGGGCACCCGCCAGGCGACCTCACCGGCGAGCTGGCGGGCCTCGACGTCGGGCACCACGCCACCGAGGATCACCACCCGGTTCTGCACGGTGACGGTGATCCGCCGGGCCCGCAGACCCACCCCGCCCACGATCCGGTACGCCACCTCGGCGGCCAGCCGGACGTCGTCACCCGGTGGACCGGGCGGGTCGGGCTCGGGACGCAACCAGCTGTCGTCGGGCAGCGGCCACGGCATCACCACGCCGCGCTCCTCTCCCGGGGCCGGTCGGCCGTGCCGGCCCGGGACCAGTCCACCGCCTCCTGCCGGGTGTCGAAGACCGGGAAGACCCGGTCGAGCCGCATGGTGTGCAGAGCGGTGCGGACGAACCGGGACGGTCCGGCGAGGCTGAGCCGCCGGCCGCGTTGCCGGGCGTCCTGCCGGGCCCGGACCAGCACCCCCAGGGCGGTGGAGTCGATCAGGTGCACCCGGACCAGGTCGACCACCACGTGCCGGTCGGCGTCGACCGCCTCCGACAACGCGCCGTGCAGGTCGTCGCCGGTGGCGATGTCCAGGTCCCCGGCGGCGGTGACGATCGCCACCTGGTCGGTGTGCTCGACGCCGAGCACCCCGGGGGGGTCGGTGCGGCGGGGCGCGCGGGCCGGCACCGGGGCCGGTTCGGGGACCAGCTCGCAGCGGGGGCAGCGGTGCGGGCCGGTGGCGAACGGCGAACCGGTCCAGCCCTGCTCGGCGACGAACGTCCAGACCACCTCGGCGTCGGGCAGGACACAGGCCGGGCCGGTGGCGACCGTCCCGCAGCTGTCACAGATCAGGGTCATCATCGGGTCGTCCGGTACGACGGTCATCGGATCTCCTCCTTGAGGATGGCCGTGGCGGCCCGGTGGTCGCGGCGGCCCGGTGGTCGTGGCCCGGCGCGCGGTGGTCGACCGGAGACCCCGCATGCGCCGGACCACGACCGGTTCCGGTGGGTCAGGGCTCGGTGCGGCCGCCTGCGGTGCCGACGACCAGCGCCACGGCGACCCCGGCCAGGCCGACCTGCACGATCAGCTGCCGCAGCGTGTAGCCGTCGCCGTCGATGCCGACCAGCCGGCTCAGGATGGTGCCGAGCAGCGCGGCGACCAGGCCGACGGCGAGCGTGAGCCAGACCGGGACCTGCTTGCGGCCGGGGATGACGAGCCGGCCCAGCGTGCCGACCACGAGCCCGACGACGACGGCGGCGACGATGCCGGGCACGCTCATCGGCTGTGCTCCCGGACCCGCAGCGGCGCGGGTCGCCGGTGGGCGGCGGACGGGACCAGCCCGTCGCCCACCGGCAGTGCCCTCGGGGTGGTGACCATGGGCAGCACCCGGGACACCCGGGCGGCACTCAGCACGCGCAACGCCCGAGGACTGGGGTCGCGCAGCGTCAGCACGCCGCCGTGGCGGGTCAGCTCCCGGTGCACGTCGAGCAGCAGCCCGACGGCGGCGGCGTCGAGGTGCCGGCATTCGGAGAGGTCCACCACCACGTGGGCCGGGCGCAACGCGACGAGCCGGTCGAAGACCTCCCGGGACCGGGCCAGCGCGGCCAGGTCCAGGTCGTCGGTGACGCACACCTCCACCAGCGGTACGGTGCACTCCGGGCGGGATGCTCCCACGATCGGCCTCCTTCCGGCTCGCTGTCCGGACCCAGCCTGGTGGGCGAGGTTGGCGGGGGCCGCGCGGACGTATGTCAGTTGCGTGACAAATTCCGCGTACGCCGAAGCCGGTTCGTCATCGTCGGCGCGCACCGGGCACGATTTCCCGATGGCGGGCGTACTGGTGATCGAGGACGACGACCGGATCCGTCTGGCGCTGCTGCTGGCCCTGGAGGACGAGGGCTATCTGGCGCGCGGGGCGGCCACGGCGGAGGAGGGGTTGCGGGCGCAGCGGCAGGAGGCGGCCGACTACGTGCTGGTGGACCTGATGCTGCCCGGCCTCGACGGTTTCGAGTGCATCCGGCAGCTGCGCCGCGACGACGACGTGCCGATCGTGGTGGTCAGCGCCCGCGACGACACCCACGACATCGTCGCCGCCTTGGAGGCGGGCGCGGACGACTACCTGGTCAAGCCGGTCGCCATCAAGGAACTCTCGGCCCGGTTGCGGGCGCTGCGCCGCCGGGGGCGTACCGCCGTCGCGCCGTCGGCGGCGGTGCCGGTGCTGGCCTTCGGCCCGTTGGAGATCAGCCCGGAGGCCGGTGAGGTACGCCGGGCGGGACAGCCGGTGCCGGTGACCCGCACCGAGTTCCGGTTGCTCTGCGAGCTGGCCGAGCACGCCGGCCGGGTGCTGTCCCGCCAGCAGCTGCTCAGCCGGGTGTGGGGCTACGAGACCGGTGACGAGCGGCTGGTCGACGTGCACGTGGGGCGGCTGCGGCAGAAGATCGAGGCCGACCCGGCCAACCCCCGGCACCTGGTGACCCTGCGGGGCCTCGGCTACAAGCTGCAACGATGAGGCGGCTCGGCCTGCGGGCCCGGGTCACCGCCGCGTTCGCGATCGGGGCGCTGCTGCTGTCGGCGCTGATGGCGTTGATCTCGTACGAGCTGGTGCGCCGTTCGCTGCTCGACGAGCGGGAGCGCACGGCGCTGCGGGCGGCGTACTTCGACGCGGCGGTGGTGCGGGCCGGCCTGGACACCGACACCCCGGACGTCTACGAGGTGCTGCGCACCCTGGACACCGGTGGCACCCGCCGGGCGCTGGTGCACCGCGACGGCCGCTGGTACGCCCGCACCGCCGACGAGGGCCCGTCGGGGGCGGTACCGGCGGGGCTGATGGCGATGGTCGCCGACGGTGAGCCGGCGGTGCAGCGGATCCGGGTCGACGGGCAGCCGGCGCTGCTGGTGGGGGTGCCGCTGGCCGACTCGACCGGTTACTACGAGATCACCTCGTTGCGGGAGCTGGAGCAGACCTTCCAGGTGCTGGCGCTGGCGCTGACCGTGGTGGCGGTCACCGTGGCCGGCTCCGGTGCGGCACTGGGCTGGTACGCCACCCGGCACGGGCTGCGCCCGTTGACGGCGGTGGCCGACGCGGCGGAGAAGATCGCGGCGGGGGACGTGACCGCCCGGCTCGCCCCGGGCACCGACCCGGACCTGGCCCGGCTCTCCACCTCGTTCAACCGGATGGCCGACGAGGTGGCGGTCCGCATCGAACGGGACCGCCGGTTCGCCGCCGACGTCGCCCACGAGCTGCGCTCACCCCTGCAGACGTTGTCGGCGGCGGCCAGCGTGCTGTCCCGGCGTCGGGACGGGTTGGACGACCGGACGGCCACCGCCGCCGGCCTGGTCAGCGAGGAGATCACCCGGTTCCAACGGCTGGTCAACGACCTGATCGAGTTGGCCCGCAGTGACCGGCCGGTGCAGCGGGAGGAGGTCGACGTGCTGGCGTTGGCCCGGGGGGTGTGTCGGGGGCGGGGGCTGCCCGAGTCACTGGTCCAGCCCGGCCCACCCGCGCCGGGGCGATGGTCGGTGGACCCCCGGCGGGTGGAGCAGGTGCTGGTCAACCTGTTGGACAACGCGGTCCGCTACGGCGGTGGCCCGGTCGCGGTGCGGCTGTGGGTGTCCGACGGGGTCGGGGTGGTGGAGGTCGACGACGAGGGGCCGGGGGTGCCGGTGGCCGACCGGGAGGTGGTCTTCGACCGGTTCGTCCGGGGTCGGGCCGCGCACGACCGGGCCGGTGGGGACGGTACCGGCCTGGGGTTGGCGCTGGTCGCCCAGCACGCCGCCGCGCATGGTGGCCGGGCCGGTGTCGGTGACCGGCCCGGCGGTGGTGCCCGGTTCCGGGTGGAGCTGCCGGGGGCCCGGCCGTGACCCGCCCGCCGCGTTCCCCGGCCGTGACCCGGCGGTCGCCGTGGTCGTGGCGGTGGTTGCTGCCGGCGTTGGCGGCCCTGCTGCTCGCCGGGTGCGGGGTGCCGGCCGACGATCGGCCCCGGGCCGTCGAGCCGCCGTTCGGGCCGCCGGCCGCGCCGGCGGCGAGCAGTGTGCCGGGTCGGGTGGAACAGGCGTTCTGCCTGGTCCGCGCCGGTCGACTGGTCCGGGTGGTCCGGCAGGTCGACGCGGCCGGCGGGGTGGACGGGCACCTGCGGCGGCTGCTGGCCGGCCCCGACGATGCGGAGCGGGTGGCCGGCTTCGGCACCGCCCTGCCCGGTGCGGTGCACGTGCTGGGCGCCCGGCTGGTCGACGGGCGGGCCCAGGTGGAGGTGGAGCCGCTGGGCGAGGAGTCCGGTCGCAGCGACGAGGTGCTGGCCTACGGTCAGATCGTCTGCACCCTGGACAGCCGACCGGACGTCGCCGGGGTGTCGTTCCTGCGGCGGGGCCGGCCGCTGGAGGTGCCCCGGGCCGACGGTTCGCTGTCGTCGGGCCCGTTGACCGCCGCCGACTACCCCGCCGCCACCGGTCCGGACTGACGACCGCGCCGGGCCCGGGGTACGACCAGCGGGGTGCCGGTCTCCGGGTCCTCGACGATCCGGCAGGGCAGCCCGAACACCTCCTCGACGAGCGCGGCGGTGACCACCTCGCGCGGGTCCCCCTGGGCGACCACCCGACCGTCGCGCATGGCGATCAGGTGGGTGGCGTAGCGGGCGGCGTGGTGCAGGTCGTGCAGCACCGCGACCAGGGTGCGGCCCTGCTCCTCGTGCAGTCGGGCGCACAGGTCGAGCACCTCGATCTGGTGCGCGACGTCCAGGTAGGTGGTGGGTTCGTCGAGCAGCAGCAGGGAGGTCTGCTGGGCCAGCGCCATCGCGATCCAGACCCGCTGCCGCTGCCCGCCGGAGAGTTCGTCGACGGGTCGGTCGGCCAGCTCACCGACGCCGGTGGCGGCCATCGACGCGGTCACCACCTGTTCGTCCTGCGTGGACCACTGGCGCAGCAGGCCCTGGTGGGGGTAGCGGCCCCGGGCGACCAGGTCGGCCACGGTGATGCCCTCCGGGGCGACCGACGACTGGGGGAGCAGGCCGAGGGTGCGGGCCACCTCCCGGGAGCGCAGCGAGTGGATGTCGCGGCCGTCGAGCAGCACCGTGCCGGCGGTCGGTCGCAGCGTGCGGGCTAGGGCCCGCAGCAGGGTGGACTTGCCGCAGGCGTTGGGGCCGATCACCACCGTGAACGACCGGTCGGGCACGGCGACCGACAGGTCCCGGGCCACCACCCGCCGCTCGTAGGCCAGGGTCAGCCCGACCCCACCGAGCCGACTGTCCTCGGTCACCGTGTCCTCCTCAGATCCGGGCCGCGCGTCCCTGCGCGGCGAGCAACCACACCAGGTAGGCCCCGCCGACCAGGCCGGTGACTACCCCGACGGGCAGTTGGTGGCCGTCGATCGCCCGCTGCGCGGCCAGGTCGGCGGCGAGCAGCAGCACCGCCCCGGTCGCGGCGGCGGCGGCCAGGTTGGGGCCGGGCGCCCGGGTGAGCCGGCGGGCCAGGTGCGGCGCGACCAGGGCGACGAACGAGACCGGCCCGGCGGCGGCGGCCGCCCCGGCGGCGAGCAGCACCGCCGCCCCGAGCAGCAGTTGCCGCACCAGCGACACCGGCACCCCGAGCGCGGTGGCGGTGTCGTCACCCAGCTCGATCACCGACAGCGCCCGGGCGGTGCCGACCACCACCGGCGTCAGCAGCGCCAGCAGGCCGAGCAGTGGGACGGCCTGCGCCCGGCCCCGCCCGTCGAGGCTGCCGGTGAGCCAGAGCACCGCGCGGGCCGCGTCCATCAGCGGGGCCCGGGTGAGCAGCCAGCCGTTGACGCCGGTGAGGATCGCCGTGGTGCCGATGCCGACCAGCACCAGCCGGTAGCCGTGCAGGCCGTGCCGGCCGGCCACCGCCCACAGCAGCAGGCCGGTGGCGAGGCCGCCGAGCAGCGCCGCGCCGGACAGCAGCAGGGTGCCGCCCCCGGCCACCACCACGATCAGCGCACCGGTGGCCGCGCCCTGGGTGACCCCGAGCACGTCGGGGCTGCCCAGCGGGTTGCGGACCAGCGACTGGAGGACCGCGCCGGACAGCGCCAGGGCAGCGCCGACGGCGAGCGCGGTCACCAGTCGGGGCAACCGCAGCTCACCGACGATGAAGTCCTCGGCGGCGCTACCGCCGCCGGTGAGGGTGCGCAGCACGTCGGTGGGGCTCATCGGGTAGTCGCCGCCACCGATGGCGAGCACCCCGAGGACGACGGCCAGGGCGGTGGCCCCGAGTCCGACCACCAGGGACCGGCCGCGCCAGCGCACCGAGCGGGTGCCGATGCGGACCACCCGGGCCGGTGGGCGGGTGGGTGCGGCGGTGGCGCGGGCGCGGCTCATCGGCGGGCCACCAGACGCAGGAACAGCGGCCCGCCGAGCACGGCGGTGACCAGGCCGACCTGGAGTTCACCGGGCCGGCCGAGGACCCGGCCGAGCACGTCGGCGCCGAGCAGCAGCACCGGGGCGAGCACCGCCGCGTAGGGCAGCAGCCAGCGCAGGTCGGGGCCGGTCAGGGCGCGGACCAGGTGGGGGACGAGCAGGCCGACGAAGACGATCGGGCCGCAGGCGGCGGTGGCCGCGCCGCAGAGCAGGGTGACCGCGGTGACGGTGCCGGCCCGGACCAGGGCGGGGCGGGCGCCGAGCGCGCGAGCCGCGTCGTCGCCGAGGGCCAGGGCGTTGAGTGGGCGGGCCCCGGCCAGCCCGACCAGCAGGCCGGCCAGGATGAACGGGGCCACCGTGGCGACGGTGGTGAAGTCGGCGTTGACCAGCGAGCCGACGGTCCAGAACCGCAGCCGGTCCAGCGCTGCCGCGTCGAGCAGCATCACCGCGCTGACGTACGAGTAGAGCACCGCGTTGAGGGCGGCCCCGGCCAGCGCCAGCCGCTGCGGGGTGGCCTGCCGGCCGCCGCCGACGGCGTGCACCGCCACGGTGACGACGACCGCGCCGAGCAGGGCGAACCAGATCCAACCCCGCACCGTCGCGACGCCGAGCAGCGCGGTGCTGGTGGCCACGGCGGCTGACGCTCCGGCGTTGATGCCGAGCAGACCGGGGTCGGCGAGGGGGTTGCGGGTGAGGGCCTGCATCAGCGCGCCGGCCACCCCGAGGGCGGCCCCGGCGAGCAGCCCGAGCAGGGTACGGGGCAGCCGCATCTGCTGCACCACCGCATGCTCGGGGGAGGTGGGGGAGGTCAGGCCGTGCCACACCTCGACCAGGGTGAGCTGTTTCGCGCCGACGGCGATGCTCAGCACCGCCACCGCGACGAGCAGCAGCAGGCCCGCGCCGAGTCCGGCGGTCCGGACGCCGGTGCGCCGACGGTTCGGCGTCGCTCCCGGCAGGACGGTGGGTGGGGACAGGGTGGCGGACAGTGTCGGCTCCAGGGGGCGAGAGCGGCGCGCGCTGATTGTTGACAGCGATTTAGGTTAGGTTACCCTAACCATGCCGTCGCGGACCGGCGCGGCTCCGGCCTGACCGAAAGACGTCACATGCTGCCTTCCTCGTCCTCACCCCGACTCTCCCGCCGCGGCCTGCTCGCCGCCGGCGGCGGCGCGGCCCTGACCGCCCTCCTCGCCGCCTGCGGCGGGGGCGACGACCCGGCGAAGCCCGCCGCCGGCGGCTCCGCCGGCCCGTGGAGCTTCACCGACGACCGGCAGCGCAAGGTCGACGCACCCGCCGCGCCGACCCGGGTGGTCGCCTTCACCGGGGTGGCCGCCGCGCTCGTCGACTTCGGACTCGACTCCCAGCTCGTGGGCGTGTTCGGGGAGACCACCCGGACCGACGGCTCCCGCGAGCCGCAGGCCGGCGACCTCGACGTCGACAAGGTCACCGTGCTGGGCAACGTCTGGGGTGAGTTCAACGTGGAGAAGTACGCCGCGCTGCGCCCCGAGCTGCTGGTCACCCACATGTACGACCCGGACGCCCTCTGGTACGTCCCGGACGAGAGCCGCGACAAGATCCTCAAGCTCGCGCCGAGCGTGGCGATCACCACCGCCCGGACCCCGATGACCCGCCCGATCGAGCGCTACGCCGAGCTGGCCCGCTCGCTCGGCGCGGACCTGTCGGCCACGAAGGTCACCGAGGCCAAGGCCCGCTTCGAGGCCGCCGCCGAGCAGGTGCGGGCGGCGGTCAAGGCCAACCCGGGGATCCGGGTGATGGCCTCCTCGGGCAGCCCCGACCTGTTCTACGTCTCCAACCCGAAGGTCAGCACGGACCTGATGTACTTCGCCGAGCTGGGCGTGGACATCGTGGTGCCGACCAAGCTGGAGGCCGGCGACTACTTCGAGGCGCTGAGCTGGGAGAACGCCGGTAAGTTCCCGGCCGACCTGATCCTGCTGGACAACCGTTCCACCGCGTTGCAGCCCAAGGACCTCGCGGCCAAGCCGACCTGGGCGCAGCTGCCGGCGGTCCGGGCCAACCAGGTCACCCCGTGGGACGCGGTGCCCCGCTTCTCGTACGCGGGCGCGGCCCCGCTGCTGGAGAACCTGGCCACCGCGATCCGTTCCGCCAAGCGTCTCGGCTGACGCCGCCACCGGATCGCCGCAGCGCGCGGCCGGGTCGGCCCGTCGAGACCGGGCGGACCGTCGCCCGGCGCGACCGGTGGCGGGCGGGGTGCCCGCGTGCGGACACCCCGCCACCGGGCGTCACCGTGCCGACCGCTGCACCGGTGGTGTGCCGGTGCGGTCGCCTCCGTCCGCCGCTGCGGTGCGCCAGCCGCCGCAGGTGCGGACAGGACGACGGAAGCCGGTTCAGGCCGCTTCGACGGACCGGGTGCGACGCGCGGCCCGACCGGGCTGCTCCCAGCCGGTGCGCCGGTCGTCGGTGACGCCGGTCGTCGTGTCGCCGGCCATGGTCAGCGCCCGCTGCGCGTTGCGCGCGGCGTCGCAGGGCCACTCCTGGTGCTCGCAGAGCAGGTTGTCGCAACGCCCCGCCTGGTCCGGATGGTGTGCGTCGATCACGTCGAGGGCCATCCGCCACAGGAGCGGATCGGTCACCCCGGCGGGCACGGCGGCGCGGGTATGTCGCTGCGGGCGGTCGGTGTCGGGCATGGTCTCCCCCTTTGTCGGTACCGGAGAAGAGTCTCCACCGGGTCGGGTAGCAAAACCAACCGACCTTGGTGGGGATCACCACTCCACCCTTGTTGTGCAACTCGTTGCATAGCAGGATGCCGGGATGGCCCTCGAACACGCGATCCTGGTCTCGCTGCTGGAGCAGCCGGGCTCCGGCTACGAGTTGGCCCACCGGTTCGACCGCTCCATCGGTCGGTTCTGGACCGCCACCCACCAGCAGATCTACCGGGTGCTCGCCCGGATGGGGACCGACGGCTGGATCACCGCCGAACAGGTGGGCCAGCACGGCCGGCCCGACAAGCGGCGCTGGTCGGTCACCGGCACCGGCCACGCCGTGCTCACCGACTGGCTCCGCGAGGAGGTCCAACCGGAGGCGGTGCGCCACGAACTCGCCGTCAAGGTCCGGGGGGCCGCCTTCACCGACCGGGCCGGCCGGGTCGCCCTGCTCGTCGAGGTCGCCCGGTACCGCGCCGACCACGAGGTGGTGCTCGCCCGCTACCTGGCCGGCGAGCGTCGCGACTTCCCCGGGGGCGTCTCCGGCGACGACCGTGCCGCCCTCCAGCACGTCGTGCTGCGCGGCGGCATCGCGTACGAGCGGATGGTGCTGGCCTGGCTCGACGACGTCCTGGCCACCCTGCGCGGCCTGGACCACTGACCACCCGCACGCGCCGACCGCCGACCACCTTCGGAGAAGGGACCACCTCGCGATGACCGACGACAACCTGCTGCTCGACCCGCACCGTTACAACCCCGACCACCTGGACGAGGAGTCCCGCCGGCTGCTGCGGGCCACGGTCGACTTCTTCGAGCGCCGGGGCAAGAAGGCGCTGGTCGACAGCTACAACGACCACACCTGGTACGCCGACTTCCTCGACTTCGTCGCCGCGCAGGGGCTGTTCGCGGCCTTCTGCACCCCGGCCGCCGACGGTGGCGGTGACCCGGCCAAACGCTGGGACACCGCGCGCAACGCCGCGCTCAGCGAGGTGCTCGGCTTCTACGGGCTCGGCTACTGGTACACCTGGCAGGTCACCGTCCTCGGTCTCGGCCCGGTCTGGCAGAGCGACAACGCCGCCGTCCGGGCCCGCGCGGCGGGGCTGCTCGACGACGGGCACGTGATGGCGTTCGGCCTCTCCGAACGGGCCCACGGCGCCGACATCTACTCCACCGACATGTTGCTCACCCCCGACGGCGCGGACGGCTTCCGGGCCACCGGCGGCAAGTACTACATCGGCAACGGCAACGTCGCCGGGCTGGTCTCGGTCTTCGGTCGCCGCGCCGACGTCGAGGGGCCCGACGGCTACGTCTTCTTCGCCGCCGACAGCCGGCACCCGGCGTACCGGCTGGTCCGCAACGTGGTCAACGCGCAGATGTACGTCAGTGAGTTCCGGCTGGAGGACTACCCGGTGCGCGCCGAGGACGTGCTGCACACCGGCCGGGCCGCGTTCGACGCCGCGTTGAACACCGTCAACGTCGGCAAGTTCAACCTCTGCACCGCCAGCATCGGCATCTGCGAACACGCCATGTACGAGGCGGTCACCCACGCCCACCGCCGGGTGCTCTACGGCCGGCGGGTCACCGACTTCCCGCACGTCCGCCGGGAGTTGACCGACGCGTACGCCCGGCTGGTCGCGATGAAGCTGTTCAGCGACCGGGCGGTGGACTACTTCCGCTCGGCCGGCCCCGACGACCGGCGTTACCTGCTGTTCAATCCGATGACCAAGATGAAGGTGACCACCGAGGGCGAACGGGTGATCGATCTGCTCTGGGACGTCATCGCCGCCAAGGGGTTCGAGGCGGACACCTACTTCGACAAGGCCGCCCGGGACATCCGGGGGCTGCCCAAGCTCGAAGGCACCGTGCACGTCAACCTGGCGCTGATCCTGAAGTTCATGGCGAACTACTTCTTCGCCCCGGCCGAGTTTCCCCCGGTGCCCACCCGGCACGACCCGGCCGACGACGGGTTCCTGTTCCGGCAGGGCCCGGCGCGTGGCCTGGGCGCGATCCGGTTCCACGACTGGCGGGCCGCGTACGCCGCCCGGGCCGAGGTGCCGAACGTGGCCCGGTTCACCGCCCAGGCCGACGGGTTGCGCGAGTTGCTCGCCGCCCACCCGCCGGGCGAGGACCAGCAGGGTGACCTCGACTTCCTGCTCGCCCTCGGGCAGCTCTTCGCGTTGGTCGTCTACGGTCAGCTCATCCTGGAGCAGGCCGGGGTGACCGGGCTCGACGTCGACCTGCTCGACCAGATCTTCGACGTCCTGGTCCGCGACTTCGCCGGCCACGCCACCGAACTGCACGGCAAGCCGACCACCACCGACGCCCAGGCCACCTGGGCGCTGACCCAGGTCCGTCGCCCGGTCGCCGACGCGGCCCGCGCCGGCCGGGTCTGGTCCCGGGTCCAGGCCCTGGCCGGTCGCTACGAGATGACCCCCTGATCCCGTCCGTGGTGTCCCGTGGTGGGATGCCGTGCGGGTGTCGGCCCGTCGGCGGGGAGCGGACCCGGGTGTCGTGCCGCTGGTCCGGGCCGGGCGGCGGGCCCGTTCCGGGCGGTCGTCCGGCGGGGAGGGAGGCAGCGGATGCTCCGGGACGTCCTGCTCGGTGTCGCCGTCGCGGTGCTGGCCGCCTGGGCGGCGTTGCTGGTCGGCCTGCTGGTCGTGCGGCCCCGGGGTGCGCTGCTCACGGAGGCGCTGCGGCTGCTGCCGGACCTGCTGCGGCTGCTGCGCCGGCTGGCCGGTGACGCCACCCTGCCGCGCGGGGTACGGGTGCGTCTCGGCCTGCTGATGGCCTACCTGGCGGTCCCGATCGACCTGATCCCGGACTTCGTCCCGGTCATCGGGTACGCCGACGACGCGATCATCGTGGCTGCGGTGCTGCGCGCGGTGGTCCGCCGGGCGGGTGTCGACGCGGTACGCCGGCACTGGCCGGGCACCGAGGACGGCTTCGCCGCGCTGTGCCGGCTGACCGGCATCCGCCTGCCCGACGGCATCCGCCCGCCCGACGGCGACCGGCCGGCAGCGGGTTGACGCCGCTGCCGCGCGTCGCACCGCCCGGGGCCGATCCGGCGGCTCAGCCACCACCCCGACCCGGGGAGCCGCACCGCCCGGAGCCGACCTGTCGGCTCAGCCACCCCCGACCGGCTCAGCCACCCCCCGACCCGGCGAACCGCACCGCCCCGGTCGACCTGCCGGCTCAGCCACCCCCGGACCCGGGGAGCCGCACCGCCCGGGGCGTGCGGCCCGGGGTGGCGCGGCTGGGGGAGGATGCGGGCATGCTGTTGATCGTCCCCGCCGACCCGCTGCGCCCCCGTCGAGCGGACCCGCACTTCGCGCCGGAGGCGCAGGCCGCCCGCGAGGCCGGCCACCGGGTGGCCGTCGTCGACCACGACGCGCTCGCGGCGGGCCGCGACCCGGGGCGGGCGGTCGCCGGGGTCCCCGCCGACGACGACGCGGTCTACCGGGGCTGGATGCTGCCCGCCACCGGGTACGCCGGATTCGCCGAGGCGCTCCGCGCCCGGCAGGTGACCCTACGCACCGACCCCGACCAGTACCGCCGCGCCCACGAGCTGCCCGGGTGGTACGCCACCGCGGCGACGCTCACCCCCGAGTCCCGTTGGACGGTCGGCGTCGACCGGGCCGACTTCGACCGGGCGCGCACCGGGCTGGGCACCGGCCCGGCCGTGCTGCGTGACTGGACGAAGTCCGCCAAGCACCACTGGCACGAGGCGTGCTTCGTCCCCGAGCTTTCCGACGCGGAGGCCGCCTGGCGGATCGCGACCCGGCTGCGCGAACTGCGCGACGACGACTTCACCGGTGGTTTCGTGCTGCGCCGGTTCGAACCGCTGTCCGGTGTCGAGGTGCGCACCTGGTGGGTCGCCGGCCGGTGCGTGCTCACCGGCCCGCATCCGGACACCCCGGGGGAGCTTCCCGACGCCCCGGTGGACACCGGGCCGCTGGCCCCCGTGCTGTCCGCGCTCGGTCTGCCGTTCGTCACCGCCGACCTGGCCCGGCATGCCGACGGTCGGTGGCGGCTGGTGGAGATCGGCGACGGCCAGGTCAGCGACCGCCCGTCCACCATGGCCCCGCAAGCCCTGGTCGCCGCCCTCACCTGACGGCGGTCGGTGCCGGGCGACCCGCCCAGCCGGTGGTGATCAGCAGCAGCGCGGCCAGGTAGGTGGTCATCACCCACAGCCCGTGGCCGGGCAGTCGGACACCCGTCGCCTCGACCCCGATCAGCAGGTCGGACAGGAGGAACAGCGCACCTCCGGCGGCCACCCGCCGGGACACCCCCCAGCCGGCGGCGGCCATCAGGCTCAGCGCCAGGCTGTAGCCGAGCACCGGCAGCCGCAGGTCGCCCAGCCGACCCCAGAGCAGCGCGTTCCCCGCCGACCACAGGGTCAGGTATCCGGCGACTGCCCCCGCCGGTGGCCGCCGGTGGCGCAGGAACGCCGCCAGGAACGCCGCCTGGGTGCCGAGGAAACACCCCATCCCGATCAGGAACGCGGTGGTGCCGGGGACCAGCAGCGCCACGTCACCCGCCGTCGCGCAGACCAGCCCGGTCGCCACCGGGTCCCACCGCCGCCGTACGGTGAGCAGCCAGCCGAGCAGCAGCGGGGCGAGCAGCGGCTTGGCCGCCCACTGCACCGCTGCCGAGTCGAGCGCGACCCCGGTCAGCTCCACGGCGGTGACCAGCCCGAACGACCCGAGCAACCATCGTCCCGCCGCCCTGGCCGGCCGTGTCTGCTCCGCCGACCCGTTGCGGTGCGGCGCGGGACGCCCGGGTGGGCGGTCGGGTCGGGAGCGGCTCATCGGGCGGGCTGCCAACCGGGGCGGCCGAGGACATGCCCGAGCCGGTGCCGCCACGAGCCGGCCCGCCGGACGTCGGCCCAGATCGCCGCGTACTCGTGGGTGGCCACCCGCAGCGGGTTGTAGGTGCCGATGTTCGTGGTCAGCCCGTACCGGACGGGGGTGCGTTCCGGGGCGAAGCTGCCGAAGAGCCGGTCCCAGACGATCAGGATGCCGCCGTAGTTGCGGTCCAGGTACTCGCGGTTCGCCCCGTGGTGCACCCGGTGGTGCGACGGGGTGTTGAAGACCCACTCGACCGGCCGGGGCAACCGGTCGATCCGCTCGGTGTGCAGGAAGAACTGGTAGAGCAGGCTGACCGACTGCTGGAGGAAGATCATCCAGGGTGGGATGCCGAGCAACGCCAGCGGCAGCCAGAACGGCAGCGAGGTCATCGGCGTCCAGCTCTGCCGCAGCGCGGTGGACAGGTTGAAGTGCGTGCTGGAGTGGTGCACCACGTGGCTGGCCCAGAACAGGCGTACCTCGTGGTGGGTGCGGTGGAACCAGTAGTAGGCCAGGTCGTCGGCGAGGAACAGCAGCACCCAGGTCCCGACGCTGGTGGGGGAGAGCTGCACCGGGGCGACGGTCCACAGCGCGACGTAGAGACCGATGGTGAGCAGTTTCCACGGGAAGCCGATCAGTTGGCTGCCGGCGCCCATGGTGAGGCTGGTGGCGGTGTCCCGCCGCTCGTAGCCGCGTTCGTCGTCGTCCGGCGCGAACCGGTACGACCACGCCTCGACGGCGATGAGCAGCAGGAACGCCGGTACGGCGTAGAGCACGGCGGGGATCATGCGCGACGTTCCCTTCCGGGGGACGGGCGGCGGGGGTGGACGCCCGGGACGGGTCGGCGGGTGGGGGTGGGTAGCGGTCGGCGGGTGGGGGTGGGTAGCGGTCGGCGGGTGGGTGGCGGTCAGCCGGTGGGGGCGGTGAGGGACGCGGTGAGCAGGGTGTGGGCCTCGGTGGCGGCGTCGTCGCCCCGGCCGTCGGCGATCGCGGCGGCCAGCCGGCGGTGCCCGGCGACGTCCAGCAACTCGGCCGCGCGTCGCTGTGGCGGCACCTCCCCGACGGCCAGCGCCCCGGCCACCAGGCTGTTGAAGGAGAGCAGGTAGGCGGTGTTGCCGCTGCCGGTGACGATGTGCCGCCACAGCGCGATGTTCGCCTCGGCCATCGCGGCCAGGTCGGGCGCGAGCGCGGCGAACCGTTCCACGGTGTCGACCACGACCTGCCCCACCGTCCCGCCGGCCCGGACGGCGCAGCGCCGGGCCGCGTCGACCCCGACGCAGGCGCGCATCTCCAGCATGTCCCGGACCAGGTGCTCCACCGGCAGCACGTCGCCGGACTGGACGAGGGACAGGGCCAGGTCGAGGCCGGCGTGCACCCGCCAGTCCAACACCCGGGTGACGCCACCCTGGCTGACCCGCAGCAGCCCGAGCTGTTGGAGCCGGCGCAACGCCTCCCGCACGGCGTGCCGGTTGACCGCGAACGCGGCGGCGAGCTCGCGTTCACCGGGCAGCGGGTCGCCCGGGCAGTGCCGCCCGCTGACGATGGCGTCGCGGAGCTGGGCGAAGACGTGGTCGGAGACGGAGCTGCGGGGCACGGGGACGAAGGCCACGGCAGCAGTGTGCCGGCGCACCCATCAACCCGTCAACTGGTTGGACCAGTCGTACGGAAAGAAACGGCGGCCGGGTCGGGTGACCCGGCCGCCGTCCCGACGGACCTCACCGGTGGCCGTTGCCGGGTGCCCGGCAGCGGCCGTCCGGACCTCAGGCCCGGCCGCGCTCCCGGCGGTAGCGGCGGATCAGCGCCGCCGTGGAGGAGTCCACGTCGGACAGGTCCGGCGCGTCACCGGTCAGCTTCGGCGCGAGCTGGTTGGCCATCACCTTGCCCAGCTCCACCCCCCACTGGTCGAACGGGTTGATGTTCCACACCGCGCCGCAGGTGAACACGATGTGCTCGTAGAGCGCGATGAGCTGGCCCAGCGTCGACGGGGTGAGCTTCGGCGCGATGATCGAGGTGGTCGGGTGGTTGCCCGGCATCACCCGGTGCGGCACCACCTCGGCGGGGGTGCCCTCCGCCTCGACCTGCTCCGCCGTCCGGCCGAAGGCCAACGCGGCGGTCTGCGCGAAGAAGTTCGACATGAACAGGTCGTGCATCTCGCCCAGGTCGTGGTTGGGCTGGCTGAACGCGATGAAGTCCGCCGGGATCAGCACGGTGCCCTGGTGGATGAGCTGATAGAAGGCGTGCTGGCCGTTGGTGCCCGGCTCGCCCCAGAAGATCTCCCCGGTCGGGTGGTCGACCGGCGTGCCGTCCAGGGTCACCGACTTGCCGTTGCTCTCCATGGTCAGCTGTTGCAGGTACGCCGGGAACCGGTGCAGGTACTGCGAGTACGGCAGCACGGCGTGGGTCTGCGCGCCGAGGAAGTCGACGTACCAGACGTTGAGCAGGCCCAGCAGCGCCGGCAGGTTCCGCTCCACCGGCGCGGTACGGAAGTGCTCGTCGACGGCGTGGTAGCCGGCCAGCAACTCGCGGAACCGGTCCGGCCCGACCGCCAGCATCACCGACAGCCCGACCGCCGACGGCAGCGAGTAGCGGCCACCCACCCAGTCCCAGAAGCCGAACATGTTCTCCGGGTCGATGCCGAAGTCGGCCACCCGCCCCGCGTTGGTGCTCACCGCCACGAAGTGCTTCGCGATCGCCGCGTCGTCGTCGGCGTCCAGGCCCGACAGCAGCCACGTCTTGGCCTGCTCGGCGTTGGCCAGCGTCTCCTGCGTGGAGAAGGTCTTCGACACCACCACGAACAGGGTGCTCGCCGGGTCGAGGTCGTGGGTCTTGTCGTGGATGTCGGTCGGGTCGATGTTGGAGACGAACCGGCAGGTGATCCCGCCGTCCCGGTACGCCTTGAGCGCCTCGTACGCCATCACCGGGCCGAGGTCGGAGCCGCCGATGCCGATGTTGACCACCGTGCTGATCCGCTCGCCGGTGTGCCCGCGCCACTGCCCGGAGCGGACCCGCTCGCTGAACGCGGCCATCCGGTCCAGCACCCGGTGCACGTCGGCGACCACGTCCTGACCGTCCACCGTCAGCGCGGCGTCGCGCGGCAGCCGCAGCGCGGTGTGCAGCACGGCCCGGTCCTCGGTGGAGTTGATGTGCTCCCCGGCGAACATCGCGGCGATCCGGTCGGTCAGCCCGACCCGCCCGGCCAGCGCGGTGAGCAGCCCGATCGTCTCGTCGGTGACGAGGTGCTTGCTGTAGTCGACGTGCAGGTCGGCGACCTCGCCGGTGAGCCGCTCACCCCGTTGCCGGTCGGCCGCGAACAGCTCCCGCAGGTGGGTGCCGCGCATCGTCTCGGCGTGCTTGCGCAGCGCCTGCCATTCGTCGGTGGTGGTCACACTCGCAGCCATCGGGTCGATCTTCTCCTTCACGACGGTCGTCGGCGCGTGGTGCCGCCGACGGTTCGCGTCCCAGCCTGCCACCCGGGGCGCGGCCACGCGACGCGACCCGGCGCAGCCGCCGCCCCGGGGTGGCCGGCGACACGCCAATGCGACAGGTGTACGACACGCCGGGCACGGGGCGACACCGGATCGTCGCCGACAGTAGGCTCGCCGTGCCCTGCCCCCTTCGGCCCGGGAGGACCCATGGCGACGGTGATCGGTCCCCGCCGTTCGACCCCCACGGACGAGCCCGCGGCGGAGGCCGGGTCGGCGGAGGCCGGGCTGGATCTGCCGGAGTTGGCGGACGGCGGATGGATGCACCACGCCACCGAGTTCGCGCACACCAGTTTCCGGTCGGTGGCCCGTCGGCTGCCCCGGCTGGTGCGCGAGGCCATCGCGTTGGCCTGGGCGACCAACCGTCGCGACACCCTCGCCGCGATCGGTCTGAACCTCGCCGCCGGGGTGATGACCACCCTCGGTCTGCTCGCCACCACCGGGGTGCTGCGCGAGTTGTTCGCCGCCGGTCCGACGCCCGACCGGGTCCGGGCCGCGCTGCCCGCGCTGGTCCTGGCCGCCGCGGCGGTGGCCGTGAAGGGCACGTTGACCGTCACCGCCGGCTGGGCGCAGGCCCGGCTGATCCCACAGATCAACTACGCGGTGGAGCTGCGGTTGTTCGAGACCACCACGGCGGTCGAGCTGGCCGCCTTCGACGACGCCGGTTTCGCCGAGGAGATGGACCGGGTCCGTGACCGGGGGATGGCCGAGGCGGCGTCGATCGTCGACCACACCGTCAACCTGATCACCGGGGTGGTGGGCGTGCTCGCCACCGCCGCCGCGGTGACCGTGATCCAACCGGTGCTGCTGCCCTGCCTGCTGCTGGCTGCCGTGCCGGAGGCGGTCACCGCGGTGCGGATGGCCCGCCGGCAGTACCTGGACATGCTGGCCCGGATCAACCGCCGCCGCCGGATGTGGATGCTCGCCCACCTGATGGCCAACCGGCACACCGCCGCCGAGGTGCGCGCCTACCAGATGCGGGACTTCCTGCTCGCCGAGTTCCGCCGGATGATGACCGTCGAGACGGCCGCGCTGCTGCGGCTGGCCCGGGCGCAGAGCCGGACCAGGGCCGTCGGGATGTCCGTCGGCGGGATCGCGGCCTTCGCGGTCTACGCCGTGCTCGGCGGGCTGCTGCTCACCGGCGTGGTCGCGCTCGCCGCGGCGGCGACCGCCCTGCTCGCCCTCCAGTCGGCGCGCAGCAGCCTCGCGCTCGCCGTCTACGCCACCAACAACCTCTACGAGGACGCCCTCTACTACCAGGACTACCGGGACTTCCTCGACCGGGCCGACAGCCGCACCGCCGCCGGGCAGGGGCGGCCCACCGCCGGCTTCGAGCACATCGAGCTGGACCGGGTCAGCCTGCGCTACCCGGACACCGACGCCCCGGCGGTGGACGAGGTCAGCCTGACCATCCGGCGGGGCGAGGTGATCGCCCTGGTCGGTGAGAACGGCTCCGGCAAGACCACGCTGGCCAAGCTGATCGCCGGCCTCTACCGGCCCACCGGCGGGGTGATCCGGTGGGACGGCGTCGACGTCGCCGAGTTGGACCCGGCGGCGACGGCGGCCCAGGTGGCGGTGATGACCCAGGAGTGGTGGAAGTTCCCGTTCACCGCCGCGCAGAACATCCGCATCGGCCGGCACGACCGGCCCCCGGACGCGGCCGGCCCGACCGTCGAGGACGCCGCCCGGTCGGCCGCCGCGCACGACATGATCGCCGGGCTGCCGTTCGGCTACGACACCCTGCTGGCCCGGGAGTTCAAGAACGGCCACGACCTCTCCGGCGGGCAGTGGCAGCGGCTGGTGGCCGCCCGGGGCCTCTACCGCGACGCCCGGTTGCTGATCTGCGACGAGCCGTCGGCCGCCCTCGACGCCCGCGCCGAGCACGCGCTCTTCGAGCACCTGCGGCGGCGGCCCGACCGGACGGTCGTGTTGATCACCCACCGGTTGGCCAACGTCCGGCACGCCGACCAGATCTTCGTGATGGACCACGGTCGGCTGGTGCAGCAGGGCGACCACGACACGCTGATGGCCGCCGACGGGCCCTACCGGGAGCTGTTCGAGTTGCAGGCGAGCGGCTACCTCGCCGCCACCGAGTGACGGCGGCTCAGGCATCGACGTTCGTTGAACTCTGGGAGATGTTTCGATAGCGTCACCGGGTAACCCCTCGACCTCGGCGGTGGCGGCTGAGCGACGGCACAGGCGGGAGTGGCCTCCGGGCGACCACCCCGCCTCCCGGGCCGGCCACCGCACTCGGGCGAAAGGTCGGGACGGTGCACCCCTCACCGTCTTGAAAGGCCTCTGCCATGAACCATGTGTCCGCCCGCAGCAGCGGGCGTCGGACCACACCACCGCGGCTGCGTGCCGCACTGGTCTCGATCGTTACCGGCGTGGTCGCCGTCGGCACCACCGTCGCCCTCGCCTCCAGTGCCAGCGCCGGCACCACCCTCGGTGCCGCCGCCGCCGAGACGGGCCGCTACTTCGGCACCGCGGTGGCGGTGAACAGGCTCTCCGACTCCGTCTACGTCGGCATCCTGAACCGTGAGTTCACCTCGGTGACCGCCGAGAACGAGATGAAGTGGGACGCCACCGAGCCCAGCCCGAACCAGTTCACCTACGCCAGCGGCGACAAGCTGGTCAGCCACGCCGAGGCCAACGGGATGCGGGTCCGCGGTCACACGCTGGCCTGGCACCAGCAGCAACCGCGCTGGACGGCGGTCCTGTCCGGCACCGCCCTGCGCAACGCCATGCTCAACCACGTCACCCAGGTCGCCACCCACTACCGTGGCAAGATCCACGCGTGGAACGTGGTGAACGAGGCGTTCGCCGACGGTGGCAGCGGTGCGCGTCGGGACTCCAACCTGCAGCGCACCGGTGACGACTGGATCGAGGCGGCGTTCCGGGCCGCCCGCGCCGCCGACCCGGGCGCGAAGCTCTGCTACAACGACTACTACACCGACGGGCAGAACCCGAAGAGCAACGGCGTGTACGCCATGGTCCAGGACTTCAGGGCCCGGGGCGTGCCGATCGACTGCGTCGGCTTCCAGTCCCACTTCACCGCCCAGTCGCCGGTGCCGTCGGACTACCAGGCCAACCTCCAGCGTTTCGTCGACCTCGGCGTCGAGGTGCAGATCACCGAGCTGGACATCGAGGGCTCCGGCAGTTCCCAGGCCGACAGCTACTCCCGCGTGGTCAGCGCCTGCCTGGCGGTCTCCCGCTGCACCGGCATCACCGTTTCCGGCATCCGGGACACCGACTCGTGGCGGTCCAGCGCCACCCCGCTGCTCTTCGACGGCAACGGTGCCAAGAAGGCCGCGTACACCTCCACGTTGGACGCGCTCAACGCGGGCGGCACCACCGTCCCGCCGACCACACCGCCGACGACGACCCCGCCGCCGACCACGCCGCCGCCCGGTGACGGTGCCTGCACCGCGGCGGTGTCGGTGAACTCCTGGCCCGGCGGCTTCGTGACCACCGTCAAGGTCACCGCCGGCCCGGCCGGGCTCGACGGTTGGGTGGTCAACCTGCCCCTGCCGTCGGACGCCACCGTCACCAACGCGTGGAACGCGCAGCACACCGGCACCTCCGGTGCGGTCAGCTTCCGCAACGTCAGCTACAACGGCACCGTCGGTGCGGGAGCCGGCACCGAGTTCGGTTTCCAGGGCACCGGCAACGGTCCCACCGGCACGGCGACCTGCGCCCGCGCCTGACCCCGGTCTGATCCCGGCCCCCACCCGGCGCGACGGCGACGACCGTCGCGCCGGGCCGGCCGGCCGCTCGTGGCACCCGGCCGCCCATGGCACCCGGGCGACGGGCGGCTCACACCGCCGTCACCGGATGCCGGACCACTCCGTCGAAGAGGTACCCGAGGTCGTTGCCCGGGGCCCGGTCGGGCTGACCCCGACCGGTCACGTCCACCGCGCGGGCCCGCAGCGTCCACCGGCCGGCGGTCGGCGGACACCACCGCGTCGACCACCGTTGCCAGGGCCCGCCCCGGTCCGCCCCGACCAGCGTGGCGGGCTGCCACCCGTCGCCCGTGTCGACCTCGACCCGGTCGATCGGACCGGCCCCGGACCACGACCGGCCGGTCAGCGTGGTCTCGACACCGGCCGCCAGCCGGGCGTCCCAGGGCAGCTCGAACGCGCTCTTGACCGACTGCGTGTCGACCGGCCCACCGTCGACCGGCCGGCCGGGTCCGAACATCCGGTAGAGGCTGGTGTTCCACGGGGAGAACAGCGCGACGGTGGAGACCTCGATCGCACCGACCCACTTGATCGAGGAGATCCCGATCCAGCCGGGCACCACCACCCGGACCGGGAAGCCGTGGTCGGGTGGCAGCGGCGCACCGTTCATCTCGTACGCCAGCAGCACGTCGTCGAGGGCCTTGCCGATCGGCAGCGGACGGCGTACCCGGCCGAGGTCGACACCCCCGCTGACGTACGGCGGGTCCAGGCCCTCCGGCATCACGTCCACCGCGTCGGGGGTCAGCCCGGCGTGCCGTAGCACGGTGGCCAGCGGCACCCCGCGCCAGCGGGCCACCCCGACACCGCCGAGCCGCCACTGCACCCCGGAGGCCGGGGTGTCCTGCTGGCTGGCGAAGAAGTGCCGCCCGTTGCCGGCGCACTCGACCAGGGCGGGCAGCTCGACGGCGGGTAGCGCCCGCAGGTCGGCGTAGCCGAATACGATCGGGGCGTCCCGGGTCGGTGTGTCGCGCAGGCCGTCGCCGTACAGCCGCAGTCGCCAGGTGTCGGCGTCGATGCGGGGGGTGTGGGTGTGGTTGCGGACGAAGAACCGGTCGTTCGGCACCACGTACCCCTGGCCGGACATCGCCTCCCACCGCATCTCGGCGTTGCCGTCGCGGGGCGTGAGCTGCGCGGGGTCGAGCGGTTTGATGATGCCCGGGGCCACCCCGACCGGCCCGGCGGCGGGCGTGACCGGCTCCCGTGTGCCGGTGGCGGGCGTGACCGGATCCCGGGTGTCGGTGGCGGCGGCGAGGGCGCTCATCGCCGTGCCCACCGCGATCAGCTCGGCCCGGGACACCCCGGGGTCCCGGGCCTGACCGGCCAGCCACTGCCGGGCCCGGCGGGCGTCGTGGTCTGCCTCGTCGTACGACACAACGGTGGACACCGGGGCTCCTTCGGCTCGGCGACGGTAACTCCTATTGAATCAGTAGGAGTTACCCGCCGGGCAGGACCACTGGCCGACCACGGCCGGGGCCATTCGGTCAGATCGCGGCGGCCAGCGTCACCACCCCCGCCGCGACCAGCACCCCGGCCCAGAGCCGGTCCACGTTGAACCAGGCCCGGCGCAGCATCCCGACCCCCAGCACCTCGTACACCACCAGCGCGACGGTCGATGCGACGCCCAGCATGACCAGGGTGTGCACCCCGGCCGCGGCCAGTCCCGGCAGCGCGCCGGCCGGTGCCGCCGCCAGGTGCCCGGCGTGCCCGCCGGCCGGCTGCGGGTCGGCCAGCAGCACCGGCAGCAGCATCAGCCCGGCGCCGTGCGCCGACGACATCAGGAACGACCAACCGGCCACCTGCGCCGCCGACAGCCGCATCCCGGCCCAGCGGAAGTGCCGCTGCGACAACAGCCGCCACAGCCCGAAACCGACCAGCACCGCCCCGCCGGTCACCGTCAGCGCGGTGCTGGCCGTGACCGAGCGGGTGGCGGTGACCAGCGCGGCGACCACCGCCACCGAGGCCAGATGACCCGCCGCGACCGGGGGCAGCGCGGCCAGCAGCGCCGCCCGGCGACGCTCCTGCAACCCCCGGGCGACCGCGAGGAGCCACCCCATCGCCGGGTTCAACCCGTGGAACGCGCCGAGCGCCACCAACGCCAGCAGGGTCCGCCCGGTCACGGGAAGCAGTACGAGTCGGAGCTGGCGTCGCCGCCCTGCAACCGGGTCTGGTGCACCCGCAGCCCCCGGAACTCCGTGCCGCGCGGGAAGAACCGCACGTCCGGGGTGAGCCCGCCGCGTTCCGGGTCGACGTCCAGCTTGGCCAGCCAGGCGCCCACCCCGTCGGGATAGAACTGGTCGTCCCAGGAACCGTAGAGCGAGTTGCTGACGTAGACCCGCCGGCCGTCCCGGCTGATCTCCACCATCTGCGGGCCACCGGCCAGGGGCTCGTCCGGCGCGGCCGGGTGGGCGGTGCGGGCCGCGATGCCGCCGAGCCGCACCGAGCCGACCAGCACCGGGTGGAACGGGTCGCTGACGTCGTACTGGCGCAGCTCCCCGGTGCCCCAGCAGGAGACGTAGAGGAACCGGTCGTCCACCGACAGGTCGATGTCGGTGACCAGCGGTGGCACCGCCCCGAACGGCTTGAGCAGGTCCGGCAGGTCGGCCGGATCGGCGGGTTCCGCCGGGATGTCGATCACCCGGGTCACCGTCCACGGGGCATCCGCACCCGCGCCGTCGCGGTGCCACAACCAGACCGACGCGGACAGGTCCTCGACGCTGATCACCACCCCCACGAAGCCGTACGACCGGGTCGGGTCGTGCGCGGGGCGCAGTTCGAGCGCCATCTGGTACTGGTCGCCGAGGTCGACCCGCTGCACGTGCCGGCGCTTGGCGAGGTCCCAGAAGTGGATCGCGTGCCCGTATTTCCGCCCCAGCAGCAGCTCGCCGACGATGCCGTCCTCGATCATCGACGGGGTGCCCCACTCGCTGGTGACCAGGACGTCCTGGGTGAGGTGCCACCACACGTCGTACGCCAGGAACTGCGGGCCCCGGTCGGCCTCCCAGGCGCCCCGGACGGCGAACGTGGTGTGGTCGAGCACGGCGATGCCGCCGGGACCCTCGGCACCGTCGACGCCGCCGAGCGCCGACAGGTAGATGCCGTCGGGGCCGCAGTGCACAGTGTGCGGGCGGGAGTAGCCGGACTTCTCGGCCAGCTCCTGTGCGCCGATCACCTTCACCAGCTGCGGGGCGCGCGGGTCCGGCCGGGTGTCGAACACGTGGATGCGCGACGACCGCAGCCCCGGCACGATCAGGTAGCGCCGCTCGACGTGCGGGTGCGGTGCGGTGGGGCAGAGCGCGCTGCTGCACGCGTTCCACCCGAAGTGGTGCAGCTCGTCGCCGGTGTGCGGCAGGTCGGTCCAGCCGACCACCCGGCCGTAGTCGGCGGATTCCGGGTCGGTGTCGAGCACGACGATAGCGTCCGGCCGCTGCGCCGCACGGTCGAACGCGGCGACGTAGGCCAGCTTCTCGGCGGGCGCGGTGGCCGCCTCGCGGGGGGAGGGGTAGAAACTCGGGTCGGGTGTCCAGCGGGTCATGGTCGGCTCCGGGGTGTCAGAGGGCGGGTACGCCGAGGCGGTCGAGTAGCCGGCGACGCAACGCGCCGAAGGCGGGCTGGTCGGGGGAGCGGGCCGGTCGGTCGGCGGACCGACCGGCGGGGTCCAGGTCGACGGGGATCTCCTCGGCGATGACGCCCCCGTCGAGCAGCAGGATGCGGTCGGCGAGCAGCAGCGCCTCCTCGACGTCGTGGGTGACCAGCAGGGCGGCGAAGCCGTGCTCGGCGCGTAGCCGCCGCAGCAGGGACTGCATCCGCAGTCGGGTCAGCGCGTCGAGTGCCCCGAACGGCTCGTCGAGCAGCAGCAGGTCCGGCTCCCGGACCAGGGCCCGGGCCACCGCGACGCGTTGCGCCTGACCGCCGGAGAGTTCCGCCGGCCAGGCCCGGTGCCGGTCGGCCAGACCCACCTCGGTCAGCGCCCGGTCCACCCGGGAGCGCACGTGGGGGCCGGTCAACCCCAGCGCGACGTTGTCGCCGACCCGTTTCCAGGGCAGCAACCGGTGTTCCTGGAAGACCACGGCGGCGGTGCCGCGCACCCGGGTCCGGCCGGTGGCCTCGGCGTCCAGGCCGGCGAGGACCCGCAGCAGGGTGCTCTTGCCGGACCCGCTGCCGCCGAGCAGCGCCACCACCTCACCGGCGGCGATGGTCAGGTCGATCCCGGCGAGCACCGGCCGGCCGTCGAAGGCCCGCCGCACCCCGTGGGCGGTCAGCACCGCCGCCCCACCGGTCACCCTGCCCACGGCCGTGCCGGTCACCCCGGCCTCCGCCCCGCCGGTCATCCCACCCACCCCGCCGGTCAGCCCGGCCGTGCCGCCGGGTGGACCGGTCAGGTCGCGCGCAGGCCGCGTCGCCATGTCAGGGTCCTCCTCTCCAGGATCCGTAGGGCGAGGTCGGACAGCAGGCCGAGCAGCGCGTAGACGACCAGGCCGAGCACCACCACGTCGGTCTGGCTGAACTCCCGGGCCTCCATCATCAGAAAGCCGATGCCGGTCTGGGCGTTGACCTGTTCCCCGACGACGAGGCTGAGCCAGGCCGCCCCGATCGCCAGTCGCAGCCCGAGGAACAGCGACGGCAGCGCCCCGGGCAGCACCACGTGCCGTAGCCGGGCGGCGGGCCCGAGGCCGCAGGTGCGGGCTGCCTCGACGAGCCGTTCGTCGATGTCCCGGATGCCAGCGTAGGTGTTGAAGTAGATCGGAAAGAACACCCCGAGTGCGACCAGGGTTACCTTCAGCGACTCGCCGATCCCCACCCAGATGATCAGCAGCGGGACGAGTCCCAGGTGGGGCAGCATCCGGGCCATCTGCACCGGCGGGTCGACCAGGTCGTCGCCGAGGCGGAGCAGCCCGGCGGCGACGCCGAGGACCAGCGCCAGCAGCCCGCCGAGGAGCAACCCGACGCCGGCCCGGGTGAGGGAGTCGAGCAGGTGGACGCCGAGGGTCCCGTCGCCGGCCAGTCGTACGCCGGTGGCGAGCACCCGGCTCGGCGCGGGCAGTTTCTCCGGGGCGAGCAGTCCGGCGTGGGCGGCGGCCTCCCACCCGGCGACGAGCACGACCGGGCTGACCAGTCGCCGCCAGCGCAGGCCGGCACGTCGTCGCGGGCCGGCGTCGGGTGGTGCCGCGACGGCGGTCGGTGGCGCGGTGACCAGCACGGTGCTGCTCACTGGAACACCGCGCTGAACCGGTCGTCCACCCGGCCGGCGATGTCGACCGGGCCGGGGACGAGTTCGAGGGTGGTGAAGCCGTCCGCGATGGCCTGGAGTTCGGTGCCGACGGCAGGGGTGACCGGGGCCAGCGGGCGGGCGCTGCGGGCCAGGGCCCGGGTGGTGACGTCCAGCGGGATCTTCAGCTCGGGGGCGAGCACCGTGGCGCGTTCGGCCGGGTTGGCGATCCCCCAGTCGGTGACCTTCCGGTACGTGGTGAGGAAGGCGCGGACGTCGTCGGTGCGGTCCCGGACCACCTCGGGTGAGGCCAGCACGTACTCCCGGTTGCTGGCCAGGCCGGTGGCGTCGGCGAGGACCTTCACCCCGGGCTGCTCGGCGAGGGCGAAGTACGGGTCCCAGATGATCCAGGCGTCGATCTGGCCGTTGTCGAACGCGGGCCGTCCCTCGGCCGGCTTGAGGTACCTGACGGTGATGTCCTTCAGCGTCATGTTGTTGGCCGCCAGCAGCCGGACCAGCAGCCAGTGCACGTTGCTGCCCTTGTTCAGCGCCACCGTCCGGCCGCGCAGGTCGGCGAAGGTCTTCAGGCCGCTGCTCTCCTTGACCAGCACCGCCTCGCCCTGGGGGATCGGGGCGGAGGTGCCGACCACCGAGAAGGGGATCTTCGCGGCGGCGGCGAAGATCGGGGGTGCCTCGCCGACCTGTCCGATGTCGATCGCGCCGGCCTTGAGCGCCTCGGTCAGGGCGGGGCCGCTCTCGAACAGCGACCACTGCGCGTCCGGGGCGGCGTTGCGGGCCTTGACCAGGCTCAGCCCGCCGAAGCGCTGGTAGCCGATGCGCAGCGGGCCGCTGCCGGCCTGGGCGTCGGCGTCGTCGGCGCAGCCGCTGACCCCGCCGACGGCGACCAGGGACAGTGCGGTGAACAGGGCGGTGGCCAGCCGGCGCAGGTTCCTCGGCGGGGTGGACATGTCGGCTCCTCGGGAGTGGACGATGTGCTCGCGACGCCGGAGGTCGGCGGCGGGCAGTAACCTACCAAACCGATAGGTTTTATGGGTAGCCTGTCCTGGTCGTCGTCCCATCCCTCAGGAGGACCCCCGATGCCGCTGACCTTCCATTGGTTCCTGCCCACCTACGGCGACAGCCGCGACATCGTCGGCGGTGGTCACGGCGTCGCGGTCGGCACCGCCGGTGGGGCCCGCCCCGCCACCGTCGCCTACCTCGGGCAGATCGCCCGCAGCGCCGAGCAACTCGGCTTCGTCGGCGCGCTCACCCCGACCGGGGCCTGGTGCGAGGACGCCTGGCTGGCCACCGCGATGCTCGCCGAGGTCACCGAACGGCTGAAGTTCCTGGTCGCGTTCCGCCCCGGCGTGCTCTCACCCACCCTCGCCGCCCAGATGGCCGCCACGTTCCAGCGCCTGTCCGGCGGCCGGCTGCTGCTCAACGTGGTCACCGGCGGGGAGTCCGCCGAGCAACGCGCCTACGGCGACTTCCTCGACAAGGACGCCCGGTACGCCCGCACCGACGAATTCCTGCACGTCGTGCGGTCACTGTGGCGGGGGGAGACCGTCGACCACGTCGGGGAACACCTGCGCGTCGAGGGCGCCCGGCTGGCCCGGCTGCCCGACCCGGTGCCCCCCGTCTACTTCGGTGGCTCGTCCGCCGCCGCCGGCCCGGTCGCCGCCCGGCACAGCGACGTCTACCTGACCTGGGGTGAGCCGCCCGCCCAGGTGGCCGGCAAGCTCGACCACATCCGCGCCCTGGCGGCCGACGCCGGCCGGTCGCCGCGCTTCGGTATCCGGCTGCACGTCATCGCCCGGGACACCGCCGAGGCGGCCTGGGCGCAGGCCGGCCGGCTGCTCGACGGCATCGCCGAGGCCGACATCCGGGCCGCCCAGGAGGGGCTGCGACGCAGCGAATCCGAGGGACAGCGCCGGATGCTGGCCCTGCACGGCGGCAGCCGCGACGGGCTGGAGGTCGCCCCGAACCTCTGGGCCGGGGTGGGGCTGGTCCGGGGCGGGGCCGGCACCGCCCTGGTGGGCAGCCACACCGAGGTCGCCGACCGGATCGCCGAGTACCACGCGCTCGGCATCGACGAGTTCATCCTCTCCGGCCACCCGCACCTGGAGGAGGCGTACTGGTTCGGTGAGGGGGTGCTGCCGATCCTGCGGGCCCGGGGCCTGTGGCGGCATCCGGCGGGCGACCCGGTGGCCGAGGCGACGGCGAGCGTCCCGTTCGCCCCCCAGCCGGCCCGCGGCTGACCCGCCGCCCCCGGCTGACCCGACACCCTCCCGGCTGACCCGCCGCCCCCGGCTGACCCGACTCCGCCGGCTGGCTGGGCGCGTCGGGTCGGTGCCGGCCGGCGAGGGGGGCGTTCCGCTCGCGTGGCGCTCAGGCCCCCGTCATCGCGGCGCGCTCGCGGTTGGCGCGGATCTCGTCGTGGTGGTCGGCGGCCCAGCCGATCAGCGAGGTGACGATCTCGTGCAGGCCGCGGCCCAGCGGGGCGAGGGCGTACTCGACGCGTGGCGGGACCTCGGCGTAAGCGGTGCGGGTGATCAGGCCGTCCTGCCCGAGCTGGCGAAGGGTGAGGCTGAGCATGCGCTGCGAAATGCCGGGGACCTGCCGTTGCAGGTCGGTGTAGCGCAGCGGTCCGGACTCCAGGACCGCGATGATCAGCAGGCTCCACTTGTCGCCGACGCGGTCGAGGGTCTGGCGGATGAACTCCATGTGCTCGGCAGGGATGGCCGCGCACGGCCCGATCGCCGCCGCCCCCGCCCCCGCCTCTGCTCCGTTGACCGACTCCATGACGCACATTCCTCTCCGGCACGCACACCGATGTGCCTTTTGTATCGCCTCCCATGCTGGCCTACCGTTGCGCTACGCACAACTCATAGGAAAAGGAGGTACGTAATGAAAGTGGATATTTGGTCCGAGGTGACGTGCCCCTGGTGCGGCCTCGGGAACCACCGGCTGGCCAGGGCCATCGAGCGGTTCGAGCACGCGGACGAGGTGGAACTGGTCCACCACTCGTTCCCGCTCAGCAGCAGCTTCCCCGAGGGGGTCACCTTCCCCGTCCGGGAGGCCCTGCTCCGCCGGCACGGTGTCGGCGGCAGCCAGGCCGAGACGTCGACCCGGCGGATCGAGAAGCTCGCCGCGAGCGAGGGGCTGACCCCGTACCAGGTGCTGGACAACACGGTGGGCAACACCGACCTGGCGCACGAGTTCCTCGCCCACGCCAGCGCCCAGGGCAGGAACCGCGAGGCCTGGGACGCGATCTTCACCGCCTACTTCGGCCGGGCCGAGCCGGTCTTCTCCTCCGACGACCTGCTGGGGCTCGCCGACGAACTCGGCCTGGACCGTGAGCAGACCCGCCGGGCCCTCACCGACCGCCGCTACCGCCGGCAGGTCCGCGACGACGCGGCCCGCGCCCAGCGCCTGGGGGCGACCGGCGCGCCGTTCATCGTCGTCGACGACCGCTACGGCGTGCCCGGCGCCCAGGACACCGACAGCCTCCTTGAGCTGCTGCGCTCGGTCTGGAACGACAGCCACCCCCGCGCCGGCCACGCCGGCGACGACCCGGTCTGCGGACCGGACGGCTGCGCGGTCCCCCAGCGCGCCTGATCCCGGCTGCCCCACCGCGTGGCCGGACCAGATCCCGGTCGACGGGCTACGCGGCCCCGCCGCTTCCGACGCGCGAAGCGTCCGTGACCACGTCGTACGACCAGGCCCGCCGCCCGGGCTCTGCCCTGACCGGTCGGCCGGCCGCCTGACCCACCCCGGAACCGAACGAAAGGCATCTGATCACCATGAGCAAGAACCTCCTGGTCCTCGGCGGCAGTGGCCGCACCGGCGCGCACGTGCTGGCGTACGCGGCCCAGCGCGGTCACCGCGTCCGCGCGCTCGTCCGCGACCCTGGCAGGGTGCAGGCAACGGCCGGTGTCGAGCTGATCCGGGGCACCCCGGCGAGCATCGAGGACATCCGCCGGGCCGCCGAAGGCGTCGAGGGGGTGATCAGCGTGCTGAACAACGCCCGCGCCTCCGACAACCCGTGGGCCAGGCCGGTCAGCCCGCCGGGATTCATGACCACCGCCGCCCGTCACACCCTCACCGTCATGGGCGAGCAGGGCATCCACCGCATCGTGCTGGCGTCCACGCAGGGCGCGGGCGACGACTGGGCCCGGCTCAACCCGCTGGTCAGGGCGTTCATCAGGCTGTCGAACATCAGGACGGGCTTCGAGGACCACACCGGCGTCGACCAGGTCGTCCGCGCCTCGTCCGGCATCGACTGGACCCTGGCCCGCGCCGTGACCCTGACCGACAAGCCCGCCGGTGGTCCCGTACGGGCCGCCGAGGCCGGCACCGGGAAGCCCGGCGTACGGATCAACCGCGCCGACCTCGCCCGGTTCCTCGTCCGGACGGTCGAGGACGACGCGTGGATCCGCGCAGCGCCGCTGGTCTGGAACGCCCGCGGCTGACCCGTCCCGTCAGGATGCGGGTGGTCCCGCCATCAGCAGGGCCCTCCGCCTCAGGTGGCGGCCAGGAAGTCGGCCAGCACCCGGGTGTGGGTCGAGAAGGCCAGCTCGACCGGCTCGGTGAGGACCAGCCACTCGGTGGCCTCCTCGGTCGGCGTCGACGGGGGCAGCTGCGCGGCCGGCCGCTCCGGCAGCACCCCGAAGATCATCATGGTGCCGCCGTGCGGGGCGCCGTGCACCGCGAACAGCCGGGCCCGCTGCGCCTCGTCGACCAGCCCCGTCTCCTCACGCAGCTCCCGGACCAGCGCCTCGGACCACTCCTCGCCGTACTCGACGAACCCGCCGGGCAGGGCGAGCTGGCCCCGGGCCGGTTCGATGTCCCGGCGCACCACCACCAGGCCGAGCCCGGCGTCGGTCCGTACCGGCAGCAGCGCCACCGCGACCGGGGTGGGGTTGCGCCACACCGTCTGGCCGCAGGCCGCGCAGAGCCGGGGCCAGCCGGCGTCCGGCGGGTAGGCCGCCCCGCAGTAGTGGCAGTGCGCGTACGGCAGGACGGTCATGCCGCCGCACGTTACCGCCCCCGGGCCACCCCGCTCAGGGCAGGTCCGCCGTCGGCCCGGGGTCGGTCGGCCGGTCGTCGCGCAGGATCTCCCGGGCCTCCATCAGGGCGAACCCGAGCAGGTTGAGCCCACGCCAGCGGGCCGGGTCCTCGGCGCGCGGGTCGTCGGGGGCCAGCCCGACCCCCCACACCCGGTCGACCGGGCTGGCCTCCACCAGCACCCGGTCCCCGGTGCCCAGCAGGTACGCCCGCAGGTCGGCGTGCTGGCCGAACTTGGCCAGGCTGCCGGCCAGCACGACGGCGTACCGCTCGGCCTCCCACACCGCCTGGTCGAACCCGCGGACCTGGCGGCCGACCCCCTTGGCCTGCTGCGGGTGGCCGGCGGCGAGCACCCGCTCGCCGGCCTCGGCGTCGTCGAAGAGCAGCGCCTTGCGCCACATCATCCAGTGCTCGGCGGTGGCGAAGCGCCGCCCGTCGACGGTGAACGCCGCCGGCCACCACTGGCTCAGACAGCTGCGGCCGACCGCGCCGTCCCGCTGCGGCTGGTGCCCCCAGAAGCAGAGATAGCGCACCCGCTGCCCGGCGCGGTGCAGGGCGAGGACGTCTTCGGCGCGGCGCATCGACATGCCGCACAGTGTCCCTGCCGGCACCGACAACCCGCGCCCGGGTTTCGCCCGGACCCGGTGCGGGCCCCGGGGTCAGGCCGGCGGCGTGCCGGTGTACGCGGCGATGGTCCGGGCGGCGGCGGCCCGGGCGGCCTGCGGTTCGGTGCCGCCGGCGATGTCGGCCTCGGCCCACGCCTCGCCGCTGAGCGTCATGAAGCGTCGCCCGTCCGCCGAGCCGATCCATTCGGCGGCCTGGTCGGGGGTGACGCCTCCACCGTCGGCGTCGAGGTGGCTGGCCAGGCCGAGCAGGCCGGAGTCCCAGCCGACGCCGACCGCGCCGGGCCCGTACTCGGTCCACCGGACGTCGTCGACGTGGGCGACGTGTTCCAGGGTGAACCGGGTCCGCTCGTCGCCCTCCGGGGTCAGGTGGACCTCGATCCAGCTGGTCTCGTCGCCCATCTCCCAGGTGGCGGCGAAGCTCTTCGGCGGGTCGCAGCGCTGCACCACGCCACCGGCGTTGCCCTCGAACTGGTAGCGGCCGTGCAACCGCAGGTCGCCGGAGATCGGCAGGAACCAGCGCGGGATGCGCTCGGCGTTGGTGCAGGCGTCCCAGAGGTCGTCCAGCGTCGTCGGGTACGTCTGGCTGATGGTCAGCACCCGTGCCTCACCCGCCTCCAGGGTGCGGCTGCCCACGGTGCGTCGTACGGCGCTGATCTGCTGGCTGGTCTCGATCATGAGGTGCTCCGGTGCTCGGTCGGGTCGTCGGTCGTGGTGTGCGCCCGCCGTTCGCGCCGACCCCGGGCGATCTCGGTGGCCAGGGCGTCCAGGGCCGGCGTCCAGAACCGGCGGAATCCCTCCAGCCACCTGTCGACCTCCCGCAGCGGGGCGGGGTCGACCGCGTAGAGCCGGCGGGCGCCCTGCGGGCGGACCGTGGCGAACCCGTTGTCCCGCAACACCTTGAGGTGCTGCGAGACGGCGGGCTGGGTGATCCCGAACTCCTCCTGGATGACCGCGCAGACCCCACCGGCGCTCCGTTCGCCCTGCGCGAGCAGTTCGAGGATGCGCCGGCGTACCGGGTCGCCGAGGACGTCGAAGGCGTGCACGGTCCCCTTTGTATCAGGCATGGCTTATATAAGCAATCAACCCAGTCGAGCGGCGACGGCGGAGCGCAGTTCGGGCAACCGGTCGTGCAGCAGACCCGGGCACTGGGTGCTGGCGAAGTCCTTGTGGCCGTAGATCTGGCTCGCCGGGATGGCGTACTGCTGGCAGGTGAACGCGCAGAACACCACCAGGCTGTCCCAGAGCGCCTGCGGCGGCTGCACGTCGACGTAGATCCCGTCGTTCTCGATGCCGATGGCCTGGCTGTTCTGCCCCACGCAGTGCGCGCCCTGCACCATGCTCTGCCCGTGCAGCAGCGCGTACAGGCTGCCGTGCCGGCCCTCGGTGAGCTGACCGCCCCGGCTGTTGGTGAAGTGCTGCCCGGAGTCCAGCCAGCCGTTGCCGTCCATGTGCAGGTCCTGGATCTCCCGCGAGTTGGCGTACGCGTGGGCCAGGCTGTAGTCGGTCGAGTTCGGGAACGCCGTGTGATGCACGATGATCTTGTTGGGCCGGCTGCCGACCACGCTCACCGGCGACGACGGCGGCCGGGCCCCCCAGGTGGCGCAGTTGGCGATCACCGGCTGGTCGACCCGACCGAGGACGACCCGGCCGTCGGCCGACGTGCTGCCGGTGGTCAGGGCGCTGCCGTGGGTCAGGGCGCTGCCGGTGGGCAGGGCGCTGGTGGTGGTCAGGGTCGGGTCGACGGCGGAGTGGCCCACGGCGGCGGCGTTGGCGGCGGATCCGCCGAACGGGGTCGGCGCGAGCGCCCCGGCGGTGCCGAGCAGGACCGCGCCGCGCAGCACGCTGCGCCGGGACACGGGTACGGACATGGCGGGCTCCTCGGGGGGTGGGGGAGGTGCCGGCCGGTCGACCATTGCGACGACTCCGGGGTGGCCGGGGGGCGTCGCCGGGCCGACCGGGCGGCTGCGGCGCTCCGGTCGGGTCAGCAGGGGCCGTTGCAGGCCAGCACCCGGAGCCGGTCGAGGGTGCCGTTCCAGACGTTCTGGTCGCCCGGGAAGGTGCCCGACGACGCCCACTGCCAGAAGGAGTACGTGGCCCAGCCGGCCGGCAGGGTGCCCACCGTGCCGGCGTACCGGGCGAGCCAGAGCGGGCTGGTGGCGGCGAAGCCGCTGTAGTTGCCGGTGCAGGTGGTCCACCAGTCGGTGGTGGTGTAGATCGTCGCCCAGCGCCCGGTGCGGGCGTAGTACTGGTTGACGAACGACGCGATCCAGTTGCGCATCGCGCTCTGGCTCAGCCCGTAACAGGTCGCGCCGTAGGGGTTGTACTCGATGTCGAGCGCGCCGGGCAGCGTCCGGCCGTCCTTCGACCAGCCGCCACCGTGGTCGACGAAGTAGTTGGCCTGGGTCGCGCCGGTCGTGGTGTCCGGCCGGGCGAAATGGTACGAACCCCGGATCATCCCGACGGTGTACGACCCGTTGTACTGCTGGGCGAAGTACGGGTTGGTGTAGTACGTGCCCTCGGTGGCCTTCACGTAGGCGAACCGGGCACCGTTGTTCCAGGCGGCGGACCAGTTGACGTTGCCCTGGTAGCTGGAGACGTCCATGCCGGGCAGGCCGGCCGGGGCGGCGGTGGCCGGGGTGACGACGCCGAGGGTGGCGGCGGCGACCGTGGTGACGGCCGCCAGTAGCGCGCCCGTGACCGCACGGAGACGGTTCATCTTTCCTCCCTGGGGGATGCCGCGTGGTTACGGCGGGAGCGACGAAAGGAACTGTCAGGTATTAGGTCACGGCCGGAGATAGTTTTCAATAGACTGAATCAAGATTATCTATTTCTGCACGTGGCGCTACCGTCCACCCGCCCGACGGTCACGGTGCGAGCGGATCCGTCCGCCCCGGGTCGCGCGGTCTACCGACGGTCGAGGTGTGGGCGGATCTACCGGCCACGGGTCAGGCGGAGTAGTGGGCGAGGACCTCGGCCGCCGCCCGTTCGCCGGCCAGCACCGCGCCCTCCAGGTAGCCGGCCCACCGGGTCGCCGTCTCGGTGCCCGCCCAGTACACCCGCCCCACCGGCCGGCGCAGCTCGGGACCGTGGTCCCGCCACGCGCCGGGGGTCAACGCCCCGCAGAAGCAGCCCCGGGTCCACTCGTCGGCCGACCAGTCGTACTCGACGAGGTCGTCAGGCTCGGCGGCGGCCGGACCGACCAGCCCCACCAGCGCGGCCAGCACCGCCGCCCGTCGTCGGCCAGGCGACAGCCGGCGCAGCTCCCGGGCCTGCCGGCCGTAGCTGAACGCGGTCAGCACCCCACGCGTCGAACCCGGCGTCGAGTTGTCCACCGTCTCGGTCAGCGGCCCGTCGGTCGACGTGGTCACCCCGGAACACCCGTCGGCCCGCCAGAACGGCGTCGGGTAGACCGCGTGCAGCTTCAACGCCGACCCCATCGGCATCCGCTGGGTCAACGCGTCGCGCAGGGCCGGCAGCGCCGGTGAGTACGCGATCCGGCCCGCCAGCGCCGGGGCCACCGCCACCACCACCGCCCCAGCCGGGTACGCCCCGTCATCGGTGTACGCCACCACCGTGTGCCCGTCCTGGTGGATCGCCCGCACCGGTGCCCCGGACCGTACCGTCCCCGGGGGCAGCGCCGCCGCCATCCGCTCCGCCAGCAGGGCCGGACCGCCCACGATCCGATCCTGCTGGGCACCCCCGGCCATCCCCAGCAGCAACCCGCTCCCACCACCGCTGCGCAGGTAGAACAGCACCTGCAACAGCGACACCTCGTCCGGGTCCGCCGCCAGCAACCCACCGGCGATCAGCCGACCCACGTACCGGGCCGTCACCGGATCGGGCGCGACCGTGGCCAACCAGCCGCCGAGGGTGAGCCGGTCCCACTCGTCCGCCCGGGCCGCCCGCCACGGGGCCGCCGGGTCCACCTCGGCGGCGAAGTCGTCGAGCAGGTTGACCGTCTGCCGGACCGACTCCGGCGGTGTCTCCCGCAGCCGCCCGTCCCAGCGCACCACCGGCCTCCCGTACGCGGCCGACGGGAACGTGGTCAGCCCGTGCTCGGCCACCAGGGCGGCCATCCGTTCCTGGGTCGGGCCGATCCACTGCGCGCCCAGGTCCAGCGCCGTGCCGTCGTCCAGCCGCCGGGTCGCCACCCGCCCCCCGACCCGTTCCCGCGCCTCCAGCACCAGCACCCGTGCCCCACCCCGGCACAACACCGCCGCAGCGGCGAGCCCCGAGAAACCCCCACCGACCACCACCACCCGCACCGCCCGCGCATACCCCACCCACCCGCCGCTACGCCCACCCACCCGCCCCCGCGTCCCGCTGCCCCGATGATCAGAGTGCCGAAAAGCAGACGACACGCCGGGGAAAGTGCTCGTAATTGCAATCTGATCTTGAGTTCGCCTGGTAGCCCGACCAGGGATGCCTTGGTTCGTTAGCAGATCCCGTTGACGAGTGGGGTGTTGTCCACAGCGGTGGTGGGTGTCCACAGGGCGGTAGCGGAGTGTCGCCGCGGTACGCCTACCGGAGGCAGCCTTCGGACATGCATCCGGTGTTGCGAGCGTTGGTGGAGCGGGACGGTGGGGTGGTGACGCGCCGGGTGGTGGTGCAGGTGGTGCCGGCCTGGGTGCTCACCCACGCCCATCGCGTGGGCCAACTCCGGCGGGTCCTGCCCGGCGTCTACGTTGACGCCGCCCTGATCATCCCCACCACCTCCACTGTCTCCGTTGCCCCCGCCTCTTCCGCGTCCACCTCCTCCGCCTCGGGCTCTGCCGCGTCCGGCTCTGCCACGGCTGGCTCTTTCGCCTCCGGCTCGTCCACCTCCGGCTCCCTGGCCGCCGTTGACCTCTGTACTTCCGCCGCCGCCCGCGCGGCCTCCGCTGCCGACAGTGCCGGCGTCGCCGGACATACCGCTGTCTCCGCCGCTGCGTCGCGGTGCGCTTCGGTCACCTTCGGCCGTGCCGCGCCGGGTGCCGTTGCCGGGGTGGGAGCCGTCGGACCCGATGGCGACGAGGCGTTTCGGCTGCTGGACGTCACCCGCCGCCACCGGGCGGCGCTCGCCTGGGCCGACGGGCGTGCGGCGCTGGGCAGCGTCACCGCCCTCGCCGTCTGGGGAGTACGCGGGCAGCCGGACGGGGAGCCGGTGCGCCTGGACGTGATGGCGGGTTGCGGGCTCAGGAGCCGGTCGCACCTCGTGGTCCACCGCCGGGATGACCTCTCCCTCGCCCCACCCGGGGTGCTGATCCGGCGTGGTCTTACGGTGGTGCGGTTGGAACGGGCCCTGGTCGACGCCTGGCCGTTGCTGCCCCCGCAGGATCGCCCCGCTCCGGTGATCAAAGCCGTCAACGACCGGCTCACCACCCCGGAGCGGATCGCCTCGGCGCTCACCGCCGTGCCGAGGCTGACCGGGCGGGCCGGGTTGAGTACCCTGCTCGACCGGCTCGCCGGAGGATGTCGTAGCCCGCTGGAGATCTGGGGACACGACCACGTCTTCACCGGTGCGGGAATGCCCGTCTTCCGCAGGCAGGCCCGGATCGTCGTCGGTCGGCGCACCATCTACCTCGACGTGTACGCCGAGCGGGAGCGCGTCGACTTCGAACTCGACGGCGCGACGACCCATGGTGATCCCCGCGAGCGGGAGATCGACCTACGTCGGGACGCGCTGCTCGCCACCGTCGGCATCCTGGTGGTGCGCTTCGCCCGCCATCGCCTGTCAACGGCGGACTGGAACTGACCCCCTAACGACGGATTGGGATTGACCCCCGGTGGTCGTTTCGTGTTACTTGTCGCGGTCCTTTGCGAGGA